>JBPCOJ010000011.1:0-52371 GCA_051000345.1 Pyrinomonadaceae bacterium | reverse complement strand
ACTTGATTGTGCCGAGTTGTCGGAGAGCTTCGTAGAGAACGATGGCGACGGAGGTGGCAAGGTTGAGGCTGCGTATCTTCGGGTTGAGCATAGGGATCGTCAGGCATCTGTCCCAATTCGCGCGCAAAAGTTCTTCGGGCAGGCCGCGCGTTTCCCTGCCGAACACAAGGCAATCGTTCGCGTCGTAGCGCCATGCCGTATAGGAAATTTCAGCCTTGGTTGAAAGGTATACGAAACGCGCATCAGGCAGAGTTTCCGCAAGCCTGTTCAAATCCAGATGGCGATGCAGATCGACTTCCGGCCAGTAGTCCAATCCGGCGCGACGAACCGCCGCCGCGTCAAGACGAAAGCCGGTTGCGCCGACAATATGCAGCGGCGTGCGTGTCGCCGCGCACAGCCGCGCGATGTTTCCCGTGTTCGGCGGAATCTCCGGCTCGACAAGCGCGACACTTAGCATAAGAAAAGTGGTCAGTGAGCAGTGGTCAGCAGCGGGTGGTCAGTAAGCATGACAAATAACAGAGCGGTGAACGAACGGCCTTATGTGCTGCCCACTGACAACCGACCACTGACCACTATCTTTTGTAATCGTCTTCGAGACGCACGATGTCGTCTTCGCCGAGATAGTCGCCGAGCTGCACTTCAATGAGCGCGAGAGGCTCGTTCGTGCTGTTGCCGAGGCGATGGTTTGCGCCGAGCGGAATGTGTATGTGCTCGCCAACCTGAACCTTTAATTCATGTTCGCCGCACACAACGTCGGCGACTCCTTCGACGACGACCCAGTGTTCGGCGCGGCGCGCGTGGCGTTGCAGGCTGAGGCGCGCGCCGGGTTTGACTTCGATTATTTTTACTTTGTAGCCGGGGCGTTCTTCTAAAACTTCGTAACGCCCCCAGGGTCTTTCGTCCATCTCGCGCATTTTTCGTCGCCCGCCTTTCCACTTTTGTTTTTATCAGCACTCATTTTTATCAGCGCCTATCTTCGGGCGAGCATACGAAACAATATGCAGGCGGCGCAAGGATAAAGAAGATAAAAGAAAAGGAACGGCGCGTTGCTTATATCAAGCAAGTTGCCGTTCCATTTGAAAGGCCATCGGTTAAGCTGGCCGTAGTTTGTTGCGTGCGCCTATGGAAGGTTAATGTCTTACCGTGTAGGTTCGAGTTACTTCTTCGAGCTACTCTTGGAGCTACCTTTCGAGCCGCCTTTTGAGGCGCCCTTTTTCGCTCCGCCCTTTTTCGCTCCACCTTTGGAACTGCTCTTCTTTGCTGCGCCTTTCGATGCACCCGACGATTTCTTCGCCGATGATTTACCGGAAGACTTTGAAGAGGACTTACCTGCTGCTTTTTTTGTTGCCATAGGTTGTTGCTGCTCCTTTTTTGTTTGAGGCTATAACCACAAGATACTGTGCTTGCTTTGCTCTTGTGGCCTAGCGTAAGCGGCGCACAACATCTTGGTATATAAACGTAAACGCGTTCGATGTCAATAAATTATTCTTGTTTGAAGATTTTTTTATCGAAGCACGGTGAGCGATGCCCGATGAAGCAGTCTCAATTATCGTTTAAGCATGGTCGAAGGAAGCGGATTTATTTTGTGTGCGATGAAATAAGCGCGCGTGTATTCGTTGACGCGAGACGCATGAAGGCTATTCGCATGAAGACGGTGATGAGTCACAACGCGGATTGATGGCAGGAGTAAAAATCCATCCGCGATGATAATCGATGCCGTAATAGGTCATCACGGAATCGCGTTTGTCGCGGCTTGCGACACCGATAAACGGGCCTTCCGTTTCGCCCGTGTCATCATCGCCGCGGCTGCTTGAAGAATCATTGCTCGATTTAATATCTAGTATCGGAACGACCTGCGGAATCCCTCGTGCAAGTATCAGAGTTTTCGGATTGGTCGTAATCGGTGGCTTTGTGCCTGCATACGTCGTGACCGCGCGCACGAAATCAATTACTGCCGGATTGCTTGTTTGAATCAAACGCCACTCGCCGCCGGTCAGCGGGTCAATGGCCGCTTCCGCGCGCAGGATTTGAATTTTCTTTGTGCCGCCGCGTGAAACGCCTTCGAGCAATTGAGCCATCGAAGTCGGTAGGTTGCCCGGATGATACAGCACATAAACGCGTATCGCTTCGGCAACTTCTTCGCCGCGCGCGATGGCTTCGGCTTCCTTGGCGCGCAGATTTTGTTGTCGAATGCTCGGCGCGACAGCCATTGCGAGAATGGCGAAGATCGTCATTAGCGCCAGCAGCGCGACGAGCGTGTAGCCGCCTTCGCTTCGTCTTTCACGCATCACGCGCAGGCGAAGATCATCGGCGCTCGAAGCGGCAGCGGCGATATTCATGCCGTCGTTTTCTTTATCGGTTTTATGGCTCATCATCGTCGGATTGAACAGGACGCTGCGGCGCAGTCGGGCCGTTGCGCCCCGATGGATTACTGCTTGCCGCATCGCCCGTGAATGCGAGCGTGTGTTTGACGCGCAGGCTGGTATCCGTGAGCACGAGTTCGCGCTCGGAAATGCTTGTGATGCGGAAACGCCCGCCGACGATGTCGCCGCGCTGCACGTTCAAAAGATCGTTACCGTTTTTATCTTTTAAGACAGCCGTATCATTGTAACGTGGGCCGCCGATGATGCCGACGTAGGTATAGTTGGGTACAGGCGGCGGCTGCACATTGAGCGTCCCGGTGTTGGAGAAAAGCACGCCGTCGGGCGTTTGGACTTTGACTGTACGCGCGCCGTCTCCGGCAATCAAAGAAGCTGGCACAGTGGCGGAAAGCTGTTGCGGGCTGATAAAGCGCGTCGCCAAGTCGCGCCCGTCCATGTTGATGCGCGCTGCCGGAGTAAACTTGTCGCCCGTGACTTCGAGCGTGAAATCGCCTGTGCGCGCGAAGACGTTCGAGGGCGATATGGACGCGAGTATCAACGGCGGCGGGGGCGGTGTCGGCGCGGGAGTAGCAACCGCAACAGACATAGGCGGAGAAGTTTTCACAGGCTGCGGCGGCGGCACGTAAAACGCGAAGATGTTGCGCCCGACTTCGTGCATCGACGGCGCGAAGGGTTCGTAAGCGATGGGCGTCGGCACATATTCTTCTTTTTGTTCGCGGAGTTGGGACGGCGAAAGAGTCGGCGCGTCGTTGATCGTCGTCGCGCGTGATGAAGATGTGGAGATTACCGATTTAGTCGTGGCGCGTTTCTTATTGTTCGAGTTGGAAGACGGCGAATCGCCGAAGAAGAACATGCGCACGATCATAATGAACGCGATGGCAACCGCGCCGATGGCAATGAAAGGCTTGTAGCGTTCCAGAGTCGATGGAGTTTCTTCGGTTCGTGTTGCCATGTGCGATAAAAGGCTTCGCGCGAATTAACGTGTGCCGCGCGCCGCTGGCGTAGTTGTTGTTATAGTCGAGTCGGAACTCGTCGTGGTGCTGCTGTTGATTATCGAAGCGTCGCGGCGGAAATAATCCGTTATGTCTAGGCGCAGGCTGACGAAGGTCTGGCGCGCGGCGGCGGCGGCTGCTCCCGGCACTGCTCCCGTCGCGCTTGATCCGCCGGGAGTAACGCCGCCGAAGGGAACCGACGCGACGCGCGAAGCGGCGACATCCGTGACGCTTTGCAGTTCGACGGCGTTGATGATGATGAATTGATTATTCGCTTCGATGTCGCGTATGAGATGTCGCAGATTCGCGTATTGGCCTTCGACCGTGACGCTGACGGCGACGCCCGGAAAACTCGTTTGCCCTTTGGCGGCTGTTTTCGTGGACGCGCGCGTTTGATTGTTTGCCTCGAACGCATCGAGCGCGGCAAACGAAAAGCCTGTGCTGACGCGCGCGTTGTTGCGGCGAATCAAGGCGTTCAAGCCGTCGATCAAAGCAGTGCGCCCTTGAGTGCGGCCTGCCAGATAATGCGCTTCAAAGTTTTGCAGGCTTTCGCCGATCTCCGCGACGGTTGACTGCGTGTCCGTGTTGCGCTTAACGCCTTCCTGCGAGTCGCGCAAACGCAGTTGCAATTGCGTGCGCTTGCGCTGCAAATCTTCGAGGCGCGCGCGCGCCGGAGTGAGCGAGTAAAAGTAAGCGAAGCCGACGGCAAGCAGCATCACGAAACTTGCGGCGAGCGCAGCGATTTCAGGCACGCCGACAATGCTTTGCTCGTTTAAGCCGAGCAGCTTTTCAAGGCGCACGTGCAAAGGTTCTGTGCGGCGAGCGTTCGTCGCAGCCATGTCCCTTTCTGTCGGAGCCGGATTGCTCATTGCTTTATTCGGTCTCCCGCTTTTGTGAGCGCGTAGATTGTTGCATCGGGCGCGGGCGGCGCGCTGTTGTCAGCGGCGGCGTCAGCATCGGCAGTCGGCGCGCCTGATCCGCGCGGCCTGTAATAAATTTTCAGCGTCCACTCCGTGCCGCTTTGATTTCGTTCCTTAACGGGATTTTGCGAGAGCGGCTCGGCTTGAAAAACGCCGGAGCGATCCATCCCGGAAATCATCTCCGTCACGTCGTCCGTATTTTTGCCGATTACCGCAAGGTCTAGTTCCGCATAAGTTTGCTCGCCGCGAAGCGTGACGACATCGCGCACGTTGATGCGCGTGACGCGGACGCTGGCGGGCAGCACCGCTTCGAGGTCTGCGAAGAGTTTCGACCAAGAGAAATGCTTGCGGTCAACGAGCGCGTGCGCGTCCTGCAACGCGCGCAGTTGATCCGGCGAGAGAGCGCCTTTGACTTCCTTGGCTTGCAACTGTAAAGCGTCGGCCTGCAATGTCAGATTTTTATAATCGCGCTCAACGATGTCCGCCTGCGCGTTCTGTGCATTGCTTTCGCGCAGAATTAAAAAGAGCGCGAGCAAGGAAACGCACGTAATCGCCACCGCGATTGTCCAAGGCAGCGTGCGATTGCGAAAAGGAATGCTGGCGAGATTTAGTCTGGCGCTCACGTAGTTTTGTATATCAGCACATTGAATATCAGCACGAAATTTTCCGGCTATCTTGCGATGCTCGAAAACATAACCGTTTGTCTTTAACGAGCATAACGCGACTATCCGCAGAGGCGCAACCGAATGGATTGAAGCACGGCGGCCCATGACAGGCAACAGGCCGGTTGATTTCTTAAACGCATCGGATGTCTGCGGGTTGCAAAAAAGCTGTGGGCGCGGATTCGTGAGTCGCCGTCCGTCGTAATTGAAGAAGCAGGAAAGTTGAAGAAGGTGAAAGGCTGTTCGTGGAAAGCGTTTGATGAATTCGCAAAGTTGGCGCGGCGGCGTTCGGCGGTGCGGCGGCGGCAACGGGCGTTTGCGTTACGGTTTGCGGCGGCTGTAGCCTTTCCTGCGCGCAAACGATTTTTGTGGCGGCGGCAAAAACAAAAATCAATCCGGCGCAAAAAAGAAGCGCGGGCATCGGCAATCCTGTTTTCCTGTTCACAGTGTTTTCCATTCCGCGAAGATTTGTTTTTGCCATTGCAGCCGCAATAAGCGAGCGCGGCTTTTCATGGTAATAGAATTTAATAGCGGCGTGGGAGAAAGTTGTTTCTTAGATTTGCCAAGACGAACCCGGCTCCTCGACGGTTGTTTCGGGTGCAGCCGATTGGTAAGCGCAGACGCGGTTGCGCCCGTTGCGTTTGGCGCTGTACAGGGCGGAGTCGGCCAACTCGACGAGTTCAATCGGGTCGCGCGCGTCGCGTGGAAATTCGGCGACGCCGATGCTGATCGTAATGTGGTGCGTCGGCGCTTCGCCGTTCACGTCCGGGCGCGTTGCGGCGGGAAAGAGGTATTGCTCAACGGCGGCGCGCACGCGTTCGGCAGCAATAATCCCCTGCGCGCAATCTGCGTCGAGCAGGAACGCGGCAAACTCTTCGCCGCCGAAACGCGCCGCGACATCGCCCGCGCGCAGTGCGTGCGTGATACACCCGCCGACATGTTCGAGCGTCAGGCTGCCGACCATGTGACCATAGGTGTCGTTGACGAGTTTGAAATGATCCAAGTCCATCATCAGCACGCAGAACGGGCGCGTTTCAAATTCGGCGCGGGCGGCTTCACGGCGCAGTTCCGAGAAAAAGGATTTGCTTGTCAAAAGTCCCGTCAGTTCATCATGCACCAGCAGGCGATGAATCTGCCTGTGAAACTCTCTGTCAATTTCGTCGAGCATCTCGAAGCGCATGATGTGCTCGCCGATAATTAGTTTGTCGCCGTCGCGCAGAAGCAGCGCCTCCGTGACGAGACGCCCGTTGAGATATGTGCCGTTGGTCGAGCCTAAGTCTGCGACGCGGCACTCCGTTTCGCTTGTCAAAGGATTGTGCTCTGTGGTGATGCGCGCGTGCAGGCGCGAGGCGCGGGCGTCGTTGACGCGCACATCTGCTTCGAGCGCGCGGCCTAGAATCACTTCGTCGCGTTCGAGAGGAATCGGGACGGCGAGCAGTTCGCCGCGCAGAAAAACGAGCGCGGGGCGGCGCTCACCCGCGTCGCCGTTGCTGCTGCGTTGCGGCGTTTCGGAAATTTCTCTATCGGGAAATTCGTCCGGCATGTTTTGTTCAGCGGTAAAGTAGAAATCGCGCGCAAGCTGGCTAAAGTTTTAGTGAGCGCGTGCTTAATTTGCAATCCGTTTACGGCTCGCGCCTGACGCTTATCTTAGCGCGTGCGGACACGCATCGGCAACGCTTATGATTAGCCGGAAGATTCACAGGGGAGTCACTCGCGTCGGACGCCGCGCGGAGCGTGCGGCGGGCAGACGGGTTGTCGCGTGCGTCGCGTTACTTTTATAATTAAGGTAGTCTTGATTGTCCATTTGTTCGGCAGGCCGTCGGGAATCGGCGAAACGTTGAAGCGTCTTCTGCCGATTCGTTTCGGCGCGAAGGAAAACAAAGAGCCTATCGAAATCTGCAAATGCTTGGGAGCAAGTGAATTGGAAAACGAAACAGAAGCGGCGGGCGCCGCCTGCGCGCAATCATCGCGCGAACTTTCAATCGAGCGCGTGGCGCTGGCGAATTTACCGACCGAAGCGGGCGAGTTCAAGCTTGCCGGATACCGCTCGCGGACGAGCGATGAAGAATTCGTCGTGCTTTTCAAAGGCGAATTGCGCCCGGAGATTCCGACCCTCGTGCGCATTCATTCGCAGTGCTTGACGGGCGACGTGTTCGGCTCGACGAAATGCGATTGCGGGCGTCAATTACACCGCGCGATGGAGATGATCGAAGCGGAAGGACGCGGCGCTATCGTTTATCAACAGCAGGAAGGGCGCGGCATCGGCATCATCAACAAGATTCGCGCCTATGCGTTGCAGGACGAAGGAGCCGACACCGTTGAAGCCAACGAACGACTCGGCCTCGCCGTCGATCTGCGCGAGTATAAGCAGTGCGCCGAAATCCTTTTCGACTTAGGACTCTGCCAAGTGCGCTTGCTCTCGAACAATCCACTCAAGATTCGCGCCCTCGAAGAAGCCGGACTGCACGTCGTCGAACGCGTCTCCATCGAAGTCGAATCACAAGAAGCATCGCGGCGCTATCTGAACACGAAGAAAGAAAAGATGGGTCACTTGCTAGACTTTCTTTGATCAAGTTTTCGCAGTTCCACTCATTCAATTCATCGCTCACCGCAACGCGCCTTAGACACACTTTAATTTAAGCCTGTCCCAAAACAACGCTGATACTTTTAATGAGCCGGATTCAATTGTCCGGCAAAACAAAAAGGAGTGGCGGTAAACCGCCACTCCTTGAAATGATCGTGAGCATTGCGACATGAGAGCCGCCGTCATCACGAATCAGAAGATGAACTTCACGACTATCTGGGCGGTGCGCGGATGGCTGCTGAAGACTTGATTCGGACGGTTGAAGGTCGTTGGGCTTAACCCGACGGTGTTCAGACCCTGAATAGCCGTAGAGGTGGTGCTGGTTGCTTCTCCACCGTTAACCGAACCGGGAGTGTACTGCGGATGGTTCGGGAAATTGAAGAAGTCGCCACGCAACTGTATGCGCTTGACTTCCCCAAACCGGATGTTCTTGAGAATCGAGAAGTCGAGGTTATTGATGCCCGGCAGTTGCAGGTTGTTGCGGCCTGCATTGGCAAGCGCGCCCGCACCCGCTTGAATGTACTGTGCGTTCGGATTATTAGCCAGGTAAGCGACAGTATCGCCCGCAGCGTTCCTCAAAGCTGTAACAGTGCTGCCCGTACCAATTACACCGCTCGTATTGATGATCGTGCGGTCGCCGGCACTATCTCCATTACGATTGGTGTCAATACCGCTCCGAACCGTCGCTTTTTCACCGGATTCAGCCGTGTAAGTTCCGGTCAACTCAAGTCCCCCGAGCGTTGCGCGCAAGAGACTATTTGAACTCTTATTGAAGAACGGCAACTCGTAGAGCGTGGAAACGACGAAGCGATGACGACGGTCAAGAGCAGAATCGGCACGCTCGGTGCGTAGATTCTGGAAGTCCTGAACGCGGCGTGGTGAAAGCACGGTGCTGAACACCTCGGCGGTCGTATCGTCAATCAAGTGACTATATGTATAAGCTGCCGACCCCTGGAATCCGCGTGTGAAGCGGCGCGTCAGCAGAACAGAACCGGCGTCATACGATGAATTACCATTTGATTCAAAGGAAACCAAATTACCTGATCCGAATCCGGCGTTGGCAAATCTCGGCACAAAGCTCGACCGTGCATTGATTTGCGCGAGAGTCGTCGTCATCGCATCGAGCTGGGCTTGTGATGGCGCGCTCAAAAATGTCGGCAAAAATCCACCCGGGCCATTGAATGTCTTCGTCTGGCGGTTGATGCGGTTTTGCGTCAGCAAGTGAATGCCCCGCGTATGCAGATAGCGAACTTCAACGGAATAATCCTTCTGGAACTGCCGTTGAATGCTGCCCGTATACGTGATCGCGTATGGCACTTGTTGGTCGGGAATGAAAGAACCGGTTGCTGCGCGCGCCTGAGCCGCAGTCAAAGGAGCGCCGTTACCTCCGATGTTCGGAATACCGCCGCGCGCCAAGAAGTTAAGTTGTCCCGGCTCAACGTCAATTGTTTGTTGAGCCTGCGGCGGCGATGACAGGATGTAGATATTATCGAAGATCACATCATACGCTAGTGAGAATCCGGCGCGGATCGAAGTCTTGCCGTTACTTCCGAAGGCACGTCCCAAGAGGCCGGAAGTAAAGTTCGGCGAGTAGGCGAAACCGACTCTCGGCCCGAAATTCTTCTTCTGCGCTCGCGGACTGCGAAAATCGATCAAGCCGGGAACCGACGAAAGCGCATTCACGTCTTGCCGCCTGGCGCTAAAGGGCACTTGCTGATACGCGTAGTTCAAACCCAAATTAAGCGTTAGATTCGGGCGGACTCTGTAATCATCCTGGGCGAAGAGGAACAGCAATCGCTGGTCGCCGAAGTAAGTGCCGCCGCCGACGTTGCGCTCGGCAAATTCGGGGCTGATGTCGCGCAAGAAAGTATCCAGATTATTGAACTGGAAATCACCGCGCTGGCGCTGTACGAATACCTGCGGGGAAATCAGTTTGCGAAAATCGCCGCCGAACTTCATCGAGTTGGCACCGGCCAGATAACTCAAGTTATTGACAACTTGATAGTTATTTTCAACGGCACTCTGCGGCGCATTCCCGTCAGGCCCGATATCAAAGCCCAATTCACCCAAACCGATGTTCGGGAATTGATCAAGACCTGGGAACGTAAAGTTCCCTACCGGCGTGACCTGGACGTTGCGGCGATAAGCCAGACGTGTTTCGTTCGTCAACTGCGACGAAAAGCTGTGCGTCAGTGTATAAGAAAACAGCCTTGAGTCGACAGGTGCCGGGGCGAAGAACTGAGGCAGCGAGGCGTTAGCGTCGATGGCGCGAAAGCGGTTATAGATAAAACGTGCGCGCTGCTGCGTCTTGCTGCTTTGTGTGAAATCGATGTTGGCAACGAAGTTGCGATTGTTAGAGAAACTCGGCGACGGAATAGAAACATTGCCGATCGGAACACTAACAAAGCTATTGTTCGGGCATCGGCCGGTGTTCAGATCCCGAGGCGAAGTACATAGCTGGATAGACCCGGCGTCGTTTGCTGCCGCACGCGGCGAAAACCGATTAAAAATACTCAGGTTTGTGGCAGAGAATCCGGGGAATGAATTAATGATACCCAATCCGGCAGCAGTCGGCGCCGTGATAGCACCAGCACCGCCCGCCTGACCTACCCCGATTGTTTCATAGCTCGAAAAAAAGAAGAGCTTGTCTTTACCGCTCTTGTAAGACTTGCCGCCTTCGCCAAAGCGCGGAAGATAGATGGGGCCACCAATATTGAAGCCGTAGCGGTTGCGGTCAAAGCGCGGCAGCGAACTGTCTCCGGCACTTGTGCTACGCACCACACCGGCATTCTTTTGAAGCGTATCGAGCGCATTCAGCTTACGGTTGCGGAAGTAGTCATAGGCTTCGCCATGAAAATCGTTCGTGCCGCTCTTCGTAGTAACAATGAACTGGCCGCCGGTAGAGCGTGCAAACTCGGCGGAGTATTGATTCTGGAGCAGCGAAAACTCTGAAATCGTATCCGGCGAAATATAAACTTGTGGGCCGGTAACACCTTTGTCGTTGTTGTCAATGCCGTCAACGACGAAGTTATTGTTGCGCGGACGCTGGCCGCCGACGGAACCGCCGGAACCGACGCCGACGCCGCCGCTCGATGATACATTCGGAGCAGTCAGCGCAAGATTATAAACGCCGAGACCGGAATCGGTCTGCGCCAACTCGACGACCTGCCGTTCGTTAAATTGCTTGGCAAGATTTGTCGTAGTCGTATCTACAAGCTCCGCGCCGCCCGCCGAGACCTCAACCGTGGCGCTGGCTTCGCCGACCGACAGAGCGGTCGGAACGTCTGTTGTTTTATTCAACTCGACGCGGACATCGGACAGCGTGAGTCTCGAGAAGTTTGGAGCCGTTACGGTGACGATGTAATCACCGACGAGCAAGTTGTTGAACTGATACTCGCCTTCGCCGGTGGTCTGCACAGTAGTGCCGGTGCTGGTTCTCGGATCAGTAATGGTAACGGTGGCATTTGGAACGACGCCGCCGCTCTGGTCTTTGACGATGCCGCGCACGTTTCCGGTCGTAACCTGAGCGTGTGTCGGAATTACTAGTAAGACGAGCGCAAAAAAAACAGTGATCGCATGTGCGCTACACTTGATAGTTACGCGTTGGGTCAAAAATGACATAATGAGAGAGCCTCCTATGACTCCAAAAGCATTAGAACGAATGGGAACTGAAATTTGACGCGTTCGGGTTTTAACGAAGCACCTACACAACTTTCGCAACATTTAAGGCAACTACAAGGCCAGCGGTGCCATAAAACCAAGCAGTCACTGCAAAGTAGTCTAATAAATAAACTTAGCCATATTACACCCGAAGCAAAAAGGTCTTCTGGCATTAAGAGGATACGAAATTTCGGATGTCCGCCCGATTTATAAAGAATTTTGGATAATTGCGCTTCCTACGCAAGCCAGTTTGCACATGCCGCACTTTGCCGCATCTTCGCAAAACTTTATGAAACGTCCTTATGACCGCAAAACGCATTTTGAATGCTCAAGCAGCAACGCCGGAGAAAGAATATTGGTAGCGGCTTTATGATAGACTTAATCTCGCGCTCAATGACTGTCGCCCTCGTCCGATTCATCGCACAACGGATTAACGGTAACAAAATCTTATAAGGAGACACGGTTGTGTCGGAACGCATTTACCGAGACCCTGTGCATAATATTATACGGCTTCGGACGGACACGGACGAAGGCTTGTTGATGGTGCGGTTGATCGACGCGTCGGAGTTTCAGCGGCTGCGGCGGATCAAGCAATTGGGGCTGGCGCTTTATACTTATCAGGGCGCGGAGCACTCGCGTTTTGCCCACAGCTTGGGCGTGCTGCATTTGATGACGCGCGTGCTCGATAGGCTCGGCGAAAGCCGTTCGATTAGCGAGGAAGACCGCGCCGCCGCGCGCGCCGCCGCGCTGCTGCACGATGTCGGGCATGGTTCATTTTCGCATGTGACGGAGAAGGTCTTGGGCTTTCATCACGAAGCGTGGACGGTTCGTGCGGTGCTCAGCGATGAAACGGAAATCGGGCAAATACTGAAGGCTTACGCGCCCACTTTGCCGCGCCGCGTCGCCGATATTATCGAAGGCAAGTTTCAACCGGCGGCGCTCGCGCAACTCGTATCCTCGCAGTTGGACGTTGACCGCATGGATTATCTTTTGCGCGACTCCTTGATGACCGGCGCAAAGTACGGCATATACGATCTCGAATGGATTATCAACGCCTTGCAGATTGACGAAGCGAATGATCGCATTTACGTTGCGGCGCGCGGTCTTTACGCCGTCGAAGAATATTTGCAGGCTCGTTATTATATGTTTCGCCAAGTTTACTTTCACCGCACCTTGCGAAGCGCCGAAGCCGTGCTGCGCTCGATTTTGAGGCGCGCGGTTGAACTCGCGGCGGCGGGCAAGGATGTTTGGTGCGCGCCGGGCACTGCCTTTCAGAAGGTTCTGCACCGCGAACCGCTGACGCTTGCGGAGCATCTGGAGATGGACGATTCCGATGTGCTCTTTCACGTCAAGCAGTGGCAGCGCGCAGACGATTCCGTGCTGCGCGATTTGAGCAATCGCTTCGTTGATCGCCGTCTCTTCAAAGCGATTGATCTGGACATGCCCGAAGCAGAGCGCGCAGGGTTCCTGCAAGCCGCGCGCGAGGCGGTTGAACGCAGAGGCTTCGCGCCCGCTTATTACTTTATCGAAGATCATGCGGGCGACGTGCCTTACTATTCCTATTACACGCCGGAAGCCGCCGAACCGAAGGCGCGCATCTACGTCGAGGACGGCTACGCGCGCCCTGCGATACGCGAGATCAGCGAAGTCAGCGAAGTCGCGCGCGGGCTGCAGCGCGGCTATCAATTGCACCGCGTGTGCTTTCCGCCCGAAGTAAAAAATGAAGTCTACGCGCTTTATCACCGGACTGCGCCCGCCACTGCCGCAACAGCACGATGAAATCTCGTCACTTCTTAATCTCACACATTGTTATTGCCGTCGCCGCTTTTTTGTGCCTCTGCGTTTCATGCGCGAATGAAGCGAGCGCTTTTTCCGTTGCGCGTCAAACGTCGCGGCGCATTAACGTCGCCGTGCTTGATTTCGGCGACACGGAGACAGCCGCACGCGCGTCCGAAGCGTTGCACGCAGCGCTTGCCGCAGATGCAAAATTAATATTGATGGATCGCTCGCTTGTGCGCGCCGCCGCGCGCGGCGCGGGCTACAAAAATTCGCTCAACATGACGCTTGCTGAAGCGCGCGATCTAGGCGCAGCCATCGGCTGCGATTTCTTCATCACGGGCGATGCCCAAACTTTGCGCCGCTCGCCCTCGACTAAAACAGATTACTTCGAGGCTTACGCATCCGTCTTCGTCGTCAGCGCCGCGACGGGCAAACTTCTGATGTGGAACCGCACGCACTTTGAATCCAGCGCTCCCGCCAACGCCGAAAAACAATTGATCGCCGAAATGAATCGCCGCGCCGACAATTACACGCGCGCGTTTGAGGAATTTTTCAGCGAAGAAATTAAAAGCCGCGCGCAAAAACCGACAAACGCCGCGCACGCCGTCGTCTACGAAGACGCTCCCGCTGAAGACGCGCCCGCCGCCAAAAACTTTCGCGCGCCGCAGCCTTACCGAAGATTGCGCCCGCCGTATCCTTCGACGGCGGCGGCAGCCGAAGCGGAAGCCACTGTGGACGCATCCGTAGACATCGATGCAAGCGGCGAAGTGGCGAGCGTGTCGATTGTGCGTTGGGCTGGCTTCGGCCTCGACGACGCGACCATCGACACCGTCCGCCAACTGCATTTTCGTCCGGCGATGCGCGACGGCATTCCCGTCCCCGTGCGTATTTTGCTTCGCTACAATTTTCGCCGCCCGCTGAACCCGAACAAAGTAAATTAATTTGCGATGTTGGATTTGTTTTCCGTCTCAATAAATTCGAGTGATGATTTTTAATCGACGCCGTGCGGATTTTTTACGCGGGACTTGCGCGCTGAAGACATGCGTGCTTGCGCTGGCGCTTTTTGCGTTGCTCACTTTTACTTTTTCAGCGGCGGCGAAGGAAACGGCGAGTGTTGAAGCACGGCTCGCGGTCTTCGATGATGTGTGGGAAACGATCAGCGAGCGTTATTACGACGATAGTTTTCACGGCGTCGATTGGCAGGCGCAGCGCAAAAAGTTTCGCGCTTTAGCCGCTACAGCCGAAAACAATGCAGAGTTGTACGCGGTCATGCGCCGGATGATCGCCGCTCTGCGAGACGCGCACACGAGAGTTTATGCGCCGAATGAAAAATACGATTGGCGTCATCCGCGCGTCACAAGCGTCGGCGTCTCCGTGCGCGAAATAGCAGGCGAGCCAATCGTCACAAACGTCGAACCAAATTCGGCGGCGGCGCGCGTTGGCCTTCGCGCGGGCGATGTTATCTCGCGCATCGACAATAAACCGGCGCGCGTTTTGTTCGAGCGCAGATTAAACGACGGCCTGAATTCCTCGACGATTCAGGCGACACGCTTGCGCGCCATTGCCGGACTCTTCGACGGCGCGGCAGGCACGAACGTAAAAGTCGCATGGCTCGACGGCAAAGGCGCAGAACGCGAAGCAACGCTTCAACGCGAACAACGCGAGCGCGTTCAAGCGCTGCGCGTCAAGCGCGTGCGCGGCGGATTCAGCGTCGTGCAGTTCGATGCCTTCAGCGAATCCGTCGCCGTCGATTTCGCGCGCCGCATGACAAACGATTTGCATCGCGCTTCCGGCCTCGTCATAGATTTACGCGACAACGGCGGCGGCGAAGCAGAAGCGATGACGGAAATAGCATCCGCTTTTCTGGACGCGGGAACGAGTCTCGGACAATTTACGGATCGCACGGGACGCGCGGCCTTCGCGCCGCAAACGCGCCGCGCTCTGCTGCTCGCGGCAGACACAGCCGCACGCTTTCGCGCGCCCGTCGTGCTGCTCACAAGCGCGCGCACGTCGAGCGCCGCCGAAATATTCGCCGCCACATTAAAGGAAGCACATCGCGCGATTATCATCGGCACGCAAACATGCGGCTGCGTGCTGGCGATTCGCCGTACACATGCGTTGCCCGACGGCGGCGAACTCGATGTCAGCGAAATGGATTACCGCACACCAAACGGCGCGCGACTCGAAGGCACGGGCGTTGTTCCCGACGAAGAAATCACACTCACCCGACAAGACTTGCGCACGCACCGCGACCCCGCAGTAGAGCGCGCCATAGAACTTTTACAAGCCGCGCGCCACGCACCGAAATAGCTCCACGTACATCTTGTTTCTCGCTAAATCATCACTCCGAGAACCAAGCCTGCTATCCGCAGCAAATTTATCCGCCCACTTAATAAAAGTCGCGCAAGGTTTGCGAACGGCGTTCGTTCAATAGCAGAACGCACATCGGAAGTTTCGAGCCGAACGCAGGCAGAACTGTGCGTATGTATTAGCGAATGAAATTACGATCACTTCAAAACGACTGTGAAGTTAAAAGGAGCGACGACGATGGGCAAAGTAAAATTATCCGTGAGGCTTGCGACATTTCTCGTGACGTTCACGCTGGCGCTCGCCATCGTGACTCTTTTCGCGCGGCCTTTGATAAGCGATGTTAATGTGCCGCCCGTCGCCGATCCCGCGCTCACGCCGCCGAAACTTTCTTTCGTCTCTGATCAAGGCTCGAATTTCGTTGACTATAAAACGCAGCTTGTCTCGCTCGACTTTGTACGCGGCAAAGCTTATGTGACGCTCGCGCTCAAACGGCGAGCAGGCGAGACTGCGCCCGGCAAAATCTGGATTCAAACCATTTTCTTCGCGCCGGATGTTGCCACGCGAAAAGTTTGGACGAGCGCGCCCGTCGAGGTTAGCGATCCTTTTGCGCTTGGAGATACGAGGACATTGACCGTCGCCGTCGCGTGCCTTCCGTGCGCGAATGAAGATGCGCCCGCGAACAATTACTACGCGCGCACTTTCGTTTCGACAACCGCTGCAAATCTTACGCCCGCAGATCAAACAAATTTCGACTTCGATATTGCCGATGCTGCGCCAGTGCTTGTTCAAAACAAACCGGCTGCGGCAACGTCGTCGAGGCCTTAAGCACAAGTTCTTTCGTGTGCTTGCCCGCGCATTGAAAAATCTGTCGTCGCTTGCTGCAAGACACGGCGCATTCAATCGTTCAATCAATGTTCGATGAATCACTTCAGCCGCAAGCTTAATTGTAGGAGACACACCATGCGACACCATCAACCAATCGCCACGACTTTACGACAATCCGGCAAGGCGCTTTCCGGCGCGCATAAAATTTTCACGCGACATTTTTTGTTTCTGTCCTGCCTCTTCGCCGCGCTGCTTTTTTCCTCTTGCGTCGAAAATCGCAGACAAAGGCAAGCGCAGTCGGAGAAGGCTGACATCGCCGCGCCGCAACCCAACACTTCAACGATGACAACCGCGACGACGACCAGCACAACCGCGATGATGAACGCTAACATGAGCGGGAATTTGAGCGTGCGCAAACAGAACGCGCAAGAGAATGAATACTCGCGCGCGGACGCAGAATCTTACAGCCACCTCGAAGAAAATCCGTTTCTCGCCGTCGCGCGCGCGCCGCTTTCGACCTTCGCCGTCGATGTGGACACGGCTTCTTACAGCAACACGCGCCGCTTCCTCAATGAAAACCAGTTGCCGCCGAAGGATGCCGTGCGCATCGAGGAATTCATCAACTATTTTTCTTACGATTACCTGCAGCCCGTCGGCACAGCGCCCTTCTCCGTCACCACAGAAGTTTCGAGTTGCCCATGGGACGCTTCGCACAGGCTCGTCCATATCGGCTTGCAAGGCAAACGCATCGCGCAGGAAAATCTGCCGCCCGGCAATTTGGTTTTCTTGATTGATGTTTCGGGGTCGATGATGGAGCCGGACAAATTGCCGCTCATCAAATCCTCGCTCGCCATGCTTGCCGAACAACTGACGGCACGCGACCACGTCGCCATCGTCGTCTACGCAGGCCAGAGCGGACTCGTTTTGCCTTCGACTCCCGGCGACCACAAAGGCGAAATCATCGGCGCGCTCGCAAGGCTCGAAGCGGGCGGCTCGACCAACGGCGGCGAAGGCATCCAACTCGCCTATAAAATCGCGCAAACTAATTTCATAAAGGGCGGCATCAATCGCGTCATACTCGCCACCGACGGCGATTTCAACGTCGGCGTGACAAGCGAAGACGACCTCTCTCGCCTCATCGAAGAGAAACGCAAAAGCGGCGTCTTTTTGAGCGTCTTAGGCTTCGGCACGGGCAACGTCAAAGATTCGACGATGGAAAAGCTCGCAGACAAAGGCAACGGCAATTACGCTTACGTCGATACGCTCAATGAAGCGCGCAAAGTGTTCGGGCAGGAGATCGGCGGCACGCTCTACACGATTGCGAAGGACGTGAAAATTCAGGTTGAATTTAACCCGCAATTGGCTGCCGCCTATCGTCTTATCGGCTACGAAAACCGCCTGCTCGCGGATCGTGATTTCAACGACGACAAAAAGGACGCGGGCGACATCGGCGCAGGCCACACCGTCACGGCTCTCTACGAAGTCGTGCCTTACGGTCAAAAGTACCGGAACTCCGGCGTTGACGAATTGAAGTATCAAAAGCCCGCGCAAAGTTCTTCCGCAATGACGAACAGCAAAGAATTATTGACCGTCAAACTTCGCTATAAAGAACCGCAGGCGAACGCGAGCAAACTGCTCAACATCGGCGTTGTTGACGGCGGCGAACAATTCGGCAAGGCATCCGACAATCTCAAGTTCTCTTCTGCCGTCGCCGCCTTCGGAATGCTTCTAAAGGATTCCAAATACAAAGGCGACACGAGCTACAATCAAGTTTTGCAGCTTGCGAAGACTTCCACCGGCGCGGATTTGCAAGGCTACCGCACAGAGTTCGTGCATCTCGTCGAACGCGCAAGAAATTTGTCTGTGCAACATAGCGCACGCAAATAAATTGTAAGGGCAGGCGTCTTATCGCTGCCCTTGCTACTCACACAAAAAGCACGGGCAGGGACAAGCCCTGCCCCTACAAAATAGTCCCGCCACAACACGCTTACCCTGCCGCGCGTGCCTCATGCTATTATCTGCCGACGCGTGAAGCGCGAACTCCAGACATGTTGTATTTATCGCAAGTGTTGGGCCGTCCCATACGCGATCTAGAAGCGGAGCGTGTGGCGACGATCAAGGACGTGATCGTGCGTCTCGGCGCGGAAGACCATCCGCCCGTGACGGGCTTTGTCGCGCGTTATCGCCGCCGCGATTTTTTTCTACCGCGCTGGCGCATCTCTGAATTCGGCGATCAAGGCGTGCGCCTCAACGCGGACATACTGGACTTGCGCCCGTTCGTGCGGCGCGAAAGCGAAGTGCTGCTTGCGCGCGATGTGCTCGACAAACAATTAATCGATGTGGACGGCAAACGCGTCGTGCGCGTCAACGATGTGCAGTTGATTGCGGCGGCGGGCGAATGGCGCGTGACGGGCGCGGATGTAAGTTTGCAAGGTCTGTGGCGCAGGCTGATGCCAGCGGGCTTCGTCGGCTCGAAACGCACAGTCGAAGTAATTGACTGGGCTGACGTCGGATACCTGGCGACGGATGCGGGCGGCGTGCAGTTGAAATCTTCGAGCGATAAACTCGCGCGCCTTCATCCCGTCGAAATCGCGCGTCTCGCGGAAGCTCTTTCATATCATCACGGCTCGGACATCGTCGAATCGTTGGATGACGAGACAGCCGCCGAGACGCTCGAAGAAATGGACGCGTCGGCGCAGGCGCGCATCATCGGCGATATGGACGAAGAACGCGCCGCAGACATTCTCGAATGGATGTCGCCGGACGAAGCGGCGGACGTGTTGGGCGATCTGTCTGAAGAAAAAGCCGAAGACTTGCTCAACCGCATGGAAGGCGAAGAGCAAGCGGATGTCGCGGAGCTTTTGCCTTACGAAGACGACACGGCGGGCGGCTTGATGACGACGGAGTTCGTTACCTTGCCCAGACAATTGACCGTCGGCGGAGCGCTCGCACGGCTCAGGGAAATGGCCGAAACACCGAACATGATTTATTACCTGTACGTCGTCGAAGAAGAACATTCTTGGAAACTCGCAGGCATCATCGCACTGCGCAGTTTAATTCTCGCAGACCCGTCTGTGCCGCTCGAAGCAGTGATGCGCGAAGAATTCCAGACGGCGCACCCGGATGACGCGGCGCGCGACGTGGCGCACAAAATCGCTGAATACAATTTGCTCGCGCTGCCCGTCGTTGACGAAACAAATGATATTCTCGGCATCGTCACCGTTGACGACGCAATGGATTTGCTGCTGCCCAAAGGCTGGCAACAACGCCTGCCGCGAGTGTTTGGATAAAACAGAAGTCAGAAGACAGGAGTCAGAATGAAAAAGAGTTGATGGAATGTTTATACCAACCTGATTCAGGCTGGTTGCATCCTGCTTGCTCTTATCCTACTTCTTATTCTGTCTCCTGACTCCTGACTCCTGACTACTCTCTTTTTATGATCGGAGCTTTTCCCCATGGCCGAATCCCGCATTGCTGTGCGAGTTGCCGGACGTCGTTGGTGGCGGCGCGGCACGCGTGGTGTGCGGCGGACGCTGGCGCGGCGCAAGGGACTCTTCGCATACCTCGCAATCTTAGGGCCGGGCATGATTGCCGCCAACGCGGGCAATGATGCGGGCGGCATTGCGACTTATGCTTCCGTCGGCGCGGATTACGGCTATCGTCTGCTCTGGGTTTTAATTCCAATCACAATCAGCCTCGGGTTAGTGCAAGAAATGTGCGCGCGCATGGGCGCAGTCACAGGCAAAGGTCTCGCCGATTTGATACGCGAGCGCTTCGGCGTGCGCTGGACGGCGCTTGTGATGCTCGCGCTGCTCATCGCTAACGGCGGCGTCACCGTTTCGGAATTCGTCGGCATCGCGGCGGCGACGGAACTCTTCGGCATACCCCGCTATGTCTCCGTGCCAATTGCCGCCGCGTGTATCTGGTGGCTCGTCGTCAAAAGTTCGTACAAGCGTGTCGAGCGTGTTTTTCTGCTGATGTCGCTCGTCTTTTTGGGCTACATCGTTTCCGCTTTTCTCGCGCATCCTTCGTGGACGACAGTCGCGCGCCAGATGGTGCAGCCGAGTTTCAGTTTCGACAGCGGTTATTTGTTTACGTTCGTCGCAATCATCGGCACGACTATCTCGCCCTACATGCAAGTCTTCGTGCAATCTTCAGTTGTTGAAAAAGGCGTGACGGCGGAAGATTACGCTTTGACGCGCGCGGATGTGTGGCTAGGCACGCTTTTCGCCATCACCATTGTCTTCTTTATTATGATCTCGACGGCGGCAACCTTGAACGCACACGGCGGTCATATCACGGACGCAGCCGATGCCGCGCGCGCGCTGGAACCTCTCGCCGGACGCTACGCAGGAGTTCTTTTCGCGGTAGGACTTTTCGGTGCGTCGATGCTGGCGGCGGGCGTGCTGCCGTTGGCAACGGCTTATTCAGTCAGCGAGGCGCTCGGATATGAAAAAGGCGTTTCGCACAACTTCCGCGAAGCACCGATCTTCCTAGGCATCTTTACTTTTCTGGTCGCAACAGGCGCGCTCGTGGCGATGATTCCGGGGCTGCCGCTTATCCGCGTGCTGCTCGTCACACAAGTCATTAACGGGCTGCTGCTACCAATTATTCTGATCGCGGTTTTGTGGCTCATTAATGACCGCGAGTTAATGGGCAAGTATGTCAACGGCAAAATTTACAATGCTGCGGCATGGCTGACAACAATCATCGTTTCCGCACTCTCGCTGCTTTTAATCGGCGCGACGGTTTTCGGTTCGAGGTAGCCGAGACGAATCCAGCAAGCTGCGTAAGCTTTGCAAATATTAACTTTAAGGAGCCATAAAAAATCCCACAGCAGGACTTGACAATAGGACACTCAAGGTTTATTATCCTTTCACGCTCATAGATTGAATTTGTTGGCAACTGCTGATTCGTGAGCGAAAATTATGCTAACTCTTTGAAATTTATGCTAACTCTTTGAAATTAAGGAGAAAGTAAGCCATGAGTATCGTTCGTTACGATCCGTTCCACGATTTACGCAACCTACAGGACGAAGTCAATCGCCTGTTTTCCACGAACATTTCGCGCGTTTTCGGCGACGAAGGCATCGCGCGCGGCGCTTGGAATCCGTCAATTGACATCTACGAAAACAAAGACCAAATAGTGGTCGAAGCAGAATTGCCGGGCATGAAGCGCGAAGACTTCGATCTCTCGATTGAAAACAATGTGCTCACACTGCGCGGCGAACGGCGTTTCGAGAAAAAAGACGAAGGCGACAATTATCACCGCGTTGAACGCTCTTACGGTTCCTTCACGCGCTCCTTTACTTTGCCGCAAACGGTGACGGGCGAAAGCGCCAATGCCGAATACAAAAACGGTGTCCTGCGCGTCACCTTGCCGAAGCGCGAAGAAGTAAAAGCGCGCCGCATTGAAATCAAGAGCACAGGCACGGAAGATTCCGCTCCGCGCACTATCCAAGCGAAGACGGAGAACGCTGCCCACGCAACAAACGCTGCGACTCACGACAAAGCGCAGAAGGCGGCAGGCCGTCCATTCTGAAACACCGTCGAACGATGAGCGCGGAACAATTCTTTAACGGCTTCCGCGTTCATCGTTCTTCATTTATCATTTACTGTTATGCGTTTAGACAAATACACTTTGCGCGGGCAAGAGGCCATTCAGTCGGCCATCGAAGCGGCAGAGCGCAACCAGAATCAACAGGTCGAGCCAGAGCATTTGTTGTTCGCAATGCTCGAACAGCCCGAAGGCGTGATTCGTCCGATGCTCGGCAAACTCGGCGCGAATGTTCAAGTTGTGCTGAGCGACACAAACGCCGCCATCGGGCGTTTTCCAAAAATTCAAGGTTCGAGTCAGCAGTATTTCAGCTCGCGTCTCAGCCAGATTTTTACAGCCTCGCAAAAACAGGCGGAGACGATGCAGGACGAGTACATCTCGACGGAGCATCTACTGCTCGCGCTTGCAGACGAAAAAGAGGGCGCGGGCAAACTCCTTCGTCAACACGGCGTCAACCGCGACGATCTTTTGAAGATAATCGAAGGAATGCGCGGCGGCTCGCGCATCACGGATCAAAACGCGGAAGCCAACTACGAAGCACTATCCAAATATGCTAAAGACTTAACCGACCTTGCGCGTCAAGGCAAGCTCGATCCCGTGATTGGGCGCGACGACGAAATCCGCCGCACGATTCAAGTGCTGTCGCGCCGCACGAAAAACAATCCGGTCTTGATTGGCGAACCCGGAGTCGGTAAAACCGCCATCGTCGAAGGCCTCGCGCAACGCATCGTTTCCGGCGACGTGCCTGAAACCTTGCGCAACAAGCGACTCGTTTCCCTAGACCTTAGCTCGATGGTCGCGGGCGCAAAATATCGCGGCGAATTTGAAGATCGTTTGAAAGCGGTCTTGAAGGAAATTGAAAGCGCGCACGGTGCAATCGTCCTTTTTATAGACGAACTTCACACGCTCGTCGGCGCGGGCGCTGCCGAAGGCGCAATCGATGCGTCGAATATGTTGAAGCCCGCTCTCGCGCGCGGCGAACTGCGCTGCGTCGGTGCAACTACTCTCAACGAATACAAAAAGTATATTGAAAAAGATGCCGCGCTCGAACGCCGTTTCCAGCAAGTTTACGTCGGCGAGCCGAACGTCGAAGATACGATTGCGATTTTGCGCGGACTGAAAGAGCGCTACGAAGTGCATCACGGCGTGCGTATCAAAGACTCTGCGATTGTCGCCGCCGCGACGCTCTCGAACCGTTACATCACAGACCGTTTTTTGCCCGACAAAGCGATTGACTTGATCGACGAAGCGGCGTCTAGGCTGCGTATCGAGATTGATAGTCTTCCGCTCGAAATCGACCAGATCGAGCGCGAGATTATGGGGCTTGAAATCGAGCGTCAGGCACTACAGCGCGAAGAAGACGAACGCTCGAAAGCGCGTCTTCACGACATTGAACAGCGCATCGCAGACCTCAAAGAACAATCTTCCGGCATGAAAGCCAAGTGGCAATCCGAGAAGGAAGAAATCGAGTTGATGCGCACGGACAAAGCGGAGCTTGAGCAATTAAGATTGCAGCTCGAACAAGCGCGCAACGCGGGCGATTTAGGGCGCGCTTCCGAATTGCAGTATGGCAAGATTCCCGAACTCGAAACGAAGCTCCAAGCAGAGCAAGCGAAGCTCGCGGAGATTCAGCGCGAAGGCGTCACGCTCAAAGAAGAAGTTGACGAAGAAGACGTGGCGGAAGTCGTCGCCAAGTGGACGGGCGTGCCTGTCTCGAAAATGCTCGAAGGCGAAATGCAGAAACTCGTTTCGATGGAAGAACGCCTACGCAATCGCGTCATTGGACAAGACGAAGCTTTAACCGCCGTTTCAAACGCCGTGCGCCGCGCCCGCGCCGGACTCCAAGACCCGAATCGCCCAGTTGGTTCATTTATTTTCTTAGGGCCGACGGGCGTCGGTAAAACCGAAACGGCGCGGGCGCTCGCGGAATTTCTCTTTGACGACGAACGCGCGATGGTGCGTCTGGACATGAGCGAGTACATGGAGAAGCACGCCGTCTCGCGCATGATCGGCGCGCCGCCCGGCTACATCGGACACGACGAAGGCGGGCAACTTACGGAAGCCGTCCGGCGGCGTCCGTATGCGGTTGTGCTCTTTGATGAAATTGAAAAGGCGCATTCGGATGTCTTTAATGTGCTGCTGCAAATTTTGGACGACGGGCGTTTGACGGATTCAAAAGGACGCACGGTTGATTTCAAAAACACAGTCTTGATTATGACCTCGAATCTAGGCTCGCGCGAAATTCAAGCGGCGGAAGGTGATGAGAAGCAGATGCGTGAAGCAGTCGCGCAGGAGTTACGATTGCAGTTCAAGCCGGAGTTTCTGAACCGCATCGACGACATCGTGATCTTTCATCAATTATCGCGCGAAGAAATCACGCGCATCATCGACGTGCAACTCGAACGCTTGCGCCACATGCTCGACGAGCGCGGTATTACGCTTCAACTCGACGAATCGGCGAAGCAACTTCTCGCGCGCGAAGGCTACGATCCGGCATACGGCGCGCGTCCGCTGAAGCGTGCGATTCAAACGCTGATTCAAAATCCGCTCGCGGTGAAACTGTTGCGCGGCGAAATCACGCCCGGCCAAACCTTGCGCGTCTCAGCCGAAGGCGATGAAATGCGCTTCTCGAATGAAGCAGTGGTGGCAGCAGCATGAACCGAAGCAGGAAGGCGGAAGGGTAATGGTATCTTTTCGTAAGAAGAAAAAAGGGGATCGTATGAAGGAAAAGAGAGCGGCGGGTGAAGCAGTAAACTCGTCAAGCACGGAATCATCTGGCGCTGCCGCCGGAAATGAATTTCGCGTGACGGATCGCCGCCGCATTGACATTGATGTGGAGTCCGGCGGCGAAGAAGAACAAAGCAACACGGAAAACCGCGCGGGCGCGGAAGCGTCCACGGCGAAGCCCGCTTACGTCGTGCAGCTTGAGGAGCGAGCGCAGGCGGCGGAGCGAAAGCTCGTCGAAGTGCAGGCGCGTTTCGAGCAATTGCGCGCAGGGTTGCAGCGTGAGACGGATGAAACAAGACAGCGTTTGAATCGCGCGGCGGATGAACGCGCGCGCAATGAGAAAGTGGGTTTCATCGCGGCGCTTTTGCCTGTCGCGGATAATTTACAGCGCGCGATTGCGGCGGCGGAAAAAGGCGGCTCGTTCGATGTGTTGCTTGAAGGCGTGCGCGGCACAGCCAACGGTTTTCAAGCTGCGCTTCTTTCAGCGGGCGTCGAACCCGTGACGAGCGTCGGGGCAAAGTTCGATCCTGAATTGCATGAAGCGGTGGACACAATCGAAGTGCCTGCTGAACAGGACGGCATGGTAACGGCGGAGTATGGTCGCGGCTATAAAGTCGGCGATAGAATGCTTCGCCCTGCGCGCGTGCAGGTCGGACGTTCGCGCGGCGCAGCAAAGGCGGCAGAGTAAAAATCATTCGCGGTTTTAGATTTGTGATTTGCGATTGAAGGCAATAGCCGTTTAATGTTTGAGCTATTAATTTACAGTCCGAATGCAATCGAAAATCGGCAATCGAAAATTCTAAAATTGGATTAGGAGAGAATATAAAGTGGCAGCAAAAGATTTGAAGTTCAGGGAAGAGGCGCGCAGTGCGATGCTGCGCGGCGTTAATGTGCTCGGCAATGCGGTGCGCGTCACGCTCGGCCCCAAAGGGCGTAATGTCATCATCGGCAAAAGCTACGGCTCGCCTGTGATTACGAAGGACGGCGTGACGGTGGCGAAGGAAATCGATTTGCCGGACAGTTACGAAAACATGGGCGCGCAGATGGTGCGCGAAGTGGCGACAAAGACGAACGACACGGCGGGCGACGGCACGACGACGGCGACTGTCTTGGCGCAGGCGATTTTCCGCGAAGGCGTCAAGAACGTCACGGCGGGCGCGAACCCGATGGCTTTGCAGCGCGGCATTCAAAAGGCGACGATTGCGGTAGTCGCAGAGCTTGAGCGTATGTCGAAGAAGGTCAAAAGCAAAGAGGAACTCGCCAACGTCGCAAGCGTCTCGGCGAACAATGATCGCCAGATCGGACAATTGATTTCCGAAGCGATGGAGCAGGTCGGGCAGGACGGCGTCGTGACGGTCGAAGAATCGAACACGATGCAAACGGAACTCGAAGTCGTCGAAGGAATGCAGTTTGATCGCGGCTATCTATCGCCGTATTTTGTGACGAACCCGGATCGCGTCGAAGCCGTGCTCGATAATCCTTTGATTCTTTTGCACGAAAAGAAAATTTCGGCGATGCGCGATTTGCTGCCCGTCTTAGAGCAAGCTGCTGGACAGGGACGCGCGCTTCTGATTATCGCGGAAGACCTCGAAGGCGATGCGCTCGCCACGCTGGTCGTCAACAAACTGCGCGGCACAATCAAAGTTTGCGCGGTCAAAGCGCCTGCCTTCGGTGATCGCCGCAAAGCGATTTTAGAAGACCTCGCGGCGTTGACCGGCGGGCGTTTGATTACAGAAGATTTGGGAATCAAACTCGAAAGCGTGCAGACCGCCGATTTGGGTTCCGCCAAGCGCGTCATCGTCGATAAAGACAACACGACGATTATCGAAGGCGCGGGCGAAGCAAGCGCGATTCAAGGTCGCGTCGGCACGATTCGCCGCCAGATAGAAGACACGACTTCGGATTATGACCGCGAAAAATTGCAGGAACGCCTTGCGAAATTCACGGGCGGCGTCGCCGTTATTAAAGTCGGTGCGGCGACGGAAACAGCCGTTAAGGAAATCAAGATGCGCGTCGAAGATGCTTTGAACGCGACCAAGGCGGCGGCGCAGGGAGGCATCGTGCCGGGCGGCGGCGTGGCGCTTCTCCGCGCGGGCGAGGCGCTCGACAAGCTCGAATTGGAAGACCATGACGAGCAGACGGGCGTCCGCATCGTTCGCCGCGCGCTCGAAGAACCATTGCGCCGCATCGCCGAAAACGCTGGGATTGACGGCGCGGTTGTTGTCGGTAAGGTAGAAGATTCAAAGGGCGCGAAAGGCTTTAACGCGGCAACCGGCGTGTACGAAGATTTGGTTGCGGCAGGCATCATCGATCCGACGAAGGTTGTCCGCACGGCGCTGCAAAACGCTGCGTCGATTGCCGCATTGATGCTGACGACAGATGCTGCCGTGATTGATGCGCCGGAGCCGAAGAGAGCTGCGCCAGCGGGCGGCGGCATGGGCGGCGGCGGAGATTACGACGATTACTAAACGCGAAGTTTAGCAATTACCCGAAAGCATGAAAAAAGCGTTCGTTTCGCCGTTTAATCAATAGAAGAACGGCGAGGCGAACGCTTTCCGTTCCTCTTGTCGAATGAAAAATCGGGCGCGCGGGAATGTGGTATCATCGAACTTGCGGGATACGCAACGGCGCTCATGTCCGACGCATCCAAAGAACGGGTAAGAAGTTGAGCTTTATAAAGAGTCACGGAAAGCGCATCGGCGAAGGCGAAACTTCGTTGCCGTACATTCGTCACAACATTTGGTTTTGATCGTGCGCGGGTACACGTTTTCCACCACGAAGTTGAGAAATAAAACAAATGATTGATCTAGGCCCATACAAAGACAAGCTTGCCGACAGCGGCCAACGTATTTTTGAGAACGCGCTGAAGGAATCACGCCGCCGCGATCAAAACTACGTCTCCATCGAACACATCATCAACGCGCTCGCCAGCGAAGAAGCAGACCTCTTCAATCAAACGATGCGCGATCTCTCGATTGACCCGCGCTCATTCCAAACCTTGCTCGATACACGTTTGGAAGCGAGCCGCCAGCACGTCGGCAAGGGTTTCAAAATTGCTCCCGACACAACCGATCTCTTCAAGCGCGCGATGGATCGAGCGCGCGCGCAAGGCAGAAAGACCATCGAAGCGACGGATATTCTGACGGCGCTCTCGCAGGATGAAAGCGGATTGTTCGTAGAGTTTATGAAGAACCTCGGCGCGAGTCCCGAAGCCGTCGTCGAGAACGTGCGCGTCCGCGTTCGCAAGCGCGAAATGGAAGAAGAGCAGTACAAAAAGAAATTCGATTTGCCGCAGTACCTCAAGCACTTCGGCGTCTCCATGAATCGCCTCGCGCGCATGGACAAACTGCCGCCGACCATCGGGCGCGAGCAAGAGATTCAGCAGATGGTGGAAATTTTGTGCCACCGCGAGCGCGCTAATTCGCCGATGCTCGTCGGCGAGCCGGGCGTCGGCAAAACCGCCGTCGTCGAAGGTCTCGCGCGCTTGATCGAACTCGAACCGGAAAAAGTTCCGGCGCGTCTTAGAGGCGCACACATCGTGCAGCTTCAAATGGGCGGGCTCGTTGCGGGTACAATGCTTCGCGGCATGTTCGAGGAACGCATCAAAGGCATCATCGATGAAGTGAAGGAGAAGGAAAACATGATTCTCTTCATCGACGAAGCGCACACGATTATGGGCGCGGGCGCGGCGCTCGGCACGTCATCCGACGCGGCAAACATGTTCAAATCGTCGCTCGCGCGCGGCGAACTGCGCATCATCGGCGCGACGACAATTACGGAATACAAAGAATACATCGCGGAAGATGAAGCCTTAGCGCGACGCTTTCGCATGGTCAAAGTCGAAGAGCCTTCGATTCTACAAACAAGAGAAATTCTCTTCGGGCTGCGTCCACGCTTAGAAAAGAATTACTCCGTGACGATCTCGGATGACGCGATCAACACAGCGCTCGAAATGGCTCCGAAATACATACGCAATCTGCATCTGCCGGACAAAGCCATCGGCTGGCTCGACACGGCGGCGGTCAAAGTTGAAATCAACGAACCGCAAACGATGATCGTCAAGCCCGAACACGTCATCGACGTAATTTCGCAGGAATCCAGAATTCCGCGCGACATGATTTTCCGCGACACGAATGATCGTTTTAGTGACATGGAAATCGCTCTCGGCAAACGCGTCATCGGACAAAAGGAAGCGGTTAAAGCCGTCGCGCAGCGTCTGCGTCTCAACAAAGGGCCGCTCAAGGAATCGCATTACAAGCCCGACGGCGTGCTGCTGTTTTTAGGGCCGACGGGTGTCGGTAAAACCGAACTTGCGAAGGCCGTTGCCGAATTCATGTTCGGCGATGAAGAAAAAATGGTTCGCATAGATATGTCCGAATACGGCGAAGGCACAATCGGCATCGAGAAGCTGATCGGAATGCCGCGCGGCATCGTAGGCAGCGAGCGCGGCGGCATCCTGACCGAACAACTGCGCGAGAATCCGTACACGGTTCTGCTGCTCGACGAAGTTGAAAAAGCTTCGCCCTACTTGATGAACATTTTTCTCCAAGCCTTCGATGAAGGCTGGCTGACGGACGGGCGCGGCAAGAAAGTTTATCTCTCCGACGCTATCGTGATTATGACCTCGAACTTGGGTTCGGAGAGTTTCAAGAAGTACGAAAAACCGCTCGGCTTCGGGCAAAAAACGACGGGCGACATGCGCTCTATTAAAGCCGACGTGTTGAAGGCCGCCGAAACAAGGTTTTCGCCGGAGTTCCGCAACCGCATCGACGAGATCGTTATCTTTTCGCCTTTGACGATGGACGAAGTTCGCTCAATCGCGCAGATTTATTTGGGCAAGTTGCAGCGGCAAATGGAGCGTCAAGGCAAGGAAGTCGAAGTGACGGAGAGCGCAATTAATCTGCTCACCGAAAAAGGCTTCAGCTCGAAATACGGCGCGCGTTTCCTGAAACGCCACATCGATGAAAAAGTAAAATTGCCGATCACGACCATGTGGAAATCGGCGACGCGCTTTGTCGTGGACGTAGAAGACGGCGAGGTTACCATCAGGCCGGAAGAAACAGCGGTGAGCGTCAACTAAAACGCTTTCCTTCTCAAGAGGCAGTTCACACGCGAAAGGGTTTCAGTGAAGGCAACTCATTGAAGCCCTTTCACTGTGTTTATGCTTTGTTTATTCAATTGGACGTTCGGAAAATTACTCAGGCCGGGAACGAAATGGATCGAAGATTTATGCCACGCTTCAACCACATATCACGCGCAATGATTGCCGCGACGATGATCGTCAGCATCACGTTTGCGGCGATTGCTTCAACGAAGATTTCGGCGCAGAGCCGCAGAGGAACGGCGGCAAGTTCAACACCGACGCCGGAAGCAGCCGGGTCGCCCTCACCATCGCCGTCTCCCGCCGCCACGCCACTATCACAAAAAAAGATAGCTGCTGCGAGTCCCGAAACAAAGCCCGTTATTGATGCGAAGGCCGAACAGATTTTGCGGCGCGCCATCGAAGCGCTCGGCGGCAATAGTTATATGAATGTTCGCTCGGAAATCGGGCGCGGACTTTTCACGCCCTTCAGGGACGGAGTGTCCGGCCTCCCAAGCTCGTTCGTCGATTACATCGTTTTCCCGGATCGTGAGCGCACGGAGTTTCGCAGCAGCGACGGGCGCGTCATTCAAACAAACGTCGGTGCGAAAGGCTGGATATTCGACGGCGCGAAACGCAGTATTAAGGATATGACGCCGGAACAAGCGGAAGATTTTCGCTTTGCTATGCGCACCAACATAGATAGCCTGCTGCGCGGATTATGGCGCAAGGAAGGCGGCGCGACGCTGGCTTACATAGGGCGGCGTGAAGCCGGACTCGCTAGGCGCAACGAAGTAGTGCGGCTCACTTATGCGGACGGCCTCGCCGTCGAATTCGAGTTCGGCGCGCGCGACGGATTGCCAGCTAAAGTTATCTACACGCGCAAGGATTCCGAAGGCAAGGAAGCCACAGAAGAAGACCGCTTCGCGCAGTTCGTTGCAACCAATGGTATCCTCGCGCCGTTCATCATCGACCACTACCGCGCGGGCGCGCAAACGAGCCGCATTAATTACAAGTCGCTGGACTTCAATGCAATTATCGGCGACGAGCTTTTCAACAAACCCGCCAGCTTAAAAGACTTGAAAGTGAAATAAGGAACGATAGGCCGCCACATTAGATTGTGTTGATGTAGACAAGCTAAACTGTTCTACATAATGGAAGTTAAGATGACCAATGGCAAAAGATTCTGCCCATCACACTCTGGGACTGAACACCTAATCAATGATTCACGCTTTGGTTAGACAAGCTTTACCTTCTAACCTCTGTCGCATCCTGCGTGACTGCCGTTGCCGTATCCGCAAACGTCCGATCATTGTCGCCGTGCATCATCGGCTCGCCAATCATTTTCGCAAACAGATTTTCGTAGCAATCAACGACGTGCTCCCAATCGTAGCGTTCGCGCACCCGTGACTGCGCGCGTTGGCGATAGGCACTGACGAGCGACCCGTCGCGTAGAACGCGTTGCAGTTGGGCGGCTAATTCGTCTTCGTCAGCGTAAGGAATTCCGGCTTCGCCGACGGCCTCCAGATTTTCGGGCGTGGCGAGCGTGAGCACGCAGTTGCCGTAGCCCATCGCCTCCAATAGCGCAGGGTGCGTGCCGCCGACTTCCGTAGCATGTACATAGCAGTAAGCGTTTTGTTGCAGCGCGCGGTAGTCCTTGCCGAAGACGAAGCCCGTGAAGATGATTCGCTTGTCGCGGCGTGCGCGCGCGCGAAGTTCCTTGATGTATTCGTGCGCGTAGGGCGCGTCGCCGACGATCAAAAGCTTGTGTGAGGTGCGAACTTTTTTGAAGGCTTCGATGACGAGATGCGCGTTGTTTTCCGGCTCCAGTCTGGAGACGTAAAGAACATAGCGACCCGGCTCGACGCGCCATTGTCTGACGGCGGCGCGATCCGGCTGGCGTTCGACTTCCGCGCCGTAAGCGATCATTGTCGAAGCGTGGTTATAGCGCACGAGGTAATAGTCCTGAATAACGCGCGCGTCCGTCACGGTTTCCGTCGGCAGCAGTGTCGCAAGTTTTTCAGCGAGCAAATAATAGTTGCGACCAAGCCAATTCCATTTTTTGCGTTTGTGTTCGAGGCCATCGACGTTGAGCGCGACGGGCGTTCCCGTGAATCTCAAGATCGCGGCGCATGGAGCGTTGGCCGCGTTGCAGATTAAAGCGGCGTCGTAGCGCGCGGTTGTCGCGTGAAGCGCCGAGAGAAAAGTGTGAACGACGGTGTCGAAATATTTGTGGCGAATTGTCGGTAGAACTTTAAGCCGGACGCCGTGAAATTCGAGCTGGCGCGGTGAAACGTAATGCGAACGGCAATAAACCGTTACGTTATGGCCGCGCGCGGCGAGACGTGTAGCAAGCTGCTCGGCAAAAGTTTCAAAGCCGCCGTAGCTGGCCGGAATGCCCCTTGTCCCTAAAATTGCAATACGCATCAATAAGAAATTCGTGCTACGGTCAGTACTCGGATTGCATTCGTTTCAAAAAATCTTCGTCGGGAATTATCAGCGGCCTGTTCAGCAGTATGCGCGATAATCGAATGCGCATCGTTCACGCGCTATAATAAGGAGATTACGCATCGTTCGCATGATAAACGGCGCGTTCATAACTATCCAGCGTAAGCTGCGCGGTTCTGCTCCAACTGAATTTCTTTGCCTGCGCTAAACCCTTCCGGCGCATTTCCGCGCGCAAGCTTGCATCATCAATGGCGCGCGCAAGTGCGTCGGCAATCGCTTCGACGTCGAATGGATCGACAAGCAATCCGGCATCGCCGACAACTTCCGGCAAGCTCGTTCGATTGCCTACGATGACAGGCGCGCCGCATTGCATCGCTTCGAGCGGCGGTAAACCGAAGCCTTCAAAATAAGACGGGTAAACGAAACACGTAGCTCCCGTGTAAAGCGCGGGCAGATCAGTCTCAGGCACGTAGCCCGTCCAGAGCACAACATCGCTCACTTTGTGTTCTTCAATGGCGCGTAAGGTTTCTTCGTAAAGCCAACCGAGCTTGCCGACCAACACAAGCGCGGGAAGCTTAACGTGTGCGCGTGCGCGGCGCAAGTTCGCGTAAGCGGCTATTAAACGCGGCAGATTTTTGCGCGGCTGGACGGAACCGACGGCGAGAATGTAATCACCTTCGATCCGGTATGCTGCATGTACTCTGCTCAATTCTTCTTTGTTTGTGACGGGAGCGAAATGATTTGGCGCGGCGAGCGGCGCGACACTCACGCGCGATTCTTTTACGTCGTATGTTTCGATGATGTCGCGGCAAGAGTATTCCGAAGACGCGATAAGGTGCGAAGCGGTGCGCGCCGTTCGCCGCACAGTAAAGCGCAATTGCGCGCGGCTGCGGCGCGTGAAGGTTTGCGGCAGATGCTCGAACGAAAGATCGTGAATCGTTGCGACGACGGGACACGGCGTCCACAAAGGCGCGGTGTATTGCACATGCAGCAAATCGACGGGACGGCGGCGTAGCTCGCGCGTCAGCGTTAAGGGAATTCGTATAAGCGGAGTGTGTGGCAGCGTCAGGCGAACATCGACATGCGGCCAGCGATTTTTGAAACGCTCGATTGCCGCGTGCTTTGTGACATAGAGCGTGTAGCGATTGACGGTGTCGATTTCGGCGAGCGCTTCGATCAGATTGGTGACGTAGCTTTCGTTACCGGCAAGCTGCGCGCCGACTGAATGTGCGTCAATCGCAATGTGCAAAACGAGCCTCGGCGATGTTGGTTTGCTTGATTGCCGCTTTTTATTCGGCGGGCAATACGCCGCGAAAGCTTTTGCGATGAATCGGACATGCGCCGTGCGTGCGAAGCGCTTCCATGTGTACGCGCGTGCCGTAGCCGACGTGCGCGGCGAAATTGTATTGCGGGTAAACGTCGTGATATTCGCGCATTAATTGATCGCGGAAGGTTTTGGCGATGATGCTTGCGGCAGCGATGGAAGCTGAAATGCTGTCGCCGCGAATAATGGCACGCTGCGGCAGTTTCGCGTCCCTTAATTCGAGCGCGTCGATAAGCAGATAATCGGCTGGCGTGGCGAGTTGGTCGAGCGCCGCAAGCATCGCGCGGCGTGTCGCCTGCAAAATGTTGATGCGGTCAATTTCGTCCGGTTCGATGCGCCCGACACTGTAAGCAATCGCTGTTGCTCGCAGTTCTTCCGCGATGCGTTCGCGCCGCGCTGCCGAAAGCTTCTTTGAATCGTTTAAGCCTGCGGGCAGCACCGCTTGTGGATCGAGAATAACAGCGGCGGCGACAACCGGCCCCGCCAACGCCCCGCGCCCGACTTCATCCAAGCCCGCGACAAACCCGAACCCACCGGCGCGCGCTTCATCTTCAAACATTGTGCCGATCAAAGATGAAGGCATGAAAGCAGTATTCAGGAGACAGAAGTCAGGAGTCAGAATAAGAGCAAGAAAACATCCGTCGTGAACATGAGCGCGACCCGCGTCGCTTCTTCATAATTCTGACTTCTGTCTTCTCTCTTCTTACTTCTTTCCGGTTGTAGAGGCCGCTTGCGCTTGATTGTTTTGCGTGGTGCGCGTGTCGCGTTCGCGTATGCGTGCCGCTTTGCCGCGAAGGTTGCGCAGATAATAAAGTTTGGCGCGACGGACGCGGCCACGCTTCACTACGTCGATGTGGTCGATGATCGTCGCGTGCAGCGGAAAGATGCGTTCGACGCCGATGCCGAAGCTTGTTTTGCGCACGGTGATCGTCTCGCGCACGCCGCCGTGTTTGCGCGCAATCACCAATCCTTCAAATGCCTGCAAGCGCTCCTTCGTTTCCGATTCCTTGATACGGACATGTACGCGCACGGTGTCTCCGGCCTGAAAATCCGGCACGCCGTTTTCGCGCAACTGTGTATTCTCAACTACATCCAAGCGATTCATAATGTTCTCCAAACACTTTGTGACAACAAACTGCAAAAAATTTATTCGGACTCTTTCGACTCTTTTGTATGCGACGACGAAGTAGTGTCCGCCGCACTCTGCGTCTTCTCTAATAAATCTGGACGATTACGCCTCGTTTTTTCGAGCGCGGCCTCTTTGCGCCAATGTGCAATCTCGCCGTGATGCCCGCCGAGCAGGACTTCCGGCACGCTCAAGCCTTTGAATTCCGGCGGGCGCGTATAATGCGGAAAGTCCAACAGCCCTTCGGAAAAAGATTCATTGACGGCTGACGTTTCACTTCCGAGCGCGCCGGGAACGAGCCGCGTCACCGCATCGACTAAGACAATCGCGGCAGGCTCGCCGCCCGACAGCACGTAATCTCCAATCGAGATTTCATACGTCGCCAGCGCCTTCGCCACGCGCTCGTCAACGCCTTCGTAGCGCCCGCAAATCAAAACAATCTGCTCGCTTGTTTCTGCCAGATTGCGCGCCAACTCTTGCGTCAATACCTGTCCCTGCGGCGACAACAACACGACACGCGTCGTTTCTCTGCGAAGCTCACCAGTGGCGGCGTTCGTTAAATCTTCAACTGCTGCAAAGATCGGTTCCGGCTTCAGAATCATTCCGTCGCCGCCGCCAAACGGACGATCATCGACGATATGATGCTTGTCAAAAGTCCACTTGCGCAGATCGTGCGCCTTTACATCAACGAGTCCGGCAGCACGCGCCCGCCGGATAATCCCGTAATCAAAAACTTCGCGGAAAAAGTCCGGGAAGATCGTGATAATGTCGAAACGAAGCACAACGAATTTGCGGTTTGCGATTGCCGGTTTGCGATTGAAAACAAACTAACTCTCGTCTCCGATTTCAAATCTAAAATTCCAACAATCCTTCGGGTAGATCAACGCGGATTCTTTTTTGCTCCACGTCAATCTCGACGCAGATTGTTTCGGCGAGCGGAATCAAATAATCGCGCTTCTCTTTCGTTGTGCTTTCAACGACTAACATTTCAACGCCGCCCGTCCGCATGATGCTGGCGACGCGCCCGATTCGTTCGCCGTCAATTGTCAAGACTTCGCAACCCGCGAGTTCCCAATCATAAAACTCATTCTCGGAGAGTTGGACGCGCTCCGTTTCCGGGACTGCGAATTCATATCCGACAAGCGTCTTCGCCGTTTCCACCGAATCGTATCCGGCAAATTTTAAGACGATGCGCTCGTTTTGAAACCAGTGTTCTTCGAGAATCAAGGTTTCGCGTTTCCCGTCCGCACCAATGGCGATGAGCGTTTGGAGTTGCTCGAAGCGCTCCGGGAAATCCGTCAAAAGATTAGCGACGACTTCACCGCGCAGGCCGCGCGTCTTAACCGCCAATGCCACCGCAACAAGCTCATCCGCCGCGTCGTTGCGACTCACTGAAGCGTCGATTTCTTCGCTTCCGCTCATTCGACGATTTCGAGCATGAAGCGATGATTTTGCTTGACGCTGGCGGCGCGCAGCAGAAGGCGCAGCGCGCGCACCGTGCGTCCCTGACGTCCGATCAACTTGCCCATGTCAGTCTCGGCAACACGCACTTCGATTATCGAAGTCGATTTGTCGCGCTCGATTTCACGCACGTCAACTGCCGCCGTGTCATCCACCAAAGCCTTCACGATCATTTCGACGGTTTCTTTCATGCGCGGAAGCTTTCTTACACAGACGCGGGCGCGACGCTCGTTTCAGTTGCGGGTTCGGCAGCGGCGGCTTCCCTTGCGTTCGTTTTGATTATACGCCGCACGGTGTTCGTCGGCTGCGCGCCGCGCTCCATCCAATAACGCGCTCGCTCAAGATCGAGACGCACCGCCGCAGGATTGCGCGTCGGGTCATAAGTACCGATGTTTTCGAGACACGCGCCATCGCGCTTAGACAATTTTTCCTTCACCACAATGCGGTACGAAGGTCTCTTTTTCGCGCCCATGCGCATCAATCGAATGGCTAACAAATGTTCATCCTCCACTATTAAAGGAGTCAGAAGTCAGAAAACAGAATGACCGGCGGCAACCGTTTTATTCTGACTCCTGACTTCTGTCTCATCGTTTATTTTTCCAGCGTACTTTCTTCTTTGTCTTTTTCTTGCCCGGCGCAGGCGGCAAGCCCGCAGGCATTGCGCCCGATTCGTCCGCGTCGCCGCCCATCATGCCGCTCATATCGGGCAGTCCGGCCATGCCCGCCATGCGGCGCATCATCTTGCCTTTTAATCCGCCCCCACCACCGTTTCCACCACCGAACAATCCTGCGCCGGAAAGCTGCCGCATCATCTGGCGCATTTCCGTGTACTGCTTAATGAGAGAGTTGACATCCGCGACGTTTGTGCCGGAGCCGCGCGCGATGCGGCGGCGACGATTGGCGTTCAAGAGACGATGATCGTTGCGCTCCTGTCCCGTCATCGAATCGATGATCGCCTCCGTGCGGCGCATCTCGCGCTCCATTTCCTTCGATTGTTCTTCGCTCAAATCTGGCATTCCCATGCCGCCCAAAAGTTGATCCGGCAAAAGCTTCATGATCTTCGAGAACGAGCCGAGCTTTTTTACTTGCCGCAATTGACTGCGAAAATCATCGAGCGTGAATTCGTTTTTCTGAAGTTTCTTTAACTGCTCTTCGGCTTCGGATTGATCGACCTTCGACTGCACTTCTTCGATAAGGGACAGGACATCGCCCATGCCCAAAATTCTCTGCGCAATGCGGTCAGGATAAAACGGCTCGATGGCATCGTACTTTTCGCCGACGCCGACGAACTTGACGGGCTGCCCGATCACTTGCTTAATCGAGAGAGCCGCGCCGCCGCGCGCATCGCCGTCCATCTTCGTCAAAATCACGCCCGTGATTCCGACGCGCCTGTGAAATTCTTCAGCCGAGCGGACGGCGTCCTGCCCTGTCATCGCGTCCGCCACAAAAAGCGTTTCGACGGGGCGCGTCTCAGCCTTGATGCGTTCGAGTTCGATCATCAACGCATCGTCTACGTGAAGGCGTCCGGCGGTGTCGATGAGCAGCGTGTCGTAGCCCGTGTCGCGCGCGTGCTTGTGTGCTTCGCGCACCAGCGTCAAAGGATCATCGGTGTCGGGAAGTTCAAAGATGGATTGGCCTGTCGCCTTGGCGATAACCTTCAATTGCTCGCGCGCCGCCGGACGGTACACGTCCACCGATACCAAGAGCGGCTTGCGCCCTGCATTCTTTGCGAGCCAGCGCGCGATCTTCCCTGTTGAAGTAGTTTTGCCGGAGCCTTGCAAGCCGACGATCATCACGACGTTCGGCGCTTGCTTTGTGAAAACGAGCTGCGAAGATTGGCCGCCCAAGAGTTCAACAAGTTCGTCGTAAACGATTTTGACGACCTGCTCGGAAGGCTTCAGTTCCTGCCAGACGTGCTGGCCTTCGGCCTTTTCCTTGACCGACTGAATAAAATCTTTGGCGACTTTGTAATTAACGTCCGCCTCTAAAAGCGCGAGGCGAATTTCACGCAACGCGGCGTCAACGTGCTCCGGCGTTAACTTGCCTTCACCGCGCAGATTCTTCAGCGTGCGCTTTAATTTGTCGGATAAGGATTCAAACATACGAACGCCCTACTGCGATGATTCCCGTTGAAGCCGAAAACGACGATGATAACGGCCAAAAATCCCACTGTCAAGGGACAGGAGCCAGCCCGCGAAACACTGAAAAGAGCGCGTACAGTGCGTTTGCGGAATCCGCCTGACAAACGCACTGCGGCAGGGCTTCGTTTCCAACAGCAACACGCCGACTGCCTAACGAACGATTAAATTTACCGCGAAGCTCGAAGCAGAGGAGAGTACCCACATTATTAAGCTGATTTATTCCATACTGAAGAACACAAGGCGAATGATATTGTGTTTTGAATGTGGCAAGTGTGTTTTTTATGTTGACAAAAGAAAGTTCCGGGTGTATTTATGTTTTCTACTCTGAACCCCCCAAAGGAGTAAGAGTGTGAATAATGCCGCCGATGCAGCGAGGGCTTCGGCGGCATTATTGTTTATGGCGCTTGTGTTCTTAGCGTTTCTAAGCCTCGAACTGCTTCACGAAATCCCCTAATCGCTGCCGAAGTTCTGCTACTTCCGCGCGCAACATCTCTACTTCGTCTTCCAGCTTTGCCAGCCGCCCGGTTTTGCCCGAATCATTAATTGATGAATTTCCGTTGGCGGATTTATCAATGTAACCAACCGTAACTTCTCCGGCTAAGGTATGCACATAGCGCGCGTCCTTTTGTCCGGGCTGGCGTGCGAGTTTTGCGATGAGCGGTTGCGGCTCCTTCGATGTTAGAGAGTCGAGCGTTTCTTCGACTTCGTGTAGCGTCGTAAACTCTGCGGCAAGCCGATTGGCGCGTTCCTTCAACTCGCCGACGGTCTGCGCCCCGCGCAGCATAAGCACGCCGAGCACGGCTAATTCTCTCGCATCGAGTTGAAAGATTTCCGGTGACATGTGCTTGTATTTAGGCACGCGGCTGGTGCTGCCGTAGAAGATGTACACTAGATTTTTGTCGCGCAAACTCTCAAGAGCGTGCGCTATTTCCGGCTCGCCGAAGGAAACGATTGGATCACGATTGCTTTTTTGATTGCAGGCTTGAGTAAGCGCGTGGAGCGTCAGCGGATAATATTCAGGCGTCGTGATTTGCTTTTCGATTAAAGCGCCGACGACGCGCACTTCCGTATCATTCAAAATCTGTGACATAACTCATTTTTAGTTATCAATTAAGCTGTGAAGCGCTGAAGAAACCACAGTGAGATTTGGAACTTCTAACAAAACTTAATAGCGCGGCAAAATGTGTAGGGGCAGGGCTAGTCCCTGCCCGCTTTGGCTATGCAAACACACAGGCAGAGACTAGCCCTGCCCCTACAAGTGTTCCGATTTTGTTAGCTGCTCTTGCGCATAACTTCGCGGCTAACGGTTGTATCTTCTGGGAGCGCTGGCGCGGACTGTCAACTCCGTGCCGTTCGTCAACTCCAGTTTCTCGCGTCCCTGCGCGTAAACTGATCCGGCTCCGCCGCCCGCGCCTAAGATAGCGCCGATGGCCGCGCCCTTGCCGCCGCCCGCAATCGCGCCGATGATCGCTCCCGCGCCCGTCCCGATAGCCGCGCGCTCCTCTGTTTTTCGCGTCTGGCTATTGCTGCGCTCGACGTTGCCTTCGTTGTCCACGCGCAGCTCTTGCCCGCCGGTGGTGCGCAAGGATGACAGCACACCGGCAAAGGCATGGCTGCTGCCGTCGCGCAGGCGAATGCGGTCGAAGTTGAGCGTCATCTCGGAGCGCCCGGTGATCTTTCCGCTGCGCTTGATTCCCGATACATAGCCTTCGACGGTGGCTCCCTCGTACTCCGAAGGCTCGCGGACGGTCATGGTAAACCGTTCACGGTCACGCGATTGATCGGCGGACAGATTGTTGTTCAGCACGCCGACAAGCGCCGTGCTGTCCGGCACAATAAAATCATTCGAGGATGTCGGAGTTCTGGCCTGCTGCTGACTGGCAGCCACGGGACGATGCCTGTAAGTACGCCTCGTGCGCCGACGCCGCTGCCCTTCCACGCTGAGGCTGAGTCCGAGCATTACCAACACGAGCGCGAGCAAGGTTAAGTTCTTAAAGTTTTTCATTTCATTCACCTCTCGATTTTTCAGATTGTAAAAGGAAACCGCCATACATAGAAGCCAGTGCTTCTATTAATTAACTTCGCGGATGACATCATACACCGACGAGCTAAAAATCTTACCGGCGTGTCGCAAACAATGCCAACTCAAACCGGCGTCGCCGCCGTGTCCGGCAATGCCGCGCTGAGTTTTTCGACACGCACGTTTAATGCATCCTTTGTCGCGCGCGGCGAATCCATTCTCAATGCTCTGTCCAGCGCAAGACACAGTCCGATGATGAAATAAAACATGATCGCTACTTCCGAATCGCCGAAATTGTAATGAACCATTGCGCTCGCCATGAATCCGCAGAGGCCGCCGAGCGCGCCGAGCGCAAGCCCGTGCTCGATCCAGTTTTCATTCACGGTGCGCCGCACAAGCCGCCACAACATGCGCGCATACAACCACACAAACAGCAGCCACGCGAGAAGCGCAGGCAGCCCGCGTTCGAGCGCGATTTCCAGCAGCGTCTGGTGCATGTGACCCATCGGCAAGCGCCCTTTGTCGAATAATCCCCACACACGCGCGTATCTCTTAATCGAATCCATGCCGACACCGACAAGCAAATGGCGCGGCTTGCTGATGAGCAAATTCCAGCCCTCGCGGTAAACCGTTTCGCGCCAAGTGATCGACCCGTCGCGCTGGTCAACGAATTGGACGTTTCGTTTCTGCTGCAAGACATATAGCCCCGCCGGAACGAGCAACGCCGCGCACGCCAGCATCACGAGCGCCGTGCGTCTGGATGCGCCGGACAACACGATCACGAAGGCGGAAACGAGAAACGCCAGCCAAGATGCGCGCGTCACCGTCAACAGCAAACACGCGCCCATGCCGATGAGCGCCAATGCGAGCAACACGCCGCGCCAACTCTTTTTTCCACGCAGCGCGACGAAGAGTCCGAGCGCGAGCGACAAAATCAACTGCAACACTTCGGCATACGTCACATAATGACCGTAGAATCCGCTCGCGCGCCAATCACGCCCGCGCGACCAATTCCCGATGCCGAGTTTTTCCGCCGCCGTCGCGCCATCGAGCAAGCGCCCGCGCTCGACTTCCATCGTCGGCGTCGCCTCGAAACGATAAATCTTTACTCCCACCACCGGATCATTCACCGAACCCGAAAGCGCATCGATCAATTCTTCAGGGCGATGCAAGCGCCGCTTATTTGCTTCGAGCAGCGTATCGCCGTCGCGTATTCCCGCCGCGTACAAAGGACTCGTCGTCGCCAATTGTTCTATTTTCACGCCGCGCCCGACAATGCGCTCGCCGAATGTATAAAAGACATTAATCATGCACGACGCGATGAGCGTCAACGCGAGCAAACACACCAAGCGCCGCGTGCGTATATTTTCCGCGACGAGATACGCGATGGTAAACAAACTCACCGCGCGCATTTTGCCGACGGACTCAAACGGATCGTAAGACAGCAGCGAAGAAAGAAAAGTGAGGGCAAAGAATCCGAGCAGCGCGTAATCAATCGGCGTGCGATAAAGTTTTTGGCGCGGGCGTATGAACAAATAACGCGCGACCCACGCCGTCATCCCGATCATCCAACTAATTTCCGTCGCCGCAATCGAATGCGGCGCGAAGATCGCCAAAGCAAAAATCCACCCGACAATTACACGATCAAGCCACACGCCGCGCGCGCGCTCTTCAACCGTTAGCGGTTGCGAAGCAGCATTGATTCTTTCAGTTGCGTCTAAGCTCATGCGTCGAACATCAGGGATAGGAAGATTTACGCGGATAGATGCCCTCACTGCTTATCAGTCTTCGGCTCTTGTTTCATAGAATACCGTCCGTCCATAATTCGCTCTACCACTTTCGAGCTATCTTCCCAATAGCTATTGCATCCTTCAAAAACGTGAACTTTTTTAAGGTCAGGCGATCTCACTCTAAATAATTTCACTTCATCGTCAAAGCTGCTCTTGTCTTTAATGTGAATCCCCATCAATCCATACATTTGGCCTTCTAGGGTGGCGTAATCCAACAAGCTCTTGAAAGCATTGAGCGAATGCTTTTCGTTAAGCAGTACGCGCAGTGCCTTTTCGCCCTTGTAAGTGGCCGACGCTAACCCGAAGCCGCCGACGTTGAAAGCATCAACTGTCGAGAGCGTGCAATAAGCGCTCTTTCCCTGTTCGCTGAGATTGAGCGCGCCAATATCTTGAGCAGCGCATAAATGCGTGTTCCCGCATAAGACCGCGAAAGCAATCATCAAACAAAACTTGAGGAATTTTCTTTGCATAAACTCTCCGTTGCCACGCTGAAACTAAACCTTAACTCAATAAGCATCGTCGCCGCGCAGCATCACGGGCAGCGTGCGCAGTATGATTTTGAGATCGAGCAGCAGCGACCAATTTTCGATGTAGTAGAGATCGAGCCGCACCATTTCTTCAAACGATAAACGATTGCGTCCAGACACCTGCCACAAGCCCGTTAGTCCCGGCTTCATATCCAGACGCTTGCGATGCCACAAATCATAAGCTTCGACTTCGTAAGGAATCGGCGGGCGCGGCCCGACGATGCTCATATCGCCGCGCACCACATTCAGCAGTTGCGGCAGTTCGTCCAAGCTCAAGCGCCGCAGCACTGTGCCGATGCGCGTCACGCGGTTGTCGCCGCGCAGTTTATAAGCAGGCCGCGCGTCGTCGCCCAAATTCGCGTCCGGTGCTCCGGCGATAAAGCGGCGCTGGTATTCACGGTGCGCCGCGTCGTCAGCATCAACACGCATCGTGCGAAATTTGTAGAAAAGGAAAACGCGCCCGTCCATCCCGACGCGCTCCTGCAAATAAAAAACAGACCCCTTTGAATCGAGTTTGATGAAGGCGGCGATAACCAACCATATCGGCGCAAAGAGGGTTAGCGCCAGCGCCGAGACAAAAATATCAGAGGCGCGTTTGACGATGCGCGCGGCATTCGACAGCGGCTCGCGGAAAAGCCTTATCATCGGCAACGCGCCGATCTGATCTATCTCCGTCTTGCTCGGCAGAAAATTGAAGAGGCTCGGCGCGATGCGAAACTCGACCTTTCCCGTTCTGCCGCAGCGCATCATGACTTCAAAAAGCTCGTTGCCCGAAATGTGCGTGTCCGTAATGATGACTTCGCTCGCTCTGGCCTCGCGTATGATGTCCGGCAGCCGATCCAGATTGCCGATCACAGGCACGCCCTCGAACAAGCGCGGCACAACATCGTCATCGTCATCCGTCTCGCCGTTTTCTATTACGCCAATGACGCGATAACCGAGTTCGGGGCGCGCGTGCATTTCCTTTATGCACAAGGCTGCGACGCTGCCGCGCCCGACCACCAGCGTCGGCAGCAAATTTATATCGCGCCGTCTGGCGAGCGTCTGCGCCCCGCGCACAGCAAAGCGCACGCTCATATAGGTCACCAGCGCCAGCAAAAAATCCCATACGAAAACACCGCGCGCGTAGGAAAAAGCGCGGAACGAATAAACGCCGCGATACATGAACGCCGCCGCGACGATTAACAGCGAGGCCGTCGCCGTCGCCTTAAAGATACGCACGGCTTCATCCACAAACGAAAATTCGCCGCGCAGACGATACAGATCATAGTAAGCAAACGTCAGCGCGCGAATCGGCACAACGAACCACAGCAGCGCCGCGTAAGGCAAAAACTTCGCGCTCCACCCGAATCCCGCGCCATCGAAAACCCGCAACACTGCGCCGCCTTCGCGCAGATAAAATGCCGCGATGAAACAACCGGCGGCGAGAGCGATGTCCGTCGCCGCGAGCGCCGTCTTGACAGCCGAAATCATCCACCACGGCGCGCGTCCCGCAGCACGCACCACGCGCGCATCGAACGTTTCCTTTGCTGCTTCATTAATGGACACGGAGAACATCATCAATCCAATTTCACACGCGGGTTTTCGTAATTTCCGGCAATCAAATCTTCTAAACTTTAAGGATTAAATCGGCGACGGCGGCGCGCACTTGCAGCGCGCGGCGTGCATGAGCCGCAATCTTTTTTTGCACCGGCGGTAACGCATCCAAATCCGCGCTTGAACTGATACGCCGCATTCTGTTTTCGCGCACAAGCTGTTCGTCCACCGCCGCCCACTGCCCTGCATAAATCGTCCATGCGGGAACGCCGAGCGCCGCCGCCTCCCGATTCATCGTGCCGCCCGCGCTGACAATCAAATCCGCCGCCGCAATCAAATTCGCGCCGTCCAGCACTTCGTCCGGTAAGATCATGTTCGCGCTTGCTTGAGCTGAATATTTTTCACGCTGCTCGATGGTGCGCGCCAGCAGTATCATTTTAATTTCAGGACGCGCGCTTAAACGTGCAATCAACTCATCGAACAATTCGTTATCGAAGCGATGATACAAAGCCTCGCGCGCAGGCGGGCGCAGCACGACGAGAACATCCGATTTCTCCACGCCGAGTTTTTTCAAAGTTTCCGCAAAGCGCGGGTCGGGCGCAAAGTCCGCGAGGTAAACGTCTTCTTTGATGCCGTCATAGCGCTTCGCCTTCCCGCCTCGCGCGCCATATTTTCGCAAGGAACTTTCGGGAAAACTCTGCGGCACAATCACGCGCGTGGCGAGCCTGAACGCCAGATGATTCGCCGGTTGATGCTCATAATCCATCAGCGTCACGCTCTCGATGCGCGAAAGGCGCGCCGCCACAATCTGCGAATATGAATTATGACTCACCGCCAGATCGAAGCCGCCCTGCGCTCGCGCCCAATCTCTCAACGCCAGAGCGCGCCCGATCAAATTCCCTGCCTTGTTCGTTAGCTTGCCGCCGCCATGTGCGCCGATGACCTTCGCATTGAGTCCAGCAGCTTCAGCCATCTCCACTGTCTGCGCAAACTCACGCGCCGTCACTTTAACATCGTGGCCGCGCTGCTCGAACTCCGAAACGAGCGCCCGAAAAAAAGGAACGTGCGGCGAATTCGCCAGATCAATCCAGATACGCATCGGAGAATTTTAGATTTGCGATTGCTAATCCCTCGCTTCCAACAATCTTGCTAAAGCGTAAAGCATCCACGCCTGTGACCAACGCATGTAGGGCGTGCGGACGGTGTAGAAGCGGCGGCGTTGATAGTAAAAGAAGCCGCGTTCGTCGCGCAGCTTATCGATAGCCCAGCGCGCAATTTTTTCGGCGAGATTCAAGGCATCCGAATCGAGCCACTGTAATTCGACGAGCGCGGCAATGGCGGCTCCAGCCGAGTGTGCGTCCGCCGGATAAAGTTTGTCATGGTAGTATTTCGGCCACCCGTCCGCAAGAAAGAACGAAGCGCGCCAGAATTCATAACCGCGCCGCACAGCCCCGACAAATTCATCACGGACTACGGCATTCACATTTGCGCCGTCGCCGCTTTCGGCCTTTTCGCTCGCCTCGATGATCCGCGAGAGGCTCGTCAATATAAAAGCCGTGTGAAAATTATCAGCCCACGATTGATAGCCGTCCGCGCCATACGCCCACGAACCGTCCGCGCGCTGGCGTCGCACCACATAACGCGCCCCGCGCACAGCCCATTCGCGCAAATCTTTTTCGCCGGTCAACGCCGCGACGCCCGCCAGCGTTTCCGCCGCCAGCAAACTCGCGTTAAAAACACGCGTTGTATCCAGCGGTGTGTAGCTCCAGCAAACTTCCCCGTCTCCCGCGTCGCCGCTCTCATGGCTTCGCCGCAAATCGCGCAAGATAAATTCACATGCGCTACGTGCTATCTTCAAATATTCTTTGTCATCAAAAGCTTTTGCCGCTTCGATAAACGCGCGCGCGGCAAACGCCGTCGGCACAATCGTCGGCGTATTCTTCGGCGCATAAAAAGCGCGTCCCTGCCAATCGAAATTATAGCCCCATGCCGCGCCGCTCCATCCGCCAATCTGCGCCGCCGCCAGATTATCCAGCAACGCACGCGCCTCTCTCTCCGCATCCTTTGTTCGACGCGCGCGAAAATCCGCCAGCGCCGCCAGCGCAAAGAGCGACGTTCCCTTGCTGTTTCTTTCAACGGGAACGCCCGCCAGCGCGCGCAAATCGACGGGCGAACGCTTGAAGGCTTGCGTCCACACAAGCCGCGCCGCGCGCGAATGTCTGAGCGGCGTCGCCTGAAACACGCGACTGTTTAGTCCATCAAACGGATCATGCCCCGCGAATTCACGCGCGCGACACCACTTCGCCAGACTCTCATACGCGCAACGCAAGTCGTTCATAAAATAAGAACCGAACGCTATATCAGAATGATGCCGGATACTTTCATCAGCATCTATTTTCACCGGCATCTAACATCCGACATCTACAATCTGATTTCCGATGCGTGGCTTTCGATGCGGCGCGGCGTGTCGATAAAGCTTTCGTGCCAGAGTTCAAACATCAAAAGCGTCCATAGAAGTTTGCGGTGATTAGCAATTCCGCGCTCGTGTTCGTCCTGCAATCGCGTGACATACTGCGGATCAAATAATCCGTGACGGCGCAGGCGTTCCGGCGAGAGAAGATCGCGCGCCAGCGGGCGCAAGGTTTTCTTTAGCCACTCCGCGACCGGCACGCCGAAGCCTTTTTTGCCGCGCTTGCCGACGAACGCTGGCACAAGTTCGCGCGCCGCTTGCTTCAAAATATATTTCGATGTGCGCCCGCGAAGTTTGTAAGCGAGAGGAAGCGACGCGGCGTATTCGGCTACGTGCCTGTCTAGAAACGGCGCGCGCACTTCCAAAGACACGGCCATGCTCGCGCGATCCACTTTCGTCAAAATGTCTCCGGCCAGATACAAGCGCGTGTCCAGATACTGCATCTGCTCGACGAGCGTCGCCGCATCGCAATCTTCACGGAGCATTCGCCGCGCGTCGCTGTAAATATCCGCGTTTGTCGCACGCTGCACTTCGGCGGTCAAAAGCTTCGCTTGCTCAAGCGGCATAAACGAGCCGAACCAGCCGTGATGCCGCGCCACGTCTTCGTAATCCGCGCCCGCAACGAACCGGCGCGCTTTGTAATCGAACGAAAGATTTTTCGTTTTCACAGGCAGCCTGCGCACAAAAGGCTCGACGAGCGCGCGCCGCAAGAATCGAGGCACGCGCGTGTAGGCTCGCGCCCAAGCGTGCGCCCGATACGTCGGATAGCCCGCGAAGAGTTCGTCGCCGCCGTCGCCGCCGAGCGCAACCGTGACGTGCCTTCGCGTGAAGCGCGATAGCAAATAAGTCGGCACGAGCGACGGATCGCTCAAAGGCTCGTCCATCCATGAACCTATGTCGCCGACGAGCGTTGCCGCAAGATTCGCGCTCAAGCGTTCTTCGTGATGATCCGTTCCCAAAAATTCAGCGACGCCGCGTGCATACCTCGATTCGTCGAACGACGATTCGGCAAACGAAATCGAAAATGTTTTGACAGGCTCGCTCGATGCGCGCACGGCGAGCGCCGCGATCATCGAAGAATCCACGCCGCCCGATAGCAATATGCCGAGCGGCACATCCGCCACAAGCTGCTTGCGCACGGCATCGAACAACAACTCGCGCACCTGCTCCGCAGCCTCTTTTTCCGTTGGCACAGGCGATTGTTTTGCGTAGCTCAAACGCCAGTACGGTTTGACTTCAATCGTGCCGTCTTCGAGCGTGAGATAATGCGCGGCGGGAAGCTTGTTGATGCCTTCGTAAATCGAAAGCGGCGCTGGCACGTAATCGAAGGAGAGATATTGCCGGAGCGCTTGCAGATGCAGACGCGGCTCGACGAGCGGATGCGCGAGCAAGGCTTTCGGCTCGGACGCAAAAAGAAGTTGATGATCGAACACGCCCCAGTAAAGCGGCTTTTCTCCGAAGCGGTCACGCGCGAGAAAAAGTTTGCGCGCGGAAGCGTCCCACAACGCAAAGGCAAACATGCCGTCGAGATGTTCGAGCAATCCCGTGCCGTATTCTTCGTAAAGATGCGGCAGCACTTCCGTGTCCGATTGAGATTTGAAGCGATGCCCGCGCTGCGCGAGGTCTTTGCGCAATTCGCGGTAGTTATAAATTTCGCCGTTGAGGATGACGCTGACCGAGGCGTCTTCATTAATCGCGGGCTGCTCGCCCGTCGCCAAATCGATGATTGCGAGCCGCCGCATTCCGAGCGCGACGCTGCCGCCCGCTGCCGTCATCAAGCCTTCCGAATCGGGGCCGCGATGCGTCAAGCGCTCGCACATCGCGCGCAGAACTTCTTTCGCGCACACGTCGGACGACGCATCGGCGCGCGCACTCAGGTTAGACCATCCGGCGATACCACACATAAAATAGAAGTCAGAAGCCGGGAGTCAGGAGACAGAAGGCGAAGCGCCCGCAACGCTTGTGCCATTTGCAACTGTGCCACATTGATAGTATTTTCCGCGCTCGCATTGCCCGCATTTATTCTGACTTCTGACTTCTGGCTCCTGACTCCTGACCAATTCTTTCGCGCACGGCGTAGATCGGCTTATCCTGCGATTCGTGGTAAGTACGGACGAGCATTTCGGCGAGGAGTCCCATCAACAGAAATTGCACGCCGACAGCAAACATTACGATGCACAGGATCGGCAGCGGATTTTTAATGAACGATTCGCCTTCGAGCTTTCGGATGATTGCCCATAGCCCTGCGAGCAGTGAAACGGCGAACGCGATCATCCCGAATGTGCCGAACACGTAAATCGGTTTCGTTTGATACGACGCCATAAATTTGATTGTCATTAAATCGAAAACGACTTTCAGCGTGCGCGATAATCCGTACTTCGATTTGCCCATCGTGCGCGGATGATGCTCGACGGGAATCTCCGCGACGCGCGCGCCCGCCCACGACGCATAGATCGGAATAAAGCGGTGCATCTCTCCGTAGAGCCGCACGTCCTTGAGCACGTCGCGGCGGTAAGCCTTCAAAGAACAGCCGTAATCATGCAGCGGCACTTCGCCGATCCAAGAGATCAAACGATTGGCGAGCATCGAAGGCAATTTCCGCGTCATCATCTTGTCCTTGCGATTTTTACGCCAGCCGGAAACTACGTCGTAGCCTTCGTTCAATTTTGCGATCAATCTTTGAATGTCCGCCGGATCGTTTTGTAAATCCGCGTCCATCGGAATCAATATTTCGCCGCGCGCCGCGTCAATGCCCGCCGACATCGCCGCCGTCTGCCCGTAGTTGCGGCGCAGCGCGACGACTCTCACGCGCGCATCCAGGCGCGCAAGCTCACGCAAAACTTTTAAGCTTCCGTCTGTCGAGCCGTCGTCAACGTAAATAATCTCGGCGGTTTCTTTGAGCGCGGCGAGCGCTTCGTCGATCTTTCCGTGAAGCGGGCGCAAATTCGGTTCTTCGTTGAGGACGGGCAGAAAGATGGAAATCAACGGCGCTTCTTCATCAATCGTCGCGGCGGGCTGCTGCCGCATCAAAGTGTCTTCGTCGGCGACAGCAGCAGCAGCAATGCTTACAGGCGCAACGCTCGCCTTTGGCCGCCGCATTAATGTGTCTTCTTCGTCGTAGTAACTCATCGTTTGTTTTTCGATGTTCATGCTTCGCTGTCGAACTGTCAAGCGGCGGCGAATTACACATCTATGCGTCCGAAGCCGCGCCAGCTATTGCTGTTGTGCCAACTTATTTGCACGTCCTGTGCGTCGATGTCGCGCCACCAAGTTTCAAACTCCGCGCGCGAAATGTAAAAGGCCGTCGGCGCAATCAAGTGATCGAAGACAATGGCGTGCTGTTCGTGCCAGCCGAAGACGGAGATGGCCTTCAGGTAATCGTTGTAGAAAAGACGGCGCGCGTAGCTTTCTCCCTTTGCGCTTTTATTCAAGGGCGCGTACACGAGTTTCGTCGCCGCGTAGAGCGCCGCCGCTGGCAACTTCGAGACATGCAGCAAAGCGCGCGGGCTGATGCGCGAAGTAATTTTCTCGCGCATCGGATTGATCCAGCGCGTAATCCAAGCGTTATTCTCCGCGCCGTAGACCCACGCCGAAAGATGCCCGCCCCTTTTGATTTTTGCAGCGAGCGCGGCAAAGCCCGCCTGCGGTTTCGGCAAGTGATGCAGCACGCCGACGGAAAACGCGTAATCGAAAATTTTGCGCAGCGGCAACTTATAAATATCCGCTTGAATGATATGCGCGTTCGGGAGATTGCGCGTCGCGGCGTAGGCGGTTTCGACTGCCTCGCTCACATCAATCGCAATCACATCGCGCGCTCCCCACTCCGCCGCGAGCCGCGTGTGCCGACCCTTGCCGCAGCCGCCTTCGAGCACGATTTTGTTTTGAAAGAATTCAGATTCGACGGGCGCGATCCAACCTAAAAACTGTTTCGCGTAATGCTCATCCACGCGCGAAAAGTGTTGCCACTCCCAGCCGAAACTCGCGGCAGTCGCGGCCTTGTCTGCTTCCATCTCACGCAGATCGACGAAGCGCGGAACGCCCCGCGCAACGGGAAAGCAACGCGCGCACTTAATGCAGTTCAAAACGCCTTCCAAAATTTCATCGCCCTCTGTGCGCGCCGCCGACAGCAGTTCGATTGCGCCGCCGCATTCAGGACACGCCAGATACTGTAATAATCGCTGTCTCATAACGAATGCACGCTGCCAGCGCCTCATCATCTTTCATCGTTAAGGGGCTGTCAAATTCTGCCCGTGCTTCCATGTTCGGCGAAGGCTGCGTTATAGTCTTCGATTCGCAAAGAAGCCTCTGCGCGTGGATTATTTTCGCGGCGGTCTGGCAGGCTTCGACGAATTTGCGCGGCTTTTATAACTCGCTTGAAACGCATGTCAACGCAATCACCCGTTTGTATCGAAACTTACATCGCAAATTTGAATAATTTTACACGGAAATTTTGCCATCGCCGTAATCAGCCTGCATCACGATTGCTTAAAACGAATCTTCATTGATCGAGACCAAACCAACGTTGCGTATCCTTGTGGGAATGCCGGACAAGCTTTCTCGCGGCGGCCCCATCGCGTGCGAGCCGCCGTTCGTCGAAGAACTACGAAGGCAGGAATTTACAATTGATGAAGAAGTATATGTCCACGCGGGCGAGCCTGAAAAAATCAGCTTGTCGGATAGAGTCTTGAGAGTCTTGCGAACGGCTTCACGCTTCCGGCGAAAACTAAAGGCGGCGCGCTTCGACATCGTTCACTTGAATACATCGTTCGATCCGAAGGCAGTGCTGCGCGATGTCGTGACTTTGTTCTTCCTGCGCACGTTCGATGTTAAAGTTTTTTTGAAATTTCACGGCTCGGATGCCGCTCTGCTGCAAACGAAAAACCCGGTCTTGAAACTTTCGGGCAGAGCGTTGTTAAAGCGCGCGGACGGCATCGGTGTTTTGTCGTCCGAAGAAAAAGAAAACTTCGTGCGCGCGGGAGTCGATGAACGAAAAGTTTTCATCGTGAAGAACGTCGTGCAAACGCCGATGCTGCCCGACGCACGGCAACGGCGCGCCTTCTACGACGAAATGAACATCAATGCGGATGTGCCTGTCTTGCTCTTTATCGCCAGATTTATTCCGGCGAAAGGATTGCTCGACGTGATCGAAGCGTGCAGGCTTTTACGGGATCGCAATCACAGCTTCGTGCTTTTTTGCGTCGGCGACGGCGAGGCAATGGCGGAAGCAAAAGCGAAAGTCAAAAAAGAGAAGCTGCAAGAATGCGTGCGCTTTTGCGGTTTCATTCCCGAAGCCGAGACCATCGCATTTTATGCCAACAGCACGATGCTGCTGTTTCCGACGTATCACTACGAAGGCTTCCCGATGGTCATCTTCAATGCCGTGGCCGCCGGAACGCCCGTCATCACGACGCGCATTCGCGCCGCCGCCGATTATCTGAATGAGCCGGATAATTGTCTCTGGACGAAGCCGAAGAATCCCGAAATGCTCGCCGAAAAAATCATCTATCTTTTGCAGCACAGCGAAGCGCGCGAACAAATGGCGCGCCACAACCAAGAGAAGGCGCAGCAATTTACCGCGCGGGCGGTGACGCCGGAGTACGTCGAAATCTATCGTCAAATGATGGAGGGCGAAACGCGCGGGCATAGCAACAATAGTAGCGGCAGTGCGATGTTTACCGCGTAACCGCGAACACTGCTTTGCGCCGTCGGTTGCTTTCCTTCAATTCGTCACTTATCGTCGAACATATATGTGTGGCATCGCCGGATTAATTCATTCTGAAGCAGGTCAACGCATTGCGGCAATGCTCGAAAGCATAGAGCATCGCGGGCGCGACGACGAAGGTGTGTGGACGCGTTCCGTCGTTGACGATAGTAGTAACCGCAGTAGCCGTAGCAGCGACGGCGACAACGAAGAGGCAAGCGAACTTTGTGTCGCGCTCGGCCATCGTCGGCTCGCAATCATTGACACGAGCCGCGCCGGGCATCAGCCAATGCTCTCGGAAGACGAGCGCTACACGCTGACCTTCAACGGCGAAATTTATAACTACATCGA
>JBPCOJ010000097.1:0-15600 GCA_051000345.1 Pyrinomonadaceae bacterium | reverse complement strand
CGAGATTCGAGATTACCTTCGATAGTTTATATTTATCGGTCGTGACCGAGCCGAAGTCCCGTGCAATCTCGACGCGCAATTCTATGTCCTTATCCTTTGCTTCATCGTTGTATTCCGCGACGATGCCGCGAATGACTTCCGCCGCCTCGATGCTTTCAAGGTGTAAGGCGGCGCGTCCTGCTTCAAGGCGCGAGTAGTCCAACAAATCGTTGACGAGTTCGAGCAGGGAGTGCGCGTTTCGCTTCATGCGCCCGACGGCTTCGTTTTGCGAAGGAGCGAGCGGCAGCAGCGGATCGCGTTCGAGCAGTTGGCATAGGCCGCTAATAACATTCAACGGCGTGCGCAATTCGTGGCTCATGTTAGAGACAAAAGCGGACTTCAAACGGTCATGCTCGCGCAGACGGTCATACGCGGAAACAAGCTCGTTGTGTTGTTCGACAGCCTCTGTGATGTCGCGGAAAACTGCGACTGCGCCCTGCTGCTTGCCGCCTTCGCCGACAAGCGGCGTCGCGCTGATTGCCACGACGCGCGTTTGATTATCGTTGCCGATAATTTTTAATTGCTCGCCTTCGACTCCCTCGCGCCGCCACAGCGCGCGACCGAGCGGCGTTTCCGTTTCGGGTATTTCGCGCCCATCCATATCCCTGAGCGAAATATCTGCGATCAGCGCCTGCACGCCGTCGCGCAAATCGCTTTGCTGGCGTCCGATGATTTTCTTCGCCGCCGTGTTGACTCGATAACGTCCCTGCTGGTCAATGATAACGACGCCTTCGTTCATCTGGTTGATGACGCTTTCGAGTTCGGCGGCGCGCGTGCGTTCGGCGCTGAAGGCGGAGGTTGCGAGCTTCTCCGCGCGCACGCGTTTCGAGACTTCCGAGAGCACGAAAATCAAATCGCCGCGTTCGGCGCTTCGCTCCGTCGTCGGCCATAGCGTGATGTCCCAAAAGTTATTGGCGGTTTCTGTTTTTCCGTCGCCTTGCTCGTCACCGCGCGCAGGGATTAAACCGAGCGGCAGACTGTATGTGACGAAGGGCTTGCGCGTGCGCCGCACGTCTTCGATAATTTCGCTCAAGACAGCCAAGCCCGCCGCCGCTTCGTAAATGCCGCGCCCTTTGAGCGAGTTCGGCTCGCGCCCGACAAAACGCGCGAACGTCGGATTGACTTTACGCACAAGCAAGCTCGTGTCGAGCACGGCGACGCCAACCGGCAAGCCATCCAGGACTTCTTCGATAAACGCGCCTTCGGTTTGCAGTTCGGCGAACTTGCCTTCGAGATGCGCCGCCATCACGTTGAAGCCTTCGGCAAGCGTGCCGACTTCATCATCGGTTTCAACCGCGACGCGTTCCTGCAATTTCCCTTCGCCGAGCGTCGAAGCGGACGCGGCGAGCTGACGCAAGGGTTTCGTAAAGCGCCCGACAGCCCACACGACAAGCAAGGTCGAGGCAAGCAGCGCCGCCGCCCATGTCACAGCAAGAGTGACAAGCGAATGACCATCAACAGTGTTTTCGATGACAGGCACGCCGACAGCGACGCGCCACCCGTATGGATCGATTGACGCCGCGCCCGTGATGCGCGCCGCGCCGTCGCTCCATTTCACGCGCGACGTAACCGCACCGGATAAATTCGTGACGCTCTCCGAAAGCAGCGCGGCTGTTGAAGAAAGAGGAACGTTGTTCCCGTCTGCATCGAAGATGGCAACGTCTGTGCCTGCGCCCGGCGACATGTTTTTTTGCAGAAGTTGCCGCAGTTCGCTTGCTTCTACCGGCGTGAGCGTGTTTGATCGAGCAGCGATTGACGGATGGTCTTTTAGCCAAGAAGCGAGCGCGCCCGCCGCCGCAGACGTTTCGATGTGCGCGATGGTTGCCGCCTGTGTGTCCAGGCTGCTGCGGTAGTTGCGTAATTGATGAAGGCTGACAAGCAGCAGCGGCAGCGACAGCGTGACCAGCATCATTAAGAGCTTGGCGCGAACGCTGCGCAAAAAGAATATCGGACTGCGTGGCTTGGCAATCGTCACTGCGGCTCACCACCGTTTTCCACAAAATCCGATTTGCGGCGGCGCGGCGGCGGCCAGATGGAGTTTCTAGTCTTAACCGGCGGGCGCATACTCGCGGCATAAACGACCATTGCCTGCACAATCAGTTCATCGACGAACCGGTTTGCCAGACACAGCGCCGAGCACATTTCCGAGGCGTCTTCCTGTTTCCCGTCGCTGCCTTCACGACACAAAAAATCGCTGAAGACGCGGCGGAACACCGTCAACTCGCGCGCGACCTCGTCAAGGAGCACGCCTTGATGAAAACGCACTTGCGCGTGCGAACGCAGGCGTCTGGCTGCTTCAAACATTTCATCGTCGCTTGCTTTCGTATCGAGAAGGCGCGCCAGATCGTCTAAAAAATCCGGCAGAAAGTTAATAAGCTGCTCATAGGAAAGCGACAACGGCAAATCCGTTTGCCGGTCATTGTATATTTCGTCGGCAAACGAACGGATTATCGGTTCCTCATGCTTTCCAATGAGAGTTGCGAAACGATCCGGCATAGCAGGCTGTGACTTCCCTGTGCTCTATTTTTTCGGCAGCAGGCGCGTTAAAAGAGTTTCTAGTTGGTCGAAGTCAATCGGCTTGGTGACGTAGTCGTTGCAGCCTGCGGCAAGCGCGTCGGCGTGAAAATCCGCCGTGTCGTGCGCGGAGACGGCGACAATCGGCACATCGCGCAGTTCTGCGTGCTGGCGTATCCGTCGCGTCGCGGCAAGCCCGTCCAAAAGCGGCAAACTCAAATCCATCAAGATCAAATTGGGCTGTTCGCGCCGCGCAATTTCGACGGCTTCCTCGCCGTTCATCGCTTCGACTACTGAGTAGCCGCTCATTTCCAGTAATCGCCTCATCATAAAACGATTATCCTCGAAATCTTCGACCACCATTACCTTCTGGCTGATTTTCTCGTCCATTACCGTCCTTTATCCGGCGCGCTAAAGTATTCTTAAAGCGATTGACGTTTATCTTTCCGATGTTTGCAGCAGGCGGCGCATGACTAGCATACGGTAAGCTTTTTTGCTAATATATCGCATCGAAACACAACACTAAATTTCGTTTTCTTTGGGCTTAATTCATACACGCAATTCGATTTTCGCCGTCGGAGACAAGCGGCCTAAGAGCACTCCGGCGATTCAGCTTGCGAACAAATGAAGCAATTAACATCGGATTCACAGGATGCTGCGACATTGCAGACGCTCGGCCGCGCGTCCGTGCAAATCGTCCATGATTTGAAAAATCAGCTTAACGGTCTCAAACTCTATGCCACGTTTTTGCGCAAGCGCATGGAAAAGAGCGAGCGCCCGACGGACGAGCAAGAGACAATCGGCAAATTGATCGGCGGGCTGGAACGCGCCGCCAACGATATGACCGTGCTCGTGCGCTACGGTCGCCCTATCGAACTGCGCAAGCAGCCGCACACGAACCTCGTGAAGATAATGAATACGGTTTTAACAGCCGAGCAGCCGGGCGCAGTCGTGCGTTTCGAGCCGGAAGCAGACATCCTGACAGGCGATTTCGACACGGCAGCCATCGCCGAAGCACTGCAAACGATTACCTTCATTGCGTTGAGCACGCGCCCCGCTGGAAGCGATGATTCCGATTCTCTATTGGTTAATTTGCGGCAGGATCAACGCGCGGAAGGTGCGGCGGCGCAAATTGTCGTCGAATGGCGCGGCGTTTCGACAACGGAGGGCGACCCGTTTCATTCCTTTGCCGGAAGCAACGGGCTTCGCATGTCTCTCGCCGCTAAAATAATCGAAGCGCACGACGGCGCAACCGAAGCGGAGGCGAATGTCTGGCGCGTTCGTTTGCCGCTCACGCCCGAATAAAAGCGCTCACGATGAAGGCAAACTCTCTCGCAATTCCGTCAAATAGCTTGAACGAAATAATCTTTACCTGAAATGTTCTTATAAATCCCGACACACGAGCAGCAGTGGTTGCTTTTCCGAGGAGCAAAGCAGAAGTGGAACACAAAGATGCACGTATTCTGGTCATCGACGACGAGCCGATGATGGCCGATTCGCTCAAACAAAATTTAGTCGAAGAAGGCTACACGGTGGACATCGCCGCCACTGGAGCCGAAGCGATAGAGCTTTTTGATCGCGGCGGCCACCAACTCGCTATTTGCGATTTGCAGTTGCCGGATATGGACGGCATCTCCGTGCTGCGGCACATGAAGGACGCGCGCCCGGCAACGGAAGTGATCGTCGTCACGGGCTACGGCACGGTGGCGCGCGCCGTTGAAGCGACCAAAGCGGGCGCGTTTTATTTTGTCGAAAAGCCCTTCGATTTCGAGCAGATGCACCCGCTCGTCGAAAAGGCTCTGGAGCGCAGGGAGTTGATGGCGGAAACGGAAAGTATGCGCCGCCAGCTTTCGACGCGCGCGGAGTATTTCAATATCATCGGCGCGTCCAAGCAGATGCAGATGATTTACGAAACCATCGAATCCGTCGCTAAATCCGACGCCAATGTTTTGATCGTCGGCGAATCGGGAACCGGCAAAGAATTAATCGCCAACGCCATCCACTACAATTCCCTGCGCACTAAAAAAGCTTTTATCAAAGTCAACTGCGCCGCGCTTCCCAAAGAATTAATCGAATCTGAACTCTTCGGCCACACGAAGGGCGCATTCACGGGCGCGCACGCGGACAAGGAAGGACTCGTGCAGCACGCGGCGGGCGGCTCGCTGCTCTTGGACGAAATCGCCGAGATGCCGGTTGAATTGCAGCCGAAACTTTTGCGTGTGTTGCAGGAACGCAGTTACCGCAAAGTCGGTTCGGAAAAAACGCACCCTGTGGATTTTCGCCTTATCTCTTCCACCAATCGCCCGCCCGCCGATGCCATACGCGACGGCAATCTGCGCGACGACCTTTTCTATCGAATTTCCACGATTACGATTCACGTTCCGCCGCTTCGTGAAAGAACCGAAGACATTCAACTTTTAACAGACCATTTTTTGCGCGAGTACGCGCGCAAGTACGAACGCCCGATCACGGGAATTTCGCAGTCTGCCTATCAACGCCTGTTCGCGCATCAGTGGCCGGGCAACGTGCGTGAACTGCAAAACGTCATCGAGCGCGCCGTGCTTCTTGCTAAAGGCAGCAAGATCGAGCCGCAGGATTTGCCTTTCGATAACGGCACGATACCCGAAGGCGCAGCGCAGCCGAACGGATGGGACGTGCCGCCCAATATGACGCTCGAAGACATCGAAAAACTCGTTATCGAAAAAACGCTGCAAAGAACCGGCGGTAATAAACAAGCGGCGGCCAATCTACTTGGCATCTACCGCCCGCGCCTCTACAGCAAAATCAGAAAGTACCGCATAGACGTGCCTGCGCTCGTCGCGTCTTAAACGATTCGTTGTTTTATAGCGGCTTGCGATGAAGTGCGGTTAAGCCGTAATGAAGATTCGGCGTTTGCGAATAGGCGCGAAGGCGATCCCGTATTATCTCAGGATTCGCCTTGCGATGCGGCAACTGACTGTGCTGCATCCGTGTTTTTCGTGAGGCGTTCGGCGAAGTATGAAACGGTTCGCGCCAAGCCTTCGCGCAATTCTATGGTCGGATTCCAATTCAATAATTCCCGCGCGCGCGAGATGTCGGGCTTGCGTTGTCTGGGATCATCCGGCGGCAGCGGCATATATTTAATGCGAACTTCCGAACCGCAAATCTTTGCTACTTCTCCGGCTAATTCACGGATCGTAAACTCATTCGGATTTCCTATATTAACCGGATCATGCACTCCTTCCGTGTTCATCAAACGGATCAGACCTTCGACTAAATCATCAACGTAACAAAAAGAGCGCGTCTGCTCCCCCGCGCCGTAGAGCGTCAATTCCTCGCCCTTCAGTGCCTGCACGATGAAATTGGAAACCACGCGCCCGTCGCCTTCCTGCATACGCGGGCCGTATGTATTGAAGATACGCACGATGCGTGTGTCAACACTGTTCTGCCGGTGGTAATCCATCATCAAGGTTTCGGCGATGCGCTTGCCTTCGTCGTAGCATGACCGAATCCCGATAGGATTTACATTTCCCCAATATGTTTCCGGCTGCGGATGCACTTCCGGGTCGCCGTAAACTTCCGATGTCGAAGCCTGAAGTATCCGCGCACGCACGCGTTTGGCGAGGCCGAGCATATTTATCATGCCCATTACGCTCGTCTTGACGGTCTTCACCGGATTGTACTGGTAATGAACGGGCGACGCTGGACACGCCAGATTATAAATCTGATCCACTTCGAGCAAGATAGGCTCGATCACGTCATGGCGCACAAGCTCGAAGCGCGGATTGCCGAGCAGCGTAAAAACATTTTCGCGCCGTCCCGTAAAAAAGTTGTCGAGACAGATTACGTCATGGCCTTCGCGCAAAAGCCTTTCGCAAAGATGCGAGCCGATAAAGCCCGCGCCGCCGGTTACCAGAATTCTCATGTGTTTCTCAGTATTAATTGCTGAATGTCAGATCGAGTCGTGACCACTTCAATTTACATCTGTCGCGCCGCTGAACAGCGTTAGCTTAAAATTGTAGCAATCATTAAATCTGCGATGCGTTATTCTTGAGCGCTGCCAAGTCAGCGTCCACCATCATTCGCACGAGTTCGCGGAACGAAGTGCGCGGCTGCCAATTTAGCACGCGGCGTGCCTTCGCCGCATCGCCCACCACTTCATCGACTTCCGACGGGCGCAAATAACGATCATCCGTTTCAACATATCGCCGCCAATCGAGGTCTAGATAGCCGAACGCTTCCTCTAAAAATTCCTTCACTGAATGCGTCTCGCCCGTCGCAATCACGTAATCGTCCGGCACAGGCTGCTGCAACATGAGCCATGCCGCTTCCATGTAATCGCGCGCGTAGCCCCAATCGCGCCGCGCCTCCAGATTGCCGAGCGTCAAACGATCCTGCAAGCCAAGCTTAATGCGCGCCGCGCCGAGAGTGATCTTGCGCGTCACGAAGTTTTCGCCGCGACGTGGTGATTCATGATTGAATAAAATACCGTTCGCCGCATACATGCCGTAAGCTTCGCGGTAATTGATCGTGATCCAGTAGCCGAAAAGCTTGGCGCAGGCATAAGGCGAACGCGGATGAAAGGCGGTTGTTTCATTCTGCGGCATTGCTTCGGTTTTGCCGAATAGTTCGGAACTCGATGCCTGATAAAAGCGCGCCTCGATTCCTGCTTCGCGGATCGCTTCGAGAAGGCGCAGCACGCCGAAGGCATTAACGTCCACGGTTTGTTCCGGCGTCTCAAAACTCACGCGCACATGACTCTGGCTCGCAAGATTATAAATCTCCGTCGGCTGCACTTCGCGGACGATGCGGCGCAAAGACGAGCCGTCATTCATATCTCCGTAAAGCAAACGAAGGCTCCCGCGCGATAACGATGCGCCCGATTTATTTGTTGACGGCGCGGGCTGCGTGAGATGGTCTATGCGGCTGCGGTTAAGCGAACTCGAACGCCGCACCAATCCGAAAACTTCATAGCCCTTGTCCAACAGAATTTCCGCGAGATACGAGCCGTCCTGCCCCGCGATGCCTGTAATCAACGCGCGCTTTGTCACAGCCATACGCATCCTTCTTCAAAACTTTTTGTACCAACGAGCATATATGCTTGAGTAGATTGAAGATGTCTATGCGGGTTTATGCACTCGCGCCAAAGCCGTTTCTGCTCATTCATTTTTCAGCTTCTCGCCGCACGAGGTGCTTACTTTTTTGAAAGCCCCAGTCGTCGTGAACGCAGCGCTTCGGTAAGGTGGATGGGATGAGCGAGATCGAGCACGGTATTGCTCAGGACGATCATCAATTCTTCGTGCTCACGTTGGAACGCGCCGGTCAGCAGTTGATCCTGTGTTTTAACGACGACGCCTTCCCTGACCCATTGCCAGAACTGCGCCTGCGTCGTCCAGAATTGCTTGCGGTCGCGGCAGATGACCAGCGCCGTGCGTTTCTTCTTTTTCTTCTTTTCCTGTTTGATGCTCAATTGTTTACTCGCTCCCGCGAACACGCTCCGCCGCATGAATGCCGCTCCTTATATTTATCGAGGAACAATCAGTTCATAAGTTGCGACGCTCGTCGGCGTTTCAAAGCAGCGCACTTTATAAATCTGCACGCGCTCGTCGCCGACGCGCGACGCGATGTGTTCCAGAATGTAACGCGCAAGGTTTTCCGCAGACGGGTTCAATTCTTCGTCAAACGGTTTCAGCTCGTTGATATTCCTGTGATCCAGATACTGCACGACTTCATCGGCAGCCGCCTTCAAGTCGCCGAAATCGACGAGCAGCCCGATGTTGTCAAGCTCGCGCCCGCGCGCGTAGATTTCAATTTTGTAATTATGCCCGTGCAGATTCTCGCACTTCCCTTTGTAGCCGCGCAGTTGATGCGCGCTCGAAAAATGCCGCTCGATCATTACTTCAAATTGTCCGACCATATCAATCAATTTCAATATTCTTTGAGCTATGCAGCGGTGTAAGCTAAAGCGTCATGAGCGTTAAGCAACAGCGTTAGTTTCACTGAAGAGGTCATTAAGGAATTCATTCACACCGGCAACCTGATACTCTGCCGCCGTAACCAAGTCGGAGAGAGCATCTACTTGCGGAAATTTCCACAGTGGTGTGCCTTCATCGTTCACGAACTCTAAAATGCCAATTCGCCGAAAAAGCGGTCTTGATTTTGCCGGAGGAACAGTCGATGCTAACGTACCGCCCAAAGGTCTAACGCGCGCTCTTTTATGATAGGCTCTTAATTGCTTGCCATTGTAAACCGTTTGAAAGACGGCTGATACTCTATATTCATCCTCAGCTAAAGCGCCCTGAGGTTCCACCATATTCCAGCGCATCTTACCTTGCTGTGTAAGCTCTATCATGCGTGTGACAGCGTCAACCCAACGATTTTTGTCTTTCTTTTCTTCGCTCATGATTTACTCCAAGTCGAGGTCTTCCTGATACTCTTTGACTTCTTCGATCACCCGCTGCATCTTACGATATACTGTGCGGAACTTCGCTTCGTCATTCGGCGCTTGCTCGTAAGCCTTGATGAGTTTGCGTAACTGCTTAACTGCCTGTTTGGACTCCCCGCGCATACGTCCCTGCATTGCTCTTAGTTTAACATCCGCTCTCTCCAACTCATCACCTATCTCTTGCACGGAATTAGCGAAATCATTACCGTAATTCGTTAATGCCGCTGCATGGTTTCTTAACGCACGCTCGAATCTCGGCGCTTTGACCCTAAAGATATAACTGTTTTTAATCCTTCCGACACTCAGTGCAACATAAATTGTGACAGCCAGACTAACTATCGAGGCGTAGTTTGCGATAATGCCGAGCAAGTCACCGGCAAAAATTCTTTTTAAGAACTTAACAAGCTCTTCGTAGTTCATCTAATTGTAAACTGCTCGCTATCACAGGCAATGTCAAAAGATAGGTTGAGGTGAAATATGAAGTTTGGAACTTGTAACATTGTTTTCCTCAAATACGCACGCGACATCTTCGATGTTAGATGTAATGCGGCACGGCGGCAAGCTCTGCAAAAATGTTCGCCCGTAGCCCTTCGTCGTCAGGCGCGGGTCAAGCACGGCGAGCACGCCTCTGTCCGTCGCGCTGCGAATCAAACGCCCTAACCCTTGCTTCAAACTGATGATCGCCTGCGGCACGCTGTACTCGTAAAAACTAGAGCCGCCTTGATCGTCTATAAAGCGTTGACGCGCCGCAACGACCGGATCGCTCGGCACGGCGAACGGCAATTTGTCGATGATGACGCACGAGAGTTGTTGCCCGCGCACATCGACGCCCTGCCAGAAACTAGATGTCGCAAAGAGCACGGCGTGGGGAGTTGCGCGAAACTTTTCCAACAGCCCTGCCTTCGATGCGCTGCCCTGAACGAAGCACGGGAAATCGACTTCGCCAGCGACTCTTTCATAAAGCGAGTTCATGCCCGCGAAGCTCGTTGAAAGAACAAAGGCGCGTCCCTCCGTCGCATTCAAGATTTTAATTACTTCGGCGGCGGCAGCCTCCGCCCACTGCGGTGCGCGCGGGTCTGGCATACCGCGCGGAAGATAAAGCACCGCTTGATTTTCGTAATCGTAGCCCGATGGCGCAACGAGCGAATCTGCTTCCGGCAAGCCTAGACGCTCGCGCACGAAATCGAATCGTCCGGCGCTCGCCAGAGTTGCTGAAGTCAGCACGACTGTTTCCACTCGGTCGAAAAGCTTGTCCTGAAGAAGTCCAGACACGTCAATCGGCGATGCGCGAAGAAAAGCGCCGCGCCCGCGACGTTCCAGCCAGTAGACGAAATGCTTGTCGTCGCCCGCCACAATAAACTGCAAATCGAAACGCAGTTGCCGCACGCGCCTCGTCAGATTCTCAATTTCCGGCGATTGTTCTTTCAGCGCATCGAGCGTCGTCTCCATTCTATCGAGCGCGCCGTCTAATCCTAAGTAAGCCTCGCCGAGAGGAGTCGCTTCTATTTCGCCGTTCGTCTTTTTGCGCGCGAACGTGCCGGGCAAAATCGGAAAGCGACCTTCTTCGCCGCGCCCCGCGCGTGTCCCCATCCAGAAGGCATCGCTGAAGCGCGCGACGCGCCCGCCGATCTTCGTTAGCTCACGATTCGCATCGACGTTTGTAATGGCGAGATTCTGCAAGTCACGCAGCAAATCTTCGACTTGATAATTTGAAACCTGCGCGCCGAAATATTCCGCCGCGACATCTTCGATCAAATGCGCTTCATCGAAGATGACCGCCGAATAATCCGGCAACACTTGCCCGTATTCGCCGTTGCGCAGCGCCAAGTCTGCGAAGAACAAATGATGATTGACGATCACGATGTCGGCATCGAGCGCGCGCTGCCGCATACGTGTGATAAAGCACGGATCGAAGTCGGGGCATTTCTGTCCCATGCAAATTTCCGAACGCGCATCTATGTGCCGCCAGAACGGTAAGTGTTCCGGCAAGCCGATTAATTCCGCGCGGTCACCCGTCTGCGAATCACGCGTCCATTGCCGTACTTCGTCAAAGTAATCCAACTCGTCCAAGCCTTCGAGCACAGGCGAATCCGCCGCGCGCTTGATTCGTTGCAAGCAAGCGTAGTTGCCGCGTCCCTTCATGTACGCGGCGGTAAACTTTTTCGGCAAGACGCTTTGTAGAAAAGGCACGTCCTTTTCCATTAATTGTTCCTGCAAGTTTTTCGTGCCGGTTGAAATAATGATGCGGCTGTTGTTTGACATCGCCGCCGCCACCGCCGGGACAAGATACGCGAGCGTCTTGCCCGTGCCTGTGCCAGCCTCGACAATCAAATGGCGCTTCTCTGCAAACGCGCGCAGCACCGCCTCGGCCATCTGTATTTGACCGGGACGATGCTCGTAATCGGGATGCGCCCGCGCGATCAATCCGTCGCGTCCGAAAATTTCTTCCATACTGCTTAGATGTCTGCTGGTTCGTTCAGTAAGCGCTACGATAATCTAAAAGCTGTAGGAATTTCAGCTTGAAGCTTGTTGAATTTAGTGTTGCCAGCGTCCTTCGCAAGCGCAATGGCGATGCCGTCAATCAACTGTGTAATGCCGAGTCCGGCGAGAAAATTCCACTGCCCGTTCATCAGCAGAACGACGGAGTTAATCATCGAGAGAGCCGCAATCCAGAAAAACCAGTTCGCGCCGCTCAAGGCTTGTCTTTTATACTCGGCGGCGATTCCGGCGTCGGCAGACGTCAGCGGTTTATCGTTGAGGCTCAAGGTTGTGAGACCGTCTTGTGAGGTCTTTTCGTTTAGCATAAATTTTTCCTTATCCAAAAAGATTATCAACCGGCATCGACCAATCCGGCACGGCTGGTTCGGCTTCGGCAATGTCGCCGCGACGGTAAACCTTCGGCGTGTCTGGATCGTTCGCGCGGTAGAGGCGCACAACATCATCGCTCAACAAATCCACATCCCAGACGACGAGCGTTCCGGCGGCAAAGTAGTCTGCGCGTTTGGCGATGATTTGCTTTTCGGCACGCGCGCCGTAATCGTTTTCGCTTCTCACTTCGACGGCGAAGACGGGCGCGCCATCGAAAAATTTCATGCTCGGAGCATGTCCGATATAGAACGCTGCATCGGGGCTGAATGACTGGCGTTGAGGCAAGTTGACGCGAAAACCGGCGTTATCCGTCACGGCGCGTCCTCTTCCGGTTCGTCGCGCATATTCGCGTAGGCTTACCGCAATCTCAAAACCCGCGACGCTCGGTTTTCCTCCGGTTGGCGACATGTGGATTATCTCTCCGTTCACAAGCTCTGCTTTACCGTCAACGAGATACAAATCCTCGATTGTCGCCTGCGTTTTAGTGCTCATAAACTGCCTCTGCGATTATCGCTAATCTTACAAAGTCTATTTTAATCTGCGCCCATTGCTTCATGCTGCGTCGTTCGCTCCTTCAAGCGCCTCGCGTAAAGCGGAAAGCGCGCGGCGAGTACTGTGACTGATTGTTTGACGCGGCGGCGCACGTCTTCGGATTCCGGTTCGTGCAGCACGCTTGCGATGAGACGCGCAATCTCGCGCATCTCCGTTTCACCCATGCCGCGCGTCGTGAGTGCGGGCGTGCCGAGACGTATGCCGGAAGTCGTAAACGGCGAATTAGTATCGAAGGGAATAGTGTTTTTGTTGGCGGTGATGCCCGCCGCTTCGAGCGCTTTTTCGGCGACTTTGCCGGTAATGCCTTTGCCGCCATTAAAGACATCGACGAGCATCAAGTGATTGTCTGTACCATTGCTGACGAGCCGCAAACCTTGCGCCTGCAATTCGGCGGCGAGCGTTTGCGCGTTACGGACGACTGCTTGTTGATACGTTTTGAAATCGTCGCGCAGTGCTTCGCCGAAGGCAACGGCTTTGGCGGCAATGATGTGAACGAGGGGGCCGCCTTGCACGCCCGGAAAAAGTCGCTTGTCGATGTCTTTGGCATATTGTTCGCGGCACAGTATCAAGCCTCCGCGCGGGCCTCGCAAGGTTTTGTGCGTTGTCGTCGTGACGTAATCGGCGTGCGGCACGGGCGACGGATGAAGCCCTGTGGCGACAAGCCCGGCGATGTGCGCGATGTCCGCGAAGAGTTTCGCGCCGACGCTTTTGGCGATTTCGCCGAACCGCTCGAAGTCGATGGTGCGCGGGTAAGCGCTTGCTCCGCAGATGATGAGTTTCGGTTTGTGTTCAAAGGCTAACCTTTGCAATTCGTCGTAGTCTATTTGTTCGGTGTCGTGGGAAACGCCGTAGTCCGCGACTTTGTAACTGATGCCGGAAAAATTGAGCGGATGTCCGTGCGTTAAATGCCCGCCGTGCGAAAGGTTCATGCCTAAGATTTGGTCACCGTAATTAATCGCGGCAAGATAAACGCTCATGTTTGCCTGCGCGCCGCTGTGCGGTTGAACGTTGGCGTGCTCTGCGCCGAAGATTTGTTTCGCGCGATCAATCGCCGCCGTCTCGACGACATCGGCGAATTCGCAGCCGCCGTAATAACGCTTGCCCGGATAACCTTCGGCATACTTGTTCGTGAAGACGGAACCCATCGCTTCGAGCACGGCTTCGCTGACGAAATTTTCCGAAGCGATTAGTTCGAGGCCGCCCGCCTGCCGCGCGGCTTCGTCGTCGATTGCGCCCGCGATTAATGGATCGACTTCCGAAAGCGTGGCGTCAAATTTGTGGCTCATCAATAAATTCCTTTCGGGCATTGCTGTTTTCGATGCAAGCTGATTTTCTTAGTTTCGTTCAAACATAAAAGCGTGCAGGATTTCGTTGAAGATTATTTTTTCGTCGAGCCTTGCAGTTTGGCGAGCACCCACGCGCCGAATACGACGGCTACCTTCTTCGCGCTCAAGCCGTGATCTGCGGCGCTTGCGTTCGCGGATTGCGCAGCACGGGCGGGCGTCTGCCGCGCCGTTGGTTCGGCTCGCGCTTTGTCCGCTTGCTTCGCTTTTTGATCGTCGCGCGCGGCATTGTTTGATTGTTTGTCGCCGGGCTGTTTCTCGCCTTTTTCTTTCGCGTCGGGCGCGCCCGCTTTGGCTGCCGCGTGCTCGATTTCGGAATTGATTTCACCGCCGATTAAAATCGCCGCGCCCGTTAAATATAGCCAGAGCATTAGGACGATGACCGCGCCGAGCGAGCCGTAAGTTTTGTTGTAGGAATTGAAGTAGCTGAGGTAGAGACGAAAGCCGAGCGATACGAGCAGCCAGAGCGCGACGCCGATCACCGTGCCGGGCGTCACGTAAGTCCACTTTTGATTTTTCGTGTCCGGCGCAAAGTAATAAAGAAGCGGGAAGGCGAGCAGCACGAAGAGGAGCACAATCGGCCATTGCAAAATTTTCCAAGCGATTGTGAACACGCCGCCGAGACCGAAATGCCCCGCGACGCTTTCCGCAATTTTGCCGCCGTAAAGCACAAGCACGAGCGCCGTAATAATCAATACCGCGAGCGCAATCGTCAATAACACTGCGGTAAGCCGCGTTTTCCACCACGGGCGCGTTTCCTTGACATCATAGGCGACGTTAAGGGATTCGCTGACCGCGCCCATGCCGTTCGAGGCCGCCCACAGCGCCGCGATAATGCCGAAAGAGATTTTGCCGCCGCTGCTTCCTTCGCTGACTTGGCGCATCGTCGTGCTAACGAGTTCGGCGGACGAGCCGGGCAACACTTGACCGAGATAATTAAAGAGGCTGTGGCGCAGTCCCGTTCCCGAGCCGAGAAAAATGCCGATCACGGAAGTTAAAAAAAGCAGCAGCGGAAAAAGCGCCAGCAGGAAATAGTAAGCGAGCTGCGCGGCGCGCCCGAAGACTTCATCCTCGCCGATTTCCGACCACACACGCGTGCCTAAATCCTTCCAAGATAATCCGCCGAGTTTCCATAGCGATTCTGCTGCGGCCATTCCTGTCGCCTCCTTGATCCTGCGTGTGGATTGAAATAATTATTTGACCATCGTGCCGGTTCGACGCCAGCGCGTGTTGCGTAAAAAGTCCAGCAGAATATTACCGCTCGACGGCGCGCTTTTATCGAAAGACCAGTAAATGAACATGGCGCGTCCGATGATTAAATCTCTCTGCACAAAGCCCCAGAAACGACTATCCTCGCTGTTATCCCGGTTATCTCCCATAGCAAAATAAGAGTCGGCCGGCACTCTCACAGGCTTGCCCTTTAAGCCGAATTTGTAAGAGCTGTCTTGCTGTGCATCGCTGTCCGTATAAACCGTGTAAGCGTCCGTAGGCGCAAGCGGCGGAGCGTTCAATATTTCGAGCGGCTTGCTGTCTTCGCTTTCCGGCGTGCTCAAATCATCCGCGTAATTTCTGGCTGCGATACGCCGCTCCGGTAAAGGCTGCCCGTTGATAAAGACTCGCTCATCATGAACTTCAATCAGATCACCGGGAAGCCCTATCACGCGCTTGACGAAATTTGTAGTGTAGGGCGGCGACGGCTGGCTTCGCTCCATATCCTTTTGCGGATCGAGTTTGTTGCCCGGATATTTGAAAACGACGATGTCGCCGCGCCTGATTTCGCGTTGCGGCAGAAAGGGCAAAGTCTTGCCGGGCGCGAAAATGAATTTGTTGACGAGCAGATGATCGCCGATCAAAATCGTG
>JBPCOJ010000136.1:0-7552 GCA_051000345.1 Pyrinomonadaceae bacterium | reverse complement strand
CGACTGAATTTATCGAAGGACGCATACGCTCGCGCGGCCACGAGGAAGCAGGAGTTGCGCCTACGGAAAGCTTTCTTGAACGCTTGAATGTTTATACGATGGATGGTTACGATGTGCGCGCGCAGGTTATCGCCTTAGTGCGCGCTCATTTGAAGCCGGGCGAGTTTTATAAAAAGCGCGAAGAGATCGGCGACGGCGCATTTCGTAGATTAGCGCGCCGCTGCGAATTGGATTTGCTTTACCGCGTGGCGAAGGCGGATTCTCTGGGACGCAACGCCGATTGGGTTCCGCCTGAAAAGTGGTATGGCTCGGAAGCGCAGGAATGGTTTATCGAGCGTGCGAGGGAATTAGAAGTCTCACAACACGCGCCCGCAGAGATTTTAATGGGCAGACACTTACAGGAAATGGGCTTGGAACCTTCACCGCTGTTCGGAAAAATCTTAAAGGCCGTTTACGAAATGCAACTCGACGGGCGCGTCAGCACATTAGAGGAAGCGAAAGAAGCGGCGCAGAGAATGCTGGAAGAGAGCGTTAGACGCTGAACGGCAGGAACTGAACGGCTACAGCCTTTATGAATAAACATCTCGCCGATTCCCGATATGCAAAACCGATAACTCTTTCTGAGCGCGACGCAAGATAATCAACTCGTAACTCATTCATGCCGACCTTCGATTTCCCTAACGGCTTGGGAAAAAGAAATAACGTCATCACCCGAAGCCTTTGCTTCATCGTAGGCGCGAACCGATTCAAGTTCTTCCTGCGCTTCGAGCAATTCAAAATAACGATCTATGCCAAGCAATACGGCTGTTCGATTCCCGCTTTCATCTACCACGAACTGCTCTTTATTTAAGCTCATCTAAAGCACCTCCGAGCAACGAGTTTATATGTTCCTGCTTATTGAGAGGCACATAACAGAACACGCTCAATCTCTTGTGGGAAATCTACGAAGACAAAATAATCTGCCGGATAGAGATAATCTTCGCCTTCATTATCTATTACTCGAATATAGTTCGACTTTGCTGCGCTATCATCCGGCAAGACCTGATAAATCATGCGCGGGGTCAACAAATCTGCTTCATCACTGTGAACGCAGATAGCAAACTTTTGGATTGAATCTTTACGCTTCGCCATAATTCTTAATCAAGGTAACGCTTGATTCTCATAAATCTTTTGCCTATGCCATGCGCCTCAAACCAATGCACTTCAGCCGGACGAATTGTACCATCAAAAAGACGAACCTGAGCAATACCTTTCAACTTTCGCCAGCGACCTTTCCCGAATCTCCGCCGCAAAACAGGAAGAATCCGAATGCTGCTTCCGACGGCGATTGTTTCAATATCGGTAATCTTTCCAATGATTTCAAAGTTCATCGGCTCATATTATGTCAGGTGCATCCATAAGATTCACCAGACGCCCGAACTATTATTAGGCCACTTCTCTTATTGCCGATGCCGGTTGTTGTTGCGTGACGCAGTGGATTGCGCCCATGCCCCAGATGAGCGGTTCGCAGTTAATGGAAATGACTCTGCGATGTGTGAAAAGGCGTTGAAGAATAGCCGTCGCCTGTTCGTCGTTGGCGTGTCCGTAAACAGGAAGAAGCACGACGTTGTTGGCGATGTAGAAGTTGGCGTAGGACGCGGGCAGGCGATCATCTTCGCGCCCACCGATGTGGCCGGGCATCGGAAGCGGGATGATGTTGAAGGCTTTTCCATGCCTGTCGCGCGCGAGCGAGAGTCGTTCGTGGTTATCTTGCAAGAGTCGATAGTTTTCGTCTGTTGGATCGTCTTCCATCACGCAAACAATCGTATCATTTGAAACGAAGCGCGCGATGTCGTCTATGTGTCCGTCGGTGTCGTCGCCAGCGATGCCTTCACCGAGCCATAAGACTTGTTCGACGCCGAGATAATCTTTCAAATGTTCTTCGATCTGCGCGCGGTCAAGTTGCGGATTGCGATTCGGGTTGAGCAGGCATTGCTCCGTCGTCATCACGACGCCTGCGCCGTTCACATCTATTGAACCGCCTTCGAGAACAATGCCGGGCGTAAAGCGCGGCGCGTCGATTATGCTTTGTAAGCGCTGCGGAATCGCATCGTCCTTCTTCAACTCTTCATATTTATCGCCCCACGCGTTGAACGTCCAATCGTTGAAGGCAAGCTCGCCTTTGTCATTCAAAAGAAAGTTCGGGCCGTAGTCGCGTATCCATGAATCGACGGTTTCGATGCGGTGAAAGCGCACGTTTGCAGCGGCGGGGAAATTGCAGCGCTGCCGGACGGTGCTTTCCGTCGCTTCGTCGTCAACGAGCACGTGGACGTTCTCAAACGGCGCGAGCGCTTCGATCATTTGTAGAAAAATCTGTTGGGCTTGCGGCACGCGTTCAGGCCACGTCAAAGGGTCTTTCGGCCACGCGAGCCACGTCGCCGCGTGCGCGTGCCATTCGGGTGGCATCCGGTAACCAAGCGCTGCGGGAGTCTGTTGCTTTGTCATTCAATCTTTGATCTGCGCTTGCGCTTTAGTTTTTCATCACTTGCTTTGCGGTTCGCGTTCGAGGAAGCGAAACTGTAAATCTTTGTAGGATTCGATGCGGCGATCACGCAGGAAAGGCCAATTCTGTCTGGTCTCTTCAATCTTCGATAAATCGCACGGCACGATCAGCACTTCTTCTTTGTCTGCGGAAGCTTTGGCGATGATGCGCCCGAACGGATCGACGACGAAGGATTGTCCCCAGAATTTTAGTTTGCCTTCTGCGCCGACGCGATTGACGACGACGACAAACAAGCCGTTAGCGATGGCGTGGCCGCGTTGGATTGTTTCCCAAGCTTCGTGCTGCGCCGTGTTCATTTCATCTTGTTCGTCGGGCAGCCAGCCGATGGCCGTCGGATAAAAAAGAAACTCCGCGCCGGAGAGCGCCGTCAGCCGCGCTGCTTCCGGGAACCACTGATCCCAACACACGAGCGCGCCGACTTTACCGTGCTTCGTGTCGTGCGTCATAAAACCTAAATCGCCCGGCGTGAAATAAAACTTTTCGTAATACAAGGGATCGTCCGGGATGTGCATCTTGCGATACTTGCCCGCTAGTCGCCCGTCCGCGTCGAGTATGACCGCCGTGTTGTGATAAAGCCCCGCCGTGCGTTTCTCAAACAGCGAAGCGATGATGACGATGTTGCGTTCGCGTGCGACTTGCGCGAGCGCTTCCGTGCTTTCACCGGGAATCGCTTCAGCGAGTTTGAAGAGTTCCGTGTCTTCTGTTTGACAAAAATACTGCGAGCGAAAAAGCTCTTGCAGGCAAACTATTTCCGCGCCTTTGTCCGCCGCTTCGTGAGCGCGCGCGATAGCCTTTTCCATGTTCTTTTCGGGTTCCGGCGCGCAGGTCATTTGCACCAGCCCGATGTTGACGATGTTTGGTTCGCGTTTCTTTTTTTCGGATGACATGCGTTGAATTATAGCAGAGCAAAAGGCCGCGATGCGACATGCGCTTGAAACACGAGGCGGCAGTTCGCAGCCTTCGCGCGTGGCTTTCGGTAAAGTGGAATCGTTGATGTAGAATAAGCTTCGTTGCAATCCATATAAATACATTCGTATAGAAAGAGACGGCAGATGATTGATTTTGAATTGACAGATGACCACAAAGCGATTCGCCAGACCGTGCGCGAGTTTGCGCAAAACGAGGTTGCGCCGCGCATTAAAGAGTTGGACGAAAAGCAAATGTTTGATCGTTCGATTTTAGACAAGATGGCGGAACTGAATATCTTGGGCGTGTGCATCCCGGAAGAATACGGCGGCGCGGGCTTCGATTACATTTCGCTTGGATTAGTGTGCGAAGAACTCGAAGCGGTGGACACTTTTATGCGCGTGGTTATGTCAGTCCACACGGGTCTTCACGCGCTGACGCTTTACAGTTGGGGAACGGATGAACAAAAGCGCAAGTATCTTCTGCCAGCAGCGCGCGGCGAAAAGATTGCGACGTATGGACTCACTGAACCGGGCGCAGGCTCGGACGTTGTGGGGTCACGTTCGACGGGAAGGCGCGAGGGCGATGAGTATGTTTTGAACGGCGAAAAGATGTGGATCAGCCTCGCCGATGTCGCCGATCAATTTCTTTTCTTTTGCTGGACAAACGAAGAGAAACGAAGAAAGCGCGATCACACGGGCATGAGTTGCTTTATCGTCGAGCGCACGATGAAGGGATTTTCTTCCGGCACGATTCACGGCAAGCTAGGCATACGCGCTGGCAATACGGGCTACTTTTCCTTGCAGGACGTGCGCGTGCCGAAAGAGAATCTGGTGGGCGAAGAAGGCGAAGGCTTCAAGATTGCAATGTTCGCCTTGGAGCAGGGACGTTACACAGTCGCGGCGGGCGCAACCGGCATTATCAGAGCATCGCGTGATGCGTCCGTCGCTTACGCCAACACGCGCGAAACCTTCGGCACGAAGATCGCCAATCACCAACTCGTCAAACAAAAAATCGCGTTGATGGAAGCAGACTATCAAATGTCGCATCTCTTGTGGCTGCGCGCAGGCTTTTTGAAGAATGCAGGCAAGCCGAACGCGAAGGAAACGAGTCTCGCCAAGTGGCAGGCCACCGTCAGAAGCGAAAAGGCCGCGTCGATGGCGATTGAAGTTCACGGCGCAAACGGTTATTCAAACGATTACCCTGTCGAGCGTTATTTGCGCAATTGCAAAGCGGCGATTATCTACGAAGGCACGCGCGATATACACACCTTGATGCAGGCGGATTGGGCGCTCGGCTTGAAGAAGGAAAAAGCCGCACGCAAAACTCTTCCGGCGTGGAATGCTGCGGAATCAAAACAATCAGTCGCCGCCGATTAAGCTCAAAGAAAACGATAAACGGAAAGTCGCCCCGAAGATTTATTTTCTGACGGGCGGCTTTCTGTTTTTAGCGAACGTGCGATGATAAATAATCGCGTTGCCGCGCTTCGCTTTATCATGCGCTGATTGCCGAATCTTCCTTACGCGCGCTTGTCTAACTCTGTAACTTTTCTTTGCGCTCTGTTACTATTGCCAACGCATTTCCGTCGCCCGCACAAACGAGATTCGTCGTTGAAGAGTTCGCGTCAAAGAATAAGCATCGTCTAAATTAAAGGGAGAGTGAAATCAGCATGAGCTATGAATTGAGAACCGAGCGCGAATTGTCGCTGGATTTTTTGCGCGTGTGCGAGGCGGCGGCGATTGCTTCGGCGCGCACGATGGGACAGGGTGACCGTAAATTTTCGGATCACGTTGCTGTCGAAGCGATGCGCGAAGTGATGGACACCGTGCCGATGCGCGGGCGCATCGTCATCGGCGAAGGCGAGCGCGACGAAGCGCCGATGCTTTACATAGGCGAAGAAGTCGGCGGCGGCACCGCGACGAGCGAGGATTTGCGTAAGACGTTTCCCGAAGTGGACATCGCCGTTGACCCGCTCGAAGGCACGAATTTGTGCGCGCTCGGAGCCAACAACGCCATCGCCGTGCTCGCGGCGGCAGAGCGCGGCGGACTCTTGAACGCTCCAGACATTTACATGGATAAGATTGTCGTCGGCCCGTCCTCGCGCGGCGCAGTCGATATTGACGCGCCCGTTAAAGATAATTTGAAAAATATCGCCCGCCGCTTAGGGCGCGATATAGAAGATTTGACGGTGGTCACGCTTGACCGCGCGCGCCACAAAAAATTGATTAACGATGTTCGTGAAGCGGGCGCGCGCATACGCCTGATCTCCGACGGCGATTTGTCTGCGGGAATTTCGGCGGCTGTCGCAGGCACGAACATACACGCTTTGATGGGCATCGGCGGCGCGCCCGAAGGAGTGATTACGGCGGCGGCAATGAAATGTTTGAACGGCGAGATACAAGCGCGGCTCGTCTTCGATCCCGAACTTCTCGGCGTTGACGGCGACAAAGTGCCGGAGCGCGAAACCGTGCTCGGACGACTGCGAGAAATGGGCATCAGCGACCCGGACAAAATTTACAGCACGAACGATCTCGCACCGGGCAAGAAAATTATCTTCGCCGCGACAGGCGTGACCGACGGCTCGCTTCTTCGAGGCGTGCGCTTTTTCGGTTCCGGCAAACGCACGCATTCGCTTGTCATGACGACGGACTCGCACCATATACGCTTTGTCGATACGGTGCATGTCGAAGGCGGCCCCGATGCCGTGATTCGTTTCTGAAGGACAGAGAGTCAACTCGTTTTGCCGCCAGCGCGATGAGTACAAGGTGAATGCAACAGCGCGCGGGCGGCGAAGATTCCACACAAGTATTCCTGTCAAACACAATGCGCGCTTTCGCCGCTACCAGCGATGAGGTTTACGAATTTGCGAGAAACGATTCGTCGCGGGCGAGACCTTTGCTCGTGTGGCTTATCGTTGCCGCGCTCGCGTGTTTGCTGCTCTGCCTGATCGTGCTTGCGCCGCTCACACTCGCGCACGGAAAGTTTTTTCTCGCCCTCTCCATTTATCGCGGTTTTAGTCTCGCGTGTCATCAGCTTCCGGCGCGTTCATTCTTCATCGAAAATTATCCGCTCGCGGTGTGCGCACGCTGCGCCGGACTCTACACAGGATTTGCGATGAGCGCGCTCGTGTATCCTTTGGCGCGAGATGTGCGGAGGACGCTTGCGCCGCCGCGCGTGTGGCTCGTCGCGGCGATAATGCCGTTGGCGATTGATTGGGCGCTCGGGTTTTTTGGCGTCTGGAGCAACACGCACGTTTCGCGTTTTGCGACGGGCGCGCTTGTCGGCGCGGTGTCTGTCTTTTACGTGATGCCCGGCCTCGTGGATTTGAGCCGGATTAACTACCTCTTCTTGCGCCGCTTGCGTGCGCGATTCTCTTCATCAAACGAAAGAAGTGTGCATGAGCTATGAACAACAATAAATTGCAACCGGCGATTATCGGCGGCGTCGTGCTCGGTGTGCTTTCAGCGATCCCATTTATCAAAACATGTTGCTGTCTTTATGCAATTGCCGGTGGCATCCTCGCTACTTACCTATACATCAAGCGAGCACCTTATATGAGCTATGCTGACGGCGCGATGCTCGGCGCAATTGCCGGAGGAGTAGGCTCTGTAATTTATATTATTCTCGGAGTTCCTCTCAGTATAATGGCGGGTAAAGCTAGTGCCTCAATGCTAACGAACCTAATACAAAACGCCAACCCAGAACAAGCGGAGATAGTCCGGCAACAGATTGAGGCAGCACAGAACCAATCATTTATTGAACAATTGCCTCAAGCGATTCTCTTCGCAATTCTTGTGGCTATATTTCTGTCGATATTGTCTACATTAGGCGGACTGCTTGGTGTTCCGTTGTTCCAAAGTCGTAAGGGCGGCGGTGCAAGCACTACACCTCCACCAAACTACGGCGGAACGACGGGCGGCTACGGCGGCGCGGATTACGCAAGCCCGCCACCGAATTTTGACCCTGCTCCTCCTCCCGTTGCGCCGCCGAACTTTAACGACCCGCCGACAGGCAGCAGCGGTTCAGGTCTTTAATTATTCAACAAACTTCAACTGCGCAGCGTATTGTGTAGGGGCAGCGGCTCTCCCTGCCCGTGTCTTTATC
>JBPCOJ010000034.1:0-66136 GCA_051000345.1 Pyrinomonadaceae bacterium | reverse complement strand
GACGCTCTGGTGAAAAGCGAGGGGCGGGGAGGATCAGGCAACGCCGCTCGCTCAAACCCTCAATCCTGAACCTTCCCGCGTGCCGCAGGGAAAATTCCGCGGCACGCGATAAATGTTTACAAACAATTTATTCCGGCTTAACTACGGCGGCGCTCGAAAAAGCGTTGAATGATTTGCGGCATGATGAGCGAGGTTTGCCAGACCGAGCCTGTGCTGAAACGTGTTGCGAAGCCGCGAAAAAGAGCGGCGGCGCGCGGCGTGTAATTGAACCACCACAAATCGCCGATGTGCGCGAGGCGGTTGACGTGTATGTGCTGCGCGGTGACGAGTTCCATCAAACCCAAGCGCCCGTGCGTGCGCCCCTGTCCGCTTTGCTTGACGCCGCCCCAAGGAGTTTGCGCGATGCCGTGCGTGTAAAGCACTTCGTTGACCATCACCGTGCCCGCTTCGATGCGCGCCGCAATGTGTTTTCCGCGTTTGATATTTTTCGTCCACACGCTCGCTGTTAATCCGAAAATGCTCTCGTTGGCGAGTTTGACGGCTTCATCTTCTGTTCTAAAAATCATGAGCGGCAATACGGGGCCGAATGTTTCTTCACGCATCACGGTCATCGTGTGATCCGCATTCAAGAGCACCGTCGGTTCGTGAAACGCGCCCGCGAGATTCTTTGCGCGCCCGCCGCCCGCGAGTGCCTGCGCGCCCTTCGCCAAGGCATCAGTGACGTGTTCTTCGACAATTTGTAATTGCCGCGCGCTCGACATTGCGCCGATGTCCGTGCCTTCGCGCGTGCCTATGTCCTGCTTGAGCGCGCGAGTTTTCTCGACGACGCGTTCGGTAAATTCCCGCGCGATTTTTTCATGCACGTAACATCTTTCGATTGATGCGCACGCCTGTCCCGAATTGCAGAACGCGCCCCACACGGCGGCGCTCGCGGCTTGTTCTATATTGGCGTCTTCCAAAACAATCATAGGGTCTTTGCCGCCGAGTTCGAGCACGACGGGCGTGAGAGTTTTTGCCGCCGCCTCAGCCACGCGCTTGCCTGTCGCCACGCTTCCCGTGAACATGATTTTATCCGCGCCCGCTTCGATTAGCGCCGCGCCCGTCGCGCCGCTCCCCGTCACTATCTGCAACACAGCATCCGGCAATCCTGCGCGCCTGAATACGTCTCCGATTTTCAGGCCTGTGAGCGGCGTCAATTCGCTTGGCTTGAGCACGACAGCATTGCCCGCCACCAGCGCCATCACGACTTCGCCCAGAGGTATTGCCCACGGAAAATTCCACGGCGAAATAATCCCGACGACTCCCAAAGGTTTATAGATGATGCGCGAGGTGCGTCCCATCAAACCGTACAGCCCGATGTCTATTTTCTCGGCACGAAGAAGGCGATGCGTGCGTCGCGCAAAGAACTGCATCAGATCGAGCGTCGGCACAATCTCCATCGCCACTGCTTCCGCCACGGGCTTGCCTGTTTCTCTCGAGATAAGCAGCGCGAGTTCGTCCATCTCCGCAAGCACCAATTTTCTTGCGCGTAAGACGATACGCCCGCGTTCGGCAAACGAAAGCTCGCGCCAGTGTTTTTGTGCCGCGCGTGCGCTTGAAACAGCGCGCCCGACTTCTTCTGCGGAAGCTATGCCGACACGCCCGATTTCCTCGCCCGTCGCCGGATCACTCGACACAATGAATTCTTCAAATTCTTCAGGCGCTCTTTCATTCGTCGCCGCTGCATTTTTTGAAACTTGTGCGATCATCGCTTTTCTCCGTTCAAGAGATTATCTCCTGAAAACATCCGGCAGCGAAAGTCTAAACTCTCCGCTGCAACTGCAAGTTTTCTTCTGTCTCGGTTACAATATGCGCTTTCAACGCATCTTGCTTGTATAACTGAAATGCCAGAGGAGAACTTATCATGCCACGCCCGCAACTCGCTGAATTCATCAAACGCATGGACGCCGATTCCGTCGCCATTATACCGGGCGCGCCCGAAGTCGCGCGCACCAATGACACGCATTATCGTTACCGTCAAAATTCCGATTTTTATTACCTGACGGGCTTCGACGAACCCGAAAGCGTCGCCGTCATCAGTCCCTCGAAGGAACACAAATACACGCTCTTTGTGCGCCCGCGCGATGTGCTGAAGGAAGCTTGGGAAGGCCGCCGCGCCGGTACGGAAGGCGCGCGCGAAACGCACAAAGCCGACGCCGCATATCCGATTGAGGAATTTCCGGCAAAGCTCGGCGAATTGCTCGCGGGCGCGAAGACTCTTTATTACCCAATCGGCGCGGGCGACACGCATCTCGACGCGCTCATCATCAAAGAAATCGCCCGCCTGCGCGCGCTCGGGCGTCAGGGCATCGTCGCGCCGCAATCAATCGTTGACGTGGGCGTTGTTCTAAGTGAGCTGCGTCTTATCAAAACGCAGGCGGAAATCGAACTGATGCAGCGCGCCGCAGACATCGCCGCCGAAGCGCACACTGAAGCGATGAAGCAAACGCGCCCCGGCATGAACGAATACGAAATCGAAGCGCTCATCGAATATGTCTTTCGCAAAAACGGCGCGAGCGCTCCCTCTTATAATTCGATTGTCGGCGGCGGCGCAAACGCGACCATTTTGCACTACACCAACAACGATGCTCCCTTGCGCGACGGCGATTTAGTGCTTCTCGATGCGGGCGCGGAATACAAAGGTTACGCTTCCGACATCACGCGCACCTTTCCCGTCAACGGGCGTTTCACACAAGCGCAACGCGACATCTATGACCTTGTGCTCGCAACCGAAACAGCCTGCGTTGAAAAGGCTCGTCCCGGCACGAGCCTCGAAGAATTGAAAACGCATTCCATCGAACTTCTGACCGAAGGCATGGCGCGGCTCGGCCTTTTGCAGGGCGACGTTAAAAAGCTCATCGAAGAAGAAAAGTACAAGCAGTTCTACATGCACGGCATCGGTCACTATCTAGGCATGGACGTTCACGATGTCGGTCTTTACCGCGTCGGCAACGAGCCCCGCAAACTCGAACCCGGCATCATCATCACAGTCGAACCCGGCCTCTACATTCCGCCGAACACGAAGGATGTTCCCGAAAAATATTTGGGCATCGGCGTTCGCATCGAAGACGACGTGCTTATCACGGAAGACGGCAACCGAGTGCTGACAACCAAAGTTCCGAAGCAGCCGGAAGAAATAGAAGAATTGATGGCGCGTTAGAATTCGATCATCAAGGGATGCGAAACCGGAGCAAGAGAAACGAGCGCATCGCCAAGCTATCAATCGTGTTCGTGAGCCTGCTTGCCGGATTATTCATTGCCGAAATTTTCTTGCGCGTCGCGGGCTATTCGTATCCGCTCTTTTACGAAACAGACGCGGAGCGCGGCTATGCGCTTCGTCCCGGCGTTGAAGGCTGGTATCACAAGGAAGGCGCGGCTTATGTGCGCATCAACAGCGCTGGCTTGCGTGACCGCGAGCACTCGAAGGCAAAACCGCCGGATACGTTTCGCATCGCTTTGATCGGCGATTCCTATGCGGAAGCCTTGCAAGTTCCCGCCGAAGATACTTTCTGGACGGTGTTGGAGGGGCGCTTGCGCGGCTGCCGGAAGTTCGCGGGAAAGAACTTGGAGATTATAAATTTCGGCGTTTCCGGCTACGGCACGGCGCAGGAATTAATCACACTGCGCCGCCATGTTTGGGACTATGCGCCGGACATGGTGCTCTTAGCCTTCACGACCAACAACGACATCACGGACAATTCGCGCGCGCTTAAAAAAACGAATGAGATTCCCTACTTCGTTCATCGTGACGGCAAGCTCGTGCTCGATGATTCATTCGCCGAGACGCCTGCCTTTCGTTTGCGCGATTCGACGCTTAACCGTCTCGGAAGATGGATCAGAGACGGTTCGCGCGTGATTCAAGCCATTCACCAATCGCAAGGCGCGATCAAAGCCTACGTCGCTGCCAAGCGAACCGGTGCGGCGAAGCCGACAGCGACAGAAAAGCCGACAACAACCACAGCAGCGACACACAACGAACCGCCTGCGCAAACCGAAACCGTATCCGCCGCACGCGCCAAAACCACCGACGACCTTGCCGAAGCAGGCATAGACAATTTAATTTACCGCGCGCCGGACAACGCCATGTGGCAAGATGCTTGGCGGGTCACGGAAGAATTGCTCGTGCTGATGCGCGATGAAGTGAAAAGCCATAATGCCGCATTCGTCGTCGTCACCTTGAGCAACGGCGTGCAGGTTTATCCAGACCGTGAAGCACGCGAAGCCTTCATGTGACGCATCGATGGGGACGATCTGTTTTATCCAGACAAGCGCATAAAGGCTTTGGGCGAGCGCGAAGGCTTTCGCGTCGTGACGCTTGCGCCGCAGATGCAAGCCTACGCGGACGAGCACAAAGCAGTGCTGCACGGCTTCGGCAGCACGCTCGGCTCCGGGCATTGGAATGCGTCAGGCCATCATCTCGCGGGCGAATTGCTCGCCGCCGAATTATGCAAGAACGAGTGACGAAAAGCTTGTTCCTGTAATACCGCGCATCGCCCTTTGATTTCGACGATAGACATGTACATTTTAGGAATCTCTGCTTACTACCACGACTCCGCCGCGTGCCTTGTATCCGACGGAGAGATTATTGCTGCCGCGCAGGAAGAACGCTTCACGCGCAAAAAACACGATCACCGCTTTCCTTCATCAGCCATCGAATTTTGCCTGCGCCATGCCGGAATCACCGACAAGGAAATCGGGTTCGTCGCCTTCTATGACAAGCCGCTTTTGAAATTCGAGCGCCTTCTGGAAACCTATATTGATTACGCGCCGCTAGGCTTTCGCTCGTTCCTTAAAGCGATGCCGCTCTGGTTGCGCGAAAAACTCTGGACACGCGAGCAGATCGCGCGTCACGGAGATTACAAAGGAAAAGTTCTCTTCACCGAACATCACGAAGCGCACGCGGCAAGCGCATTTTTTCCGTCGCCGTTTGAATCCGCCGCCGTGTTGACGATTGACGGCGTCGGCGAATGGGCGACTTCGAGTTACGGCTACGGTCGCGGCAACGAATTGCACCTGACAAACGAACTGCGCTTTCCGCATTCGCTCGGGCTTCTCTATTCCGCGTTCACTTATTACTTGGGCTTCAAAGTCAATTCCGGCGAATACAAAGTGATGGGACTCGCGCCGTATGGCGAGCCGCGTTATGTCGGGAAAATTCTCGATTACCTTGTTGATTTGCGCGACGACGGAAGCCTGCGCCTCGACATGCGCTACTTCAATTACGCGCACGGCCTGACGATGACGAACAAGCGATTCGACGAACTTTTCGGCGGCAGCCCGCGCCAATCCGAAACCGAACTGACGCAGCGCGAAATGGATTTGGCGCGCTCCGTGCAGGAAGTAACCGAACTCGCCATGCTAAAAATGGCGCGCCACGTTCAAAGAGAAACCAAAGAAAAAAATCTGTGTCTCGCAGGCGGCGTCGCGCTCAACTGTGTCGGCAACGGACGCATCCAGCGTGAAAATATTTTCGAGAATATCTGGATTCAACCGGCGGCAGGCGATGCGGGCGGCGCACTCGGCGCGGCGCTCTCCGTCTGGCATCAATATCTCGGACACGAGCGCGACGTGAAAACTCTTTGCCGCGAACACGCGGACGGCATGAAAAATTCTTACCTCGGGCCTTCTTTTACGGCTGATGAGATTCGCGGATTTTTGGAAACGACGGGCGCGCGTTTCCGTCGCATGGAGAAAGCGGAATTAACGCAGCACGTCGCGCGCGCGTTAGCGAAGGAAAAAGTTGTCGGATGGTTTCAGGGACGCATGGAATTCGGGCCTCGCGCTCTGGGCGGGCGCAGCATTCTCGGCGATCCGCGCGCTCCCGATATGCAATCGCAGATGAATTTGAAAATAAAGTTCCGCGAATCGTTTCGCCCCTTCGCGCCGTCCGTCTTGCGCGAGCGCGCGGGAGATTATTTCGATCTCGATTGCGACTCGCCGTACATGCTGCTTGTCGCCCTTGTCCGTGAAGATTTGCGGAAACAGATGACAGATGAGGAGCAAAATTTATTCGGCATCGAAAAACTGCTTGTACCGCGCTCATCGATTCCCGCCGTCACGCACGTCGATTATTCGGCGCGCGTGCAGACTGTCAGCCGTGAAGACAATCCGCGTTACTACGAATTGCTCGCGGCTTTTGATCGTCTAACAGGCTGCCCTGTGCTCGTCAATACGTCGTTCAATGTGCGCGGCGAGCCGATTGTTTGCACGCCGGAACAGGCATTCAATTGTTTTATGCGAACGGAGATGGACTCGCTCGTGATTGAAGATTTCGTAATCGACAAAAGCGATCTGGGCGATGTGGTCTTTACGGAAAACGCTGCGGCGTGGCAAGAGGAATTTCAGCTTGACTGACTTCGCGCATCAAACGCCGGTAACGGACAGGCAAGCGCGCAAGACGGCGCTCGTCGTCGCGTGCGTGCTGCTCGCTCTTGCGGCGTGGAATCTTTATCGCGGGCGCACGGCTTACGTCATGGTGCTCGGCGGACTCGGTTCCCTGTTGCTCGTCGTTGCGTCGCCGCTTTTGCCCGCCGCCGTCGCGCGCCGCTTTCATGTTTTGTGGATGGGCGCAGCCGCGTTGTTAGGTGCAATCAATAGCCGCATTCTGCTTTCGCTGATGTTTTATCTGGTGTTCACGCCCTACGGATTTATCTCGCGCCTTGCGGGACGCGATCCATTGAACAGGCGCACGGCAAACGGTGAAAGTTATTGGACGCCGCGTAAAAAAACACGGCAAACGAAACAAGGCTTCGAGCGGTTATTTTAAGTTCAAAGATTAATTTGAAGACTGTTAATCGAGTGGATGAACGAAGGAGATTCGTGCGATGAGCAAACTCGCGCTCGCAAATGAAATATGGCTGTTCTTGCGGGAGAACAAAAAGCTGTGGCTGCTGCCGATCATCGTCGTGCTCGTTCTTCTCGGCGCGCTGCTCGTTTTCGCGCAGAGTTCGGCGCTCGCTCCGTTTATTTATTCACTCTTCTAACAATTTCAGGACGCGGTTGATTTCATTTCGCCGATTTCAATTCGTCTGCAATCTCTACGGCAGCCGCGCGCGCTCTTTCAATTTCATCAGTCGCAAAGGAAACCGCGCCGACTACCGCATGGCCGCCGCCGCCGTAGCGCTCGCAGATTGAAGCGATATTGTGGTAGCGCGGGCGCGGACTCCATGGATTCGAGCCGACGGAAATCTTCGTGCGTTGCGCGCCGTGCGTGAGCGCGACGGAATAGGTCGTGTCCGGGTAAAGATAATACGGAATAAATTTGTTGAAGCCTTCGAGTTTGTCGTCAATCAAATCGAATTGCACGACTGCATCTGCATAGGAAGCTTTGCGGCGGACGAGTTCCAGCGTCTCCAGATGCTGCGCGAGAATCGGGCGAAAGCGACGTTGCACTTCCTCGCTCGTGGCAACTTCGTCGAGCGAGCGCGTCGTTAAGTCGCGGATAATTTCTTCGATAAACGCATCGTCGGGTTCGGCTTCGATAACCTGCATGAGTTGCAGCGCGGGTTCGCGTAGTTCGACGGCCTGCGCGGGCGATTCATAAAACGCGCCGTCAATCGTGTGCGCCCAACGGATAAGCGGATCAATCGAAGCGTCCTCGAAGCGAAAGCGCGTGCGTGCGATGTCGGCGATAAATTCCGTGCATGATTTGCGGGTCGCATCGAGAAACTTTTTGCCTGAAGTATCGGCGTTAAAATGCGCTTCATCTTCGGTGGTCAGAAATGCCGATTGATGATGATCGAACCACCAAGTCAAACGATTGGACGCGGAATACTTGAAATCTACAATAGCGTTTTCGTCGCCGTCGAACATCGCTTCGTCAAACAAATTGCCTTTGCGGTGAAGCAATCCCATATAATTTACCGACGCGTTTTCGTTTATGCGCGAGCGGTAAAAGCGCGTGAAGACGGCGGCAGACGCCACGCCGTCGAAGCAATGACCGTGATAAAGTATTCTGAGTTTCATAATAAGGTTTGCAATGATGCGAAATTCGAGCGGATGCAAAAGCCCGCCATCTTAACAGTTGTTGCACGTCGTTTGCCAGAGACGCGGGGACTAACATTATTCGTGTGAAACAGCAGGAGACGAGAGATGTCCGATGAGCAGCGCGTGCGCGAAGCCAACGAGCGTTTTTATGCGGCGATGACCGCGCTCGATATAGACGAGATGGATGAAGTTTGGATGAAGAATGAGGCGGCTGTCTGCGTGCATCCGGGGCGCGAAGCCATCAACGGCTACGAACACATACGCCAGAGTTGGATAGCTATTTTCTCTGCGCCGAACCCGATGTCGATTGCCGCAAGCAACGAGCACGTCAGCGTTATAGGCGATGTCGCGTGGATTGTTTGCTCGGAAACAATTTCAATGATGACCGACGAAGGACTTGCGGCGGCAGCGGCGCAGGCGACCAATATTTTCCAGCGCGTCGCAAACGATTGGCGCATGATCCTGCATCACGCGTCGCCGATTCCGTTCACGACGCCAGACGAATGGCCGGACGTTATCAACTAAACACGCGCGCCGTTTTGCAAGCTTTAATGCCGCGCCGATTTCGCATCCGTGTTTGATTTCAAGTGTTCTTGAATAAAGGCGTCGGCGTCTTTTTCGATTAACTCGCCGCCCACGATCCAAGCTTTTTCGGTGAGCGTATCGCCTTTTTTCTGAAGCTTCGCGGGTTCCAAAAAGACGTTGAAAGGCGATCCCCATTTGCGCTTGTCGTCTGCTGCTTGGCGATATTTGTAGTGCGTTGTTTTATCGCGCGCATCGCCTGTTTCGGATTCGGCGACGATGGTGTAGGGAAACCCGTTTGTGCCGAAAAACTTCAAGACTTCATCGCGCGTGCCGTATTCGCTGACGCCGATAACTTCAAATCCCTGCGCTTTGTATTTGTCGTAAAGCTTCGCGGCAACCGGAGCCTCATAGCGCCAGTTCGGACACCAAGGCGCAAAGTACACGACCATCACAAGTTTTTTGCCCGCCACGAGCGAACTCAAACTGACGGGCGCATCCATCTTCAAATCCTTAAACGACCAATCCTTGTAATTGATTTTCTTTTCCTGCAACGGCGCATATTCGTGTGCGTGCTCCTGCGCCTGTGAAGCGCATGGATTAGCTAAGAGCATAAAAAGTGCGAGCGTGAAAACTTTGAACATGAATGTCTCCTTAATGACAGCAATGACAATGTGTGCGGAAGAGAAATGTTTGCGATGCGCGGACAGCCTTTCCTGCCGCCGCCGAAATCCTAATTCTATTTTGCAGCCGTCGCGGGCGTTTCATCAAGCAGCGGCGTGACGGCGGCCTCGAATGCTTCGCGCTTTTTGCCGCCGGTGATCTTCTGCCGGATGCGTCCCTGCCGGTCAATGATATAGGTGACGGGAAGACCGGGGCCGTTGCCGAATTTTGCGCCGACATCGTCGCCGCCGAGCACCAGCGTGTAGTCCTGTTTGATGTCCTTCTGGAATTCCTTAATCATCTCTGCGGTGTCGTTCGTGTCGGCAGTCGAGACGCCGACGATTGTCAATCCGCGCGTTTCCAGATCGCGCTGCATCTTATTGAATTCCGGTATCTCGCCGCGACACGGGACGCACCACGTCGCCCAGAAATTCAGCAGCACGACGCGCCCGCGAAGGTCTGCGAGACGAAACGGTTTGCCGTCGAGCGTCTGAAATTGAACGTCGGGCGCGAGCGCAAACTTGCTCGTGTCGAGAGCGGATTTATCGCCCGCCGCCGGACTTGTCGCTGTTGTGCCTTCATTGAAGCGGCCTTCGACTAAACTTTCCGCGTTCGGCAGCCACGCCGCGACGCTGGAGCTTGCGAGCAAGGTTACGCGATTGCTCATAATCAAGCCGCCGATCAGGATTAGCACGATGCCGGACACGACTTCGACTTTGTGCAGATGTTGACGAAATTTCGAGTAGAAGCCTAAAAATTTATTGATGCTCAAGCCAGTCAACAAAAACGGCAGCGCGAGTCCCGCCGAATAAAAGCACGACAAAACGAAGCCGCTTTTCCATCCGCCGCTCGTTGCTGCTAGACCAATAATACCGCCCAAGATTGGCCCGATGCACGGCGTCCAACCGGCGGCGAAAGCCATGCCGAGCGTCAGCGAACCGAACATGCCGCGCGGCTTTTCGTCCGAGAACATGCGAGTGTCTTTATAAAGCGCGCCGATTTTCAGTAGCCCGATTAATTGCAATCCGAAGAGTATGATGACGAGGCCGCCGATGATGCGCACCCAAGGATTCGAGATAATACTCGCGCCAATTAACCCTGCGCCCGCGCCGAGCGCGATGAAGATTATTGATAGCCCTGCGTTGAAGGCGAGCGAGTTAGCGATGACGGCGCGCTTCGCATTAATGCGTCCGCCGCCGTCATCATTTTTCAAGCTGTCGATGCTGACGCCCGAAATCAAAGACACATAACCCGGCACGAGTGGCAGCACGCACGGGCTGAGAAACGACAGCACGCCGCCCGCGAAGGCGATTGCGATATTAACGATGCTTAGACCTTGCATATTTTACCTGTTCAACTGATGCCCGCCGTGACGGGCGCGTTGTAAAAAGAAGCGCGTAGAAAAGTTTCGCAAGGCGCGTTTAATTTCTCGCTTTCAGTTTTTTGCGCCACCAAATCCAATTCAAATAAATGCCGGAGAGTGCCGAGAGCGCAGCGAGCGCCGACATCGACGCGAGTAAAAATACTTGCCAGCTTCCGGCGAAGTAATAAAAATGCGCCTGCCGAAAGTAGCGCGTCAACATGCCGGGCGGCGGAGCGAATTTGACCGCGCCAGTTTCCGCGTCGATCAAGAGCGATTCCGCGCCGAGTCCGCCGACGGCCTGATAAACGGGACGCCCATCGCGCATCAAAAGCGTCAGCGCAGTGATCGGCAATTGCTTTCCGGCAAACGCATTAGCGCGCATGAGCGCGTCCGGCGCAGACACCTGTACATCCGCCGCCTTGATGCTCTCGATTTTGCCGCCCTCAACTCGATTCGGCAAAACATACAGCAGTCCGCTCGTTGCCCACGCGAGCACAGGAACGGCAACGATTAATCCCATCCAGATGTGCGCGCGGTAAATGAAAGATCGCATAAGTGAGTCGCTTAATGCGCGATGAACTGACAACCGCCTCTTTGTTTCGTTACTTGTTGCTTGCCGTCGTTTTCGCGTCCGTTTCGTTGAGAAGTTTCTCGATCATCTGGCCGATTGCGTTTTCTTCTTCTTCGCTTTCGCCTGTGCCTATGTAGCGCACCAGCCCGCGACGATCAATGAGCACGATGGTCGGAATCATGGTCACGCCGTAGTTGCGCATATTGTCGTCTGCGCCCGCGACGACGAAACCGTAAGGCAGTCTTTCCGCGCTTTTGAAGCGGTGTAGAAAATCGTTTTCCGCATCGTGGTCAACCGCCATGCCTTCGGCGACGCCGTAATACTTCGTGATGCCGAGCATCGTCAATCCCTTGTCTGCGTAGTCGTCGTGCCAGCGTCTTAGAAAAGGAAAAGTCGCGCGGCACGGCGCGCACCATGTCGCCCAAAAATCGAGCAGCACGACCTGCCCGCGCAAATCAGTTAGCTTCACGGGCGTTTGATCTATCCACTTAAGGACAGCCGTCAACTCCGGCGGCGGCGCGCCTTGAAGTTTCAAACGCCGCTGTTTCAAACGCAAGGCTTCGGTCACGCCGCGCACGTCCGCCGCGCCGCGAATGCCTGTTTTGACGCGCGCAATTGAATCGTCGAGCATTCTGGCGGCGTCGGGTTTGCGCCCGCTGTCAACGAGCGTGTCGGCGAGCTTCTTTGTCGCTTCGAGATACAAACGCGCGTAGGAATCTGTGAGCGCAAGGTCGCGCATTTCTTCCAAAATCTTTATGGCAGCGTCCGGCGTCGCGCCGCTTTTCTTCGCTTCGAGACGCAGGTCTGCGAGCGCCGCGCCGGTTGTGTAAAGAGCGTGCGCGCGTGTTTCCGGGTTCGCGGCGTCGGGCTTGATTTGCTTTGCGGCGGCAAAGGCTGCTTCGGCGTGCAGGAGCGCTTGATCCGTTTGTTTGAGGCGGCGGTAAGCGTTCGTGACGGCGCTTTCCATGCGCGCGCGCTCTGATTGCCGCTGCGGTTCGTGGCTCGAATAATCGGCGAGCGCTTTTGTCGATTCATCGACGCGGTTCAATTCGGCGGCGCGTTCCGTGATGACGGCGCGCGCTTCCTGCGCCCGCTCCGCCTGAGCCTCGGGTGTCTTCGCTAAAAAACGTCGCATCGCGTCGATTGCGCCGTCCGCATTTTTTGCAAGCGTCTGCAATAGTCCCAGATAATAAAAATCTGCGCCCGCCATGTTGCCGCGCGCCGCAAGCCCTGCCGCAAGGCGTGCCGCCGTCTGGCGCTGTTCCTGCAATGTGCGCTCAAGCAACACCGGATCGAAAGGCACTTTCCTACGCTCGAACTCCGCAAACTTTTGGGACGCATAATCGCGCGCTTCTTCATAGAGCGCGACGGCAGAGGTGTTGGCGTCGGAAGAGACCTCCGTGCTGGCGTTCGTCGCCGGAGCGTTGGAAGAGGAACGCGGCGCAACGCGTCTGGCCTGCGCGAAAGTATGCGCGGGCGCGTAAGAAATTGCCGCCGCTGTGAGCATCGCGGACAAAGCGAGAGCCGATGATAATTTCATGTCAACGTGCTTTCCCTGATGAAGGATTAACGAACGCCCGCGCAGCGAAAGCGATTCGGCGTGAACGCTTCGATGAGTGGTGATGCAATGTTTTCCAATATCATTTTAGCAATGAGTTCGCCCGTGATCGGAGCGAGCAAAATTCCGTTGCGGTAATGTCCTGTCGCGTAAAAGAGGCCGCGCACATCTCTGTCCGCGCCGATGATAGGTTGCTCGTCTGCGGCATACGGACGCAAACCCGCCCACGAATCGATCAATTGCATCTCGTCAATCAACGCGGGCGCAATTTCCTGCGCGTGAGCCATGATCGCGTGCGTGCCTTCATCTGTGGTGCGCTTATCGAAGCCCGCGTCTTCGGTTGTCGAACCGGCGAGCACGCGCCCGTCAAGACGCGGCACAAGATAACCACGCGGGCTGTAAAGCACATGCCGCGCGGCCTTCTCTCGCGTTTGAAAGCACAATATCTGCCCGCGCACAGGCTTCACCGCAACAACCGACGCTTCATCATTGTTGCTGCTAACGCCGCCGCTTTCAAGGCTATGATCGTCGCTTGCATTTTTGACTTTAATGAATGATGTCCATGCGCCGCACGCCATCACGACTGCGGGAGCACGCACAAAGCCGCGCGAAGTTTCGACGCCGAGCGTGCGCCCGTCCGCAACCCGCAACGCTTCGACATTCGCGCCTATCCATATTTGCGCCTTCGATTTCTCAAGCGACGCCGCGAGCGCATTGATGAGCTTGCGGTTTTCTACCTGAACATCGAGCGGAAACAACAGCGCCGCGCGGACATGCGGCGAGACGCACGGCTCCAGCGCGCGCACTTCTTCTGCCGTTAGATATTCGACGCACAGCCCCGCTCCTTTTTGCCATTGATAGCGATGACTAATCTCACGCTCGTCCGTTTCCGTGAACGCCAGATAAAGCGTGCCTGTTTTTTCAAGCTCGATGTCGATGCCCGTTTCTTCGCGCAAGGATTCGGCGAACAACGGATACATCTCGCGGCCTGCGCACGCCAGCGCGAAAAACTCGTCCGCGCGATTCGCTTCCGACTGCGGCGCGAGCATTCCTGCGGCGGCGCGCGAGCTTTCCATACCAAGCATTTCTCCGCGCTCGATGAGCAGCACGCGCGCGTTGCGCCCGACGAGCGCACGCGCAATCGTCAATCCGATAACGCCGCCGCCGACAACTACAACATCGGCCATCGTTGCTTCGCTCGCTTCAAATTCTTCCGCGTTTTCCATTGATGAGAAATTGCTGGTATGATGCCGCAACGCAGTGGTCGGTGGTCAATAAATAGTGGTCAGAAGAAAATCCCTCTTCTAATCGACGATTACTGATTAATGCTTATCTTGCTTTACCGACCACTAATCACTGACTACTGACCACTACTATTATGAAACATACTATCACACTGATTCCGGGCGACGGCATCGGCCCCGAAGTCTCTTCGGCGGTCGTGCATATCATCGAAGCGGCGGGCGTTGAAGTCGAATGGGAAACCTATTACGCGGGCGCACAGGCGCTTGCAAAATTCGGTAATACACTGCCGGACGAACTGCTCGACTCGATCAAAAAAAACAAGGTTGCGCTCAAAGGGCCGATTACCACGCCCATCGGCAAAGGCTTTACAAGCGTCAACGTCGGCTTGCGCAAAGTGCTCGATCTTTACGCTAACCTGCGCCCCGTGCGCACGCTCCCGAATGTGCCGACGCGTTATCCTTTCATAGACTTGATCGTTGTGCGCGAAAACACGGAAGACCTTTACTCCGGCATCGAGCATGTCGTCGTACCCGGCGTCGTCGAAAGCATAAAGGTCATTACCGAGAAAGCTTCGACGCGCGTCTCGCGTTTCGCGTTCGAGTATGCGCGGCGCGAGAATCGCAAGAAAGTCACAGCCATCCACAAAGCCAACATTATGAAGTTGTCGGACGGATTGTTTCTCGATTGCTTTCGCAAAGTCTCCGAAGATTACCCGGAGATCGAAGCCGACGACAAGATCGTTGACAACGCGTGTATGCAGCTTGTAATGCGTCCTGAACAATTCGACATTATGCTGCTCGAAAATCTTTACGGCGACATCGTTTCAGATTTATGCGCAGGGTTAGTCGGCGGTTTAGGGCTTGTGCCCGGCGCGAACATCGGCGAGCAGGGCGCGGTCTTTGAAGCCGTGCATGGCTCTGCGCCGGACATCGCCGGACAGGGCATCGCCAATCCGACGGCGCTTCTGCAAAGCGGCATACTAATGCTGCGCCACCTCGACGAGCGCGACGCCGCCGAACGCATCGAAAAAGCGATGCTCAAAGTTTTCGAGGAAGGCCGCGTGCGCACGCGCGACATCGGCGGCGAATCTAAAACAATGGAATTTGCCGAAGCCATCATCAGCGCGTTTGAATGAATTGCGCGGAAGTGTTTTAACAGCGCATCAACAACTTAATCCGCGAATGCTACACAAAAAGATAAGGGCAGAGATTTATTCCTGCCCTTATCTTTTTCGCGCTCGCCTCACAAAGGCTCGGCATCATTTGTCGAGCCTTTGTGCTTTTGTCGTTAGACGATTGGGGTCGCTGCCGTGTTGGACATTTCGTATGCGCCAGCGATGACGATGGTGAGTTGGTCTGGACGAAAATATTTGCGAATCGCGTTGTTGACTTCGTCGAGCGAAACGTTTTGGACGAGTTGCGGAAAGCGGTCTATGTAGTCTGCGCCGAGATTGTGGAATTCCGCGTTCCACAGAGCGCGCGAGAGTCCTGCGTTGGTGGCAAGCGAGACTTTGAAGGAGCCGATGGCGGCGCTCTTTTCGTCTGCGAGTTCGTCGGCGCGAATGCCGTTTGCGGTGTAGTCGCGCAGCACATTCAATGCGGATTTGATCGCCTGCTCGACGTTGTGCGAATTGACTGTGACGCCTATGTACCAAGGGCCTGCGGCCAAACCGGGCGCGCGAAAACGCGAGTTGATGCCGTAGGTCAAGCCTTCGGCATCGCGCACTTGCAAGCCCAGCCGCGAGGACAGCGTGGACATGCCGAGCGCACTGTTGGCGATAACGGCGGCGTAGTAATCAACGGATGAGCGGCGCAAACTTGCGGCGGAGCCGAGCAGCACGTCTATGCTGCCTTTGTCTTTCAGGAAAACGATTTCGCGTTTTGTTTCCGTTTGCGGCGTGGTGTCTGCAACGCTGATGTCAACGCTTTCAGTGCCTGCGAACGAGCCGAACGCTTCTTCAAATTGACGGCGCACATCGTCGCTCTGAACGTCGCCGACGACGGTGAGAATCATGGAGCGCCCGCCGTAGCGCTCATCGTAAAAACGCTGCACATCTTCGACGGTGATCGAGTCGATGCTGGCAGAGAGCTTTTCGCCGGGAGCGACGTAAAAGGGATTCGATTCGTCGAAGACAAGCGAGGTAAAGCGTTCGTAAGCGCGGTGGCCTGTGTGGCCCTGCTGCTCTTGAATGGCGGCGATGGCCTGCTGTTTTAGTTTCTCTAATTCGTCGGCAGGAAAGGCAGGGAAACGCAAATTTTCAGCGAGCGTTGTGAGCACGAGCGGCAAGTCTTTGCTCAAACATCGTGCGGCGAAATTAACGGCGAACGTGTCGCCCGAAAAGCCTAGTTCCGCGCCGACGCTTTCAAGGGCGTTAGCGATTTCTAATTTGCTGCGACGCTTAGTGCCGCGTTCGAGCATGTCCGCCGTGAGTTCTGCAAGTCCCGGCTTGTCGCGCGGCTCGAAGTACGAGCCTGCGCGCAAAGAGCCGCGAATCGAGACAGTCGGCGTTGCATGATTTTCCAGCACAAGCAAGGTTGCGCCCGTGGGAAGTTGTGTGCGATTTACGCGTGCGGCGAAATTCGATGCGCCGACGCTGGCGGGCGTGTTGGCGTCTGTTGCGGCGGACGATTTATCGGCGTGCGTGGGTGTGGATTGCTGCGTTATCGCCTGCGGTGTCGTCGCGTTGCCGTGCGTGTCTGCGTTGCTAGATTTTGTTGGCATAAGGAATCTGCTCATCAATTGCCACTAGCACAAGCCTAGTGGATAAAGTAAAAACTACTAAAGGCTTTAGCCGAAGTAATAAGAATCTCGCGTCCTTTTAGCTTTAGCTCAATGAGACTGAAGCCAAAAGAAGAATCTACCAGAAATTGTTTGGCTAAAGCCACTTGACTTCAAATCATCTAATCCACTAGCTAAAGCTAGTGGCAACTTATAAAATCTGCGTATATCAACGCAATTTAGTGCTGTCATATATGCCGCTGCCGTTACTGCCACTGCTACCATTACCGTCGTTGCTCGCCGCGCCGTCTTCGCTTGTTTTCTTCGGAATGAAATAACCGACGGTGCGCGTGTCTTCCGTGAAATAGGTTTGTGCGACGCGCTGCACGTCGGCGGCTGTAACTCGTTCGATGTTGTGTGCGTAGTTTGTGTAAAAGCGCCAGTCGGCGACGGCTTCGGCTTCGGAGATTTGCGCGGCGATGTTGAATGTACCGTCGCGGCTGAAAGCTTCGTGCGCGAGAATTTGCTGGCGCGCTTTGTCGATTTCCGCATCGGTCAAGCCTTCTTCGCAAACCTGTTGCAGTTGGGCAAGAATCACTTCTTCGACTTGTTTGGGTTCGACGCCGGGCGTGACTAATGCGACTGTGTTGAAGAGGCCGGGATCGCGGTGCTGATCGCAGTTTGTGTGAACGTGTACGGCGAGTTGCGTTTCGACGAGGGCTTGATAAAGGCGGCTGGTAACGCCGTGCGAGAGCGCGACGGAGAGCACGACGAGCGGGTAAATATCGTTTTCGGCGGGCGGATTGGCGGCGCGCGTTGCGAGGTCTGCGCTTGAGAGCACGTTCATCTGCCCGAGCACGGCGGGCGTGCGATAAGCGATTTGCACGACGGCGAGTTCGCCCGCGCGACGAATAATCAAACGACGCTCGCCCTGCTGTTCCGGTTCGTCCGTGTAGACTTCCGGGATTGCATTTTGCGACGCCGGATACGCGCCGAAATACTTGTTGATGAGTTCGAGCGCGTGCGCTTCATCGAAGTCGCCGACGATGGCGGCGGTGGCGTTGTTCGGATGATAAAAAGTATCGTAGAAAGTTTTGAGGCGCTCCGTCGGCACGCCTTCCACGTCCGCGCGCCAGCCGATGGTCGGGTGATGATACGGGTGTTCACGGAAGGCCGTCGCGTAAATGGCTTCGTCTAAAACTCCCGTCGGCTCGTTTTGCCCGCGCTCTAATTCATTGCGCACGACGGTCATCTCGGATTGACGATCAGAGTCCGCGATAAAGGAATTGCGCATCCTGTCTGCTTCGAGTTGGATGGCGAGTTCGATTTTGTCCGAAGGCACAGTCTCGTAATAGTTGGTGCGGTCGTACCAAGTGGTAGCGTTAAAGTCCGCGCCGATTTTTTGCAGGGTCGCGGCGATCTGCGTGTTCTTTGTTTTGTTGAAGGTCGGCGTGCCTTTGAACATCATGTGTTCCAAGAGATGCGTCGAGCCTGTGTAGCCGACGGCTTCATTGCGCGAGCCGACTTTATAAACGACGAGGACGGTAGCGACGGGCGCGACGCGGTTTTCCACCAGCAGCACCTTCATGCCGTTCGCCATACGATATTCACGAATCCCGTCCGCTTCGGCGATGAACTCGACGCCTGTGGGAAGTTTAGTTGTCTGCACGGTTAATAACTCTCCTTTATTTATGCGGCTTGGCGCTTCTTCAAAGCTAGGTTGCGGTTGACATTTTGTTCTTTTCAATTGCCACTAGCAACAGTAGCAATAAAGGGCTTTAGCCGAATGAGACAAGAAATGTTTTCCTTAAAGCTTCAGCTAAAGCTGCATCGGCATAATTATTCTTTTGATTTGGCTCAAGCCAAGAATTTCATTTCGCAGATATGCTATCCTTAATCAGAGGTAACAAAATGGCTTCCAGGCGAAACACCGAAACAGTAAATCACGCCGAAACAGGCAGCGCCGATTTAATAAATATCTTCCCTGAACCGCGCACCGAGTTGGCAAGGCTGGCACTCAAAGCACGCGCTGAATATATCGCCACAGGCGCGCCGCTTTTGGACAGGAATGCTATCAACGCGGAAGTAGCCGAACGGCGCGGCGGTTCTCAGGATGAGCGGTAAGATTCTCACCTATCTTGACACCGGCGTGCTTCTAGCTGTCATGCGCGGCGAACCCGGCACAGGACTCCGCGCCTACAATCTCCTGAACGGTCCACGCCGCGAATTTATTGCCAGCGATGCCCTTGCATTAGAACTTCTGCCGAACGCCGTTTATTTCAAAAATCAATCCGAGCAACAATTCTGCGAAAGCTTCCTTAACAATGCCGCCCATCGAATAGAAGCATCCAAGCAGCTATTTGATGAAGCATTGCAGCACGCCAAAACTTACGGACTCGCTGCTATGGACGCTCTGCACTTAGCATCGGCGCTCGCTGCTGGAGCATCGGAGATAATCACAACAGAGAAGGCCACCAAGCCGATTCACCGCGTCGCCGCCATCAAAGTTTCTCTACTCTAAAATCAAAATAGCAGTAATCCCGCAAGCCTCAAATCATTTAGTTGCGCGGCGCTTCGATGTTCGGTGCGACGCAAAATTACGCTTGATCTCTTCATGTTTAGCCGTGCCGGGCAAGCGTTCCGGCAAGTCTAAATCGTCGTCAACCAGAACTTCCATCGGCACGCCCGCGACGCGCGCATATTGCAAGAGAATCATCAACGTAGGTTCGTTCGTTCCTAACTCGTATGCCGAGATTCTGGTGTAAGCAATGTCTTCCCCGGCTCCTAACCGCCTCAACATTTGAGTTTGAGAGAGACCGAAGGCACTCCGAATCTGTCGCAGCTTTTCAGCAAGCCGTTCCGGCCTCGGACGTGAGTTGCCCATCAGGGATGTCCTCCCAATGGGATTGAGGCCAGCGAATACTGCTTGCTTCTATATGCTACTACATATAGTATAGCATCGCGTAACGTAGTCGCCGTCAGCTTTTGTCTTTTGTGCTCGACGGCGATGCTCATCACTCGATTTGTGAGGATGCGCTACGCATTGGCTATTGTCGGTAAATTTCAAAGATAGAGCGCGCACAGCATACCAGAGCAGCGGCGCGTTTAGCATCTCTCATTCGCCCATCAAGAAGGAGACTGCAATTGCCTCACACCATTCTCTACGTCGAAGATAACCTGATACTGCGGCACACAATCAAAGAAACATTGGAACTAGAAGGCTGGCGCGTGGACGCGTGCGAGGATGGCACAACCGCGCTGGAGAAGCTCAAGAGCGACAACCATTATGATTTGCTGCTGCTGGACAACGACTTGCCGGGCGTCGGCGGACTCGAATTGATACGCCATAGTGGGCGTCTCATTCATCGCAGGCACATGCCGGTTGTGATGATCTCGGCGGGCGAAGTTGAAAGGGAAGCGCGCGATGCCGGAGCGCACGAGTTTCTGCGAAAACCTGACGGCATTTACGAAATAGTCGAAACTATCAGTCGCTTGCTTGCCGATTCCGGCGAAGAGTAAATGCGCTGTCTTAGCTTATTTCATCTCGTGCTGTAATTCCTGCGCCGCCGCAAAGCGACTTTTTCATCGCGCCGGTTTATAATCTCAGCATCACAAATAATGTTTGAGGAGCATGTATGACTGCCGTTGAAGGAACAATCACGAAGCGCGCCACCGAACTCGAATTCAAAGGCCGCACGCTTTTTTTGACAGACGATGTGTCGTTGATTCGCCGCCAACTCGAAGGCAGGGAAGATTTAGTATACGACGCTGAGCTTGCCTTGATGAATAACATTTCGACGGACGAGATTACGCCGGGCTGGGTCTGTTTTTATTATGACGAAACGCTCGGACAATATGTTTTCGTCGGAATGCGCGAGCAGGCTGTCAGGAAAGATGAGATTAAAAACGGCGGCTTTGCGGTTGTCGTTTCCGGGCTTTCAAAGGGCTGCGGTTCGTCTAGGGAGACTGCGCCGTATGCTGAAAAATGGGCGGGCATCGAACTCGTCATCGCGCAGACAATTGAAAAAATCTACGGGCAGAACGCGCAGAACATCGGGCTTCTCACGTCAACAGACTTTGGCTTAATCGAACGTATCAATCAGGGCGAAAGAATTCCGCTCGAAGAATTTACGCGCGGGCTTGATCCCATCTCAAAAGCGATTGTCGAATACGGCGGCCTCTTTAATTACAACAAGGCGCGGCTTGCGGGCGAAGTCACGCCGCCTGCTGTGGAAACAAAGAAACGCCCGATGACGCTCGTTGAAAAAATCATCGCGCGCCATGCGTTTGTGAGAGCCGGAGAGATCGGCATCGAAGCCGTCAAGCCGGGCGATGCTTTGTTTGCCGTCGCAGATGTGCGTTTCTCGCATGAGTACGTGACGCCGATGGCGGACGCGCTGTTTGTGCAGTCTTTAGGCAAAGACGCGAAGGTGACGGAAGCCGAATCGGTTTATGCTTTCCGCGATCATTTGACATTTTTAGGGCGCGTGATGCCGGAGAAGCAGCGCGCGATGGGCTTGCTTGAACGCGCCGACGGCCTTGCCGTGACGCAGGCGGATTTCAGCGAGCGGCAAAACGTGAAGCTTTACGGCGAGAGTCCAGACGGCGGATCGGAAGCGATTTGCCATAACGCTGTGGTGGAAGACATCGCGTTGCCGGGACAGATTGTGATCGGCACGGATTCGCATACGTGCATGGCGGGCGTGCTCGGCTGCTTCGCGTTCGGCGTCGGTTCAACCGATATGGCGAACGCGTGGTATACGAAAGACGTTCGCATCAAAGTTCCCGAAACCGTGCGCTTCGTCTTGAATGGCAAAAAGCGTGATGACGTGTCGGCGAAGGATGTGATGCTGAAAATTCTTTCAACCGATTACATGAAGCAGGGCAAAGGCATCGGGCAGGTATTGGAATTCGCGGGCGAAGGCTTAAAGGATTGGTCGATTGACGAACGCGCGACTTTGACGAACATGGCAGTCGAGGCGGGAGGCACAACAGGCATTGTCGAGCCGGACGATGTAACGCTTCAGTATCTCGTAGAGATGCGCGGCCTCGATGCGGAAGAGATTCGCCAAGGCTTTCTGCAATCCGATGCAGATGCCGAATACGCCGCCGTCTTTGAAATAGATTTAACCGAGATTCGTCCGATGGTGGCGACGCCGGGCGATCCGCGCAACGGCATCAACATCGACGAATTGCCCGCAGAAGTTCGCATAGATGCGGCTTACGGCGGCTCATGCACGGGCGGCAAAATGGCGGACATGGACATGTACGCGGCGGTGCTCAAACGAGCCGTTGAGCAGGGCAAGCGCGTCGCGCCGGGCGTACACTTATACTTGCAATTCGGTTCGCAGAAAATCAAACAGTACGCCCGCGAGAAAGGTTACATAGAAATTTTCGAGCGCGTCGGCGCGGAGTTGATCGATCCGAGTTGCGGCGCGTGCATCAACGCGGGCCCCGGCGCGTCGAAGTCTGCGGAGACGGTGACGGTCAGCGCGCAGAACCGCAATTTTCCGGGACGCAGCGGCCCCGGACAAGTTTATCTCGCATCGCCCTACGTTGTGGCTGCTTCGGCTATCGCCGGGCGCATCGTCGAACCGCATGAATTCTTACGCGAAGAAGAAGCGGAACTCGTCGGCGTATGAACTGGATCGGCACAGCAGGACGCGTCACAACCGAATATGCGCGGAAATACGAGCGCATGGAACTTGAGCGCCGTTATCTTTTGCGGGAACTTCCGCCGGGCTTGAGTTTAAGGAACGAGCACGCGCAGATCACGGACAATTACATCACGAACACGCGTATGCGCCTTCGCAAGTCGCGCTGGCCTTCGACAAACGAGTGGACGCTGAAACTCACGCAGAAACACGCGCCCGCGCCGCCCGACTTTTCGCGCACGCTTATTACCAGCATTTACTTGAACGAGTTGGAGTACGAAGTTTTCTCTGTCTTCGAGGGCAACGAGTTACGCAAGAATCGTTATCCTTACGAGCATGAGAAACGAACGTTTAGTGTGGATGTTTTCATGGGAGAACTGCGCGGCCTTGTTCTCGCGGAAGTGGAATTTGAATCGAATGAAGAAATGAGAAATGCGCCCGCGCCCGCGTTCAGCGTTGCCGACGTGTCACGCGATGAAAGATTTACGGGCGGGCGATTGGCAGTGTGTTCTGCCGAAGAACTGCGCAAGATGCTCGAAGAATTCGGGTTAATGTAGGGATACGTTCTGTGCCTTCGTGAATCAACAAAGACAGCAAAGCAAAGCGGGCGGAGGACTTGCCCGCTGCCCCTACAATTATCACGCGGCGCGGTTTACCATTTGACGCTGCCTTCTTTGCTGGTGTCGATGGTGCTCATCTGACCGTCGTTGAAGAAAAAAGCTTGCATGTTGTCGAAGAGAAAACTTTGCGATTCGGGGTTAGAGAGATCGAGGCCGTAGTGGTTAATCAACATGCTTTGCTTGGCGAGCCATTCAGCCCAGCACGGCTGGCAGATTTCCGTTGCGACGCGTTGCCCCAACTCCGTCGGGAATGGCGCATAGCCGAGCGGCGCGCGCCGGTTGCCGCACCGTTTGCATTTAATTTCGCCGGTCATAAAAACTTTCTTCTCCTTTGTTCTCGAATTGTCTTAAGAATATCATAAAGACAGAGAGCGCATGAAACAGTATCAGGATTTGCTTCAGTCAATTTTACTTCGCGGCACGGCGCACGAAGACCGCACGGGCGTCGGCACGATCTCGCATTTCGGTTACCAAACTAGATTTGACCTGCGAGAAGGCTTTCCTTTGGTAACAACTAAAAGAGTTCCGTTCAGATGGATTTGTGAGGAGTTGTTTTGGTTTCTTTCGGGCAGCACAAACGAACTTGATCTGCGCGCGCGGGGTGTGGACATCTGGGCGGAGTGGGCTGACCTCGAACACACAAGCCGCTTCGGGCGCGAGGAAGGCGACCTCGGCCCTGTCTATGGTTATCTGTGGCGCTCCTTTAACGGAAATTATCCGCAGCGCGACGGCGTTGACCAGATTGCGCGCCTTATTGAAAACATTAATCAGAATCCGAACTCGCGCAGGCTTATAGTCACGGGCTGGCATCCGTCGCAGAGCGAGTTGGTTGATCTGCCGCCGTGTCACACGCTTTTTCAATTCAAAGTCGAGAACGAAAAGATTCTTCACTGCCAGCTTTACCAGCGCTCGGCGGATGCCTTCTTAGGGGTGCCATTCAACATCAGTTCCTACGCGCTTTTGACGCACATGATCGCGCACGTCTGCGAGTTGGAAGCAGGCGAATTCGTTTACACGCTCGGCGATTACCACATTTATAAAAACCATCTCGAACAGGTCAAGGAAGTTCTCGCGCGCGAACCGCTGAAATTGCCGCGCCTTGAAATTATGGATGGTGCAAAGCGATTGCGCGGCCTCGATGGATTGCTCAATTTTCAATATGAGAATTTGAAGCTCGTAGGTTACGAATCGCACGGCAAAATCGCCGCGCCGGTTGCGGTGTAAAGGAAAGCGAAAGGAAACGCGCGCGTATGGCAATCATCGGCCTTGTCGCCTTAGATCGAAACAATGCGATTGGACGGCACGGCGCGTTGCCGTGGCACTACGCGGCGGACATGAGATTTTTCCGGCAGCAGACTGTTGGAAACGCCTGCGTGATGGGCTACAAAACATGGGCGTCGCTCAAGAAGCCTTTGCCGAACAGATTAAACATCGTCCTCTCGCGCATGTCTGAAATCTCGGCGCAGGACGGCGTGATATTGCTGCGTGACAAACTCAACGTGCTCGCCTTGAAGCCGTATCTCGTGTGCGATCTTTTTATTATCGGCGGTGAACAAATCTACTGCGCCTTTGCCGGTGAAATAGATAAGTGGATTGTCACGGAAATTCCGCTCGCGGTAGAAGACGCGGATACGTTTATGCCGGAAAACTTTTTAGATGGATTCCGCGCCTCTGATTTACGGGAGTTGGAAGAAAATCTTGTGGTGAAATTTTATGAGCGAGCGCTATAGCGGTTAATTTACGCCTTTAACTTTCTTTCCGTATTTCTCTATCAACGCATCAAACCTTTTAGCATTAACCGGCTTTTCTGTTTCCCCTAATTTATAGCAGTACGACAATGTATCTGCGAGCAAATTATTTCCCTGCTCTATCAATACCTTTACCTTCGGGAAATAATTTGAGAAGTGATGTTGCAAAAGATGCTCTAAAATATAACAGGCAATTCCAACACGTATATCACTATTTCTGCCTGAACCCCATTTTACTATTTGCGACCAAATCAATTCAGGCTGATCTTTAACAAAATATCCGAGTAACAGTAGCGATTGCCCACGAATATATTGACTTCTATCCGGGATCAATTCATCACACATTTCAATCATAAATTTATAATTCTGCTTATGAAAAACTCCTAACCAAAGATAATCTAAACTAATTCTGCGTTCTTTTACATCAACACTCTTTGCAAGCCGTCGCAAACTTTCACGCTCAGACAAAGTGAAGCGGAGGTATGGTAAATCTACAGGCCGAATCCCTGCGTCAATTCGGTTTGTTTTCTTTTTCGTTAGCACAGTTCGATTCCAGACGCCAAAATTCGCTTTCCGGCGCTATGCTTCTTTTGCGTCGAAATCTCTGATGTCTGTGAACGGCGCATCCGTGTTCGTGAAGTCCGGGCGATAGTAGTGCGCCGCCCCGTCGTATTCCTGCATCCAGCCTTCTTCCATTCCCAGTTCATCGAGCGCGGAGAGAGCGCGCAGCCATTCGGATTCCGTGATGCGGCGCGAAAGCAGTGTGTAGCGTTCGTCTGTCGCGGCGCGGTTCGTCGCGTAATACTGCGCCATCATGGAGACGGCGACGCGCGGGCTTAATGTGTCTTTGATCCATTCGAGGGATTCACGCACGCCCGCGATGTCGTTCGGCAACACGAGCAGGCGTATGACGAGGCCGCGCTTGAGTAATCCGTCTTCACCGAAAACGAGTTCGTCGCCGGTTTGGTTGTACATCTCTGTGATGGCAGCGCGGGCGTGCTCCGTGTAGTTTTTTACCTTCGAGTAAGCATAGCCTTCTGCGGAATCCGCGTATTTCAAATCGGGCAGATAAACGCCGACGATGTTGTTTAGTAAACGCAGGGCTTCGACGGAATCGTAAGCGTTGGTGTTATAGACGATGGGCAGTTGAAGCCCTCGCTCTGCGGCGATGAGAATGCTGCGCGCCATTTGCGGAGCGAAGTGCGTCGGTGAAACGAAGTTGATGTTGTGGCAGCCGCGCGCTTGCAGTTCGAGCATCATCTCACTGAGGCGTTCGTGCGTGACTTCGTTTTTGATTTGCTGTTTGTGCGTTTGCGAGATTTGGTAGTTCTGGCAATAAACGCAGCGCAGATTGCAGTTGCCGAAAAAAATATTACCTGCGCCGCGCGTGCCTGCGAGGGCGGGTTCTTCGCCGAAGTGCGCCGTATAGGATGAAACAACGGGCAGGCGTCCCGAATAGCAGGCGGCGATTTCATTTTGCAGACGATTGTTGAAACAATCGCGCGGGCAAACGGTGCAACGCTCCAATAAATTTTCGAGTTGCCCGACGCGGCGTTCGAGTTCGCCCGTTGCAAGTAGTTCGAGATAAGCAGGCTTGAAAGTCTGTGAAGTCATGATGGATGATTGCGCCGGAAGTGAACGCGGTGCGGTTTGTGTCCCTCGACGAGTTCGGCGGGCGCGAATTGTTGGCCGAGCTGCCAGATGAAATCCATCTCCGCATGAATCGTGCTTAAGGCAAGCCGCGCCTCGAAAATTAAAAGCACGCTGCCGTAAAAAAGAAAGCACGCGCCGATGAGACCGAAGACGACGGGAATCCATTGATAGCGCGCGCTTGAGACAGCGACGACACCAATCGCAACGCTCGTCGCGACGAAGATTCCGAGCGCCATATAAAAGACTGTCATGCAGCGTTGCAGCAGTCGCGCGCGGCTCGTCAGTTTGTCGAGTTGCTCGAAGATTACTCGGCGGCGTTCTTCGTAAAACTTAATTGCAGGATCGCTGCCCGCCAGTTCTTCAATGCGATCCGAGAGAGAGCGGACGCGGTCAACGACGCGCCCGAGACGCGTCGAAGTTGAGAGAATCATTGTGCCGCAGGCAGAGATTAAAACGGCGGGCGTAATCATCGCCGTCAGAATCGAGAGCGCGGAAGAAAGTGCATTGAGTTCAATCGGCATCGCAAAAAAAGTTTATCGACACAGCGCGTGCGGAAGATCGAGTCGCCGATTATAGCACCGGAATAAAAAACATCCGCGTGCCTGTAAGAAAGAAGAATCAAGTGTGTGCGAGTTATGTTATGCTGCGCCGCATAAGCGCGCCGATGTCTTATCAGGAACGTCTTATTCAAATTTCCGGCACAAGGGTTTTCACCTTACAACAAGGAGTAGACGATATGGCTGAACAGGGGAATGGCACGAACCGGGACGACGACATGAATCGTCCGGAAGACCGAAACAACGATGGCGGCAGCATGACCGATAGCAACGCAACCGGCACAGGCAGAGGCAGCAGCGACACGGGAGCCGGTGAAGGCATAAGCGATACCGGCGGTAGCGGCAGCGGCCCAGACTTCGGCAGCAGCGGTCGTGAAGGCACGAGCGAAGAACCCCACGGCGGTCAGGCCATTGGCCGTAACACGGGTATGGGCGCGGGCTTGTCCGGCAGCGCTGGCAGCACAAGCGGCGGAGCGCGAAAAAGCGGCGGCGCAAAACAAGCCGCAAGCAAGAGCGGCAGCAATGCGGGCGACGCGAAAAAAGGCGGCGGCGCAGGCAAGAAGAGTAGCGCCGGTAAAGGCAGCGCAAAGAAGGGCAGTGCCAAGCAGAGCGCGGGCAAAGCTGCTGCGCAGGGCGGCGCGAAAAAAGGCGGCGCAGGCGGCAGTAAAAACGCTGGCGGCGGCACGCGCGGCGGTCAGGGTGGTGGCGGCACCAAAAAAAGCGGTGCTAAAAAAGGCGCAGCCAAGAAGTCTTTAGCCAGCAAATCTGCCGCGAAGAACAGTGGCGCGAAGAAAGGCGCTGCTAAAAAGGGTGCCGCTAAAAAAGGCTTCGGCAACGCAACTAAAAAGAGCGCGGGCAAGAAAGCCATGCCGTCGAAAGCCGGTGGTAAGGGCAGCGCCAGAGGCGGCGCGAAGAAGGGCGGCACGGGCGGCGTCGCACGCGGCATGGGCAGCGGGCGCGGCAGTTCCGTTGCCAGCCGCACAAGGGGCGGCAGTAAAAAAGGCGGAGCCAAAAAGGGCAGCGGCGCTAAAAAAGGCGCAGCTAAAAAGGGAGGCAGAAGATAAACTTTATGGCAACAAAGAGCAGCTCTAAAAAAACTTCCAGCAAGAAAAGCAGTTCCGGCGGCAGCAAGAAATCCGGCGGAGCTAAGAAGAGCGGTGCCGCCAAGCGAAGCACCGGCGGTTCTAAAAAGGGCGGGGCTAAAAAAGGCACAGCCAAAAAGGGCGCGGCGAAGAAGAGCACAACTAAAAAAGGCGGCTCGCAAAAGAGCACAGCCAAAAAAGGTGCTGCCAAAAAAGGCGGAGCTAAGAAAGGTGCCTCGAAAAAGGGCGGCGCAAAAAAAGGCGGCTCGAAAATTAATATCGTCAGTGCCGCCAAGGTCACCAGCCGTGTGGCCAAAGACGTCGCCAACATAATTGACACTCTAACCGACGAGCGAAAGCCTTAAAGCTGGACTCAAGCGTTTGTCGCTCAACGAGAAGAAGGCCGCCGCTCATAAATTGAAGAGGGCGGCCTTTCTTTTTATCCCGGGCGCGTGAGATAAGTTATCGACACAAAGGCGCGTGCCGGTGTCTTAAAACTTAATTTACCGATTGCGCGCAACCTATCCTTTGTCTTCACGCCGAGAGTACGGCACATGAAATTCTGGCTCTCGAAAAACAGCGCCGTGCCGTTGCGCGAACAACTCGCAACGCAGATTATGCTCGGCATCGTAAGCTGCGATTTGCAGCCCGGCCAGAAATTGCCGAGCACGCGCGAAATGGCGCGCCGTTTTCAGATTCACCTCAACACCGTCAGCGCCGCTTACAGAGATTTGGCCGCGCGTGGCTGGGTCGAGTTTCGCAAAGGCAGCGGCATCTACGTCCGCCCGCTCCCACTCGACGAAGAAAACGCCGCCGAATCCGAGCTCGATACAGAGCACGAATTAGACAAACTCGTTTCGGATCTTCTGCAAGCGGCGCGAGCGCGCGGCTTCACGCCAAACGAAATCACGGCGCGGCTCGCACGGCGTCTCAACGCACCGCTGCCGGATCACTTTTTGATCGTCGAGCCGGACGCGGAACTGCGTAGAATTCTCATCGCGGAAATCAGCGAAGCCGGCGAGTTTCCCGTGCGCGGCGCGAGGCCGGAAGATTGTGCCAAGACAAAAGACCTGACGCGTTCCATGCCCGTTGCGATGTACCGACAGGCGCAAGCCGCCCGCAACGCGCTGCCCGCTGGCATGTCGTGTGAATTAATCCGCGCGCGCTCCGTCTCCGAATCACTGCGCGGCGAAGAAGCGCCGCCGCCGCCCGATGCCTTGATTGCGGTTGTCTCGCGCTGGCCGGAATTTTTGCGCTGGTCGCGTACCATCCTCATCGCCGCCGGAATCGACGCCGCCACACTCAGCTTTCACGACGCGCGTACCAAAAACTGGCGCAGAGGTTTAAGCGCCAGCACCTTCGTCATCACGGACGCCGTCACCGCCGCAGAACTTCCCGCAGGCTGCACGGCACGCCTCTTTCGTATTATCAGCGATAATTCGATCAAACGCTTGCAGGCTTTAAGCGAAGAGTTTAGCGCACAGAATGCTTGATTAATTTCAGTGGCGGACTCAATAGTAAGCACCGATAGCACACAACCATCCGAATAAGCACGCGGCATCAAAATTTTGTCTTGCGGCAACGTGTCATTACGTAGTATTACAATAGACCGAACCACAGTAGTTTAATCACAATGTCCAGTGTCCTTTAATAGCAAGACATGTAAGTTGCGCACTCGTTCAGACCGCTACCAACTCCTTTAGCGATTGAATCTTGCTGCAAGTGAGATGTGAAGAAGCAAACACTGATTAGTCAACAGCGTCCTCCATTTCATCTACAGAGCACGGGTGCTTTTAGCTCCAATACTTTAATTGTGAGATTGTGAACGCGACACTTTAGCTCTTTGTCTCGCTCATTACAGCAAGCAAAATTACGAGGAGATAGAAACGACCTTCAGAAAATGCAAAGAAGAATAAGGTTAAATTCAAAGACACTTCACCTCTTCGATAAATTCTTAGAGTCGCCATCCGGTAAAGCGCTAGTGAAATTTCGTTGGCTGCTGGGCGGAGCAGCTACATTGGTCGTGTTTCTTGCTTCAAATCACCTTTTGCTGCGAGGATTAGTCGTTGCCGTTTGGGATGCCGACGGCGCATTTCTACCTTACCAAGTGTTAGTCGCTGATTATGCTAGAGCCGGGCGTTTTATTTACTGGGACCCATGGACAAACGGCGGGCTACCGCTACTTGGCGATCCTCAAGTGGGCGCATTTTCTCCAATCAATTTTATAGTCGGATTTGTAACCGGAGGCACATCTAAGGGATTCATAATCTACTGGCTGTTGATGTGGTGGCTGGGCGGTTTAGGTATGCTCATGCTCGCCCGGCATTTGAAAGCGCCGGTTTGGGGCGGATGCATAGTAGCGCTGAACTTTCTTTTCTGTGGTATGTATACGGGTCACGCCGAGCATACTCCATTCATCACAGCTTTCTCCTTCCTGCCCTTGATTATTTGGCGCTTGGATATCGCACTTAGTTCAAACAAAATGTGGTCGGCTGTGGAAGCGGGAGCACTTTGGGGGTTATCAGCTTTAGCGGGTTATCCGGGTTTGACAATGATTACAGGATGCTTTGCTTGTTTGTGGGCGGTAGGAAGATGGTTATTTCCAGATTTCATTGAATCTGAATCAATACCGAAAAGCATAAATTCGACAACGATCACCACGCCGGACACAAGTCTACGATCTGTGTTTTTTGCGTTAGCTCTTTTATTCTTGGTAGGAGTCGTTATTCTTTCGCCAACCTATATCGCCTTCTTCGTCGAGGGAGCCGGATACCAAAATCGTGTGGGCGCATTAAGCCGCGAACTTGCTGTATATAGCAACGCGCTTCATCCCGGCGCTCTGTCTACCTTTGCAAGTCCATACCTCGCGGAATTGAAATTGTTCAATGATCGAGAACTCTGGTCATATACAGATGTTTCATCAACAAGCATCTATACGGGCGCATGTAGTTTGATACTTGCCGCGCTGATGCTCTTGACGACACGTCGTAGGTGGTGTTGGTGGCTGGCATTTCTTGCCTTTCTAAGTCTTGCCTGTGCGCTTGGTCAAGCGCTTCCGCTTAGAGGATGGCTTTATGATTGGTTTTATCCAATGCGCTTTTTTAGACATGCTGCTATCTTTCGTGGTTACTACATATTTGCTGTGTCTGTTCTTGCTTTAATCGCGACTCGCGAGCTTAGGGCAGCCGGTCTATCCTCAAAGCATCATATATGGTTGCGATTTATGGTGGTCTCAATTTGTATCGCCTCGCTTGCTCTACTCTGTTTCGCATATGTCAATGGTTCGATGTCGTTCAAGAATGCGGGCGGAGATTTTGTCGTGAAGTTAGCTCGCGTGCACCTCTTTGCCATCTGGTTAGGAATTTGCGGTGTGGCATTTGCCGGATGGATGCTGCCCGGCAACCTTAGACGAGTGTGCGTTCCATTGATATTATTAATAATATCTACGGCTGACGCTTTTTTAACAAATCGAATCTCGATACACACAATGGTGACCGTAGAAAACGTGCAACGATGGAAGCGTTTAGATGAAGATCATGTGGCGAATCTTGACCTTACCCGAAATGGATTGCTGCGAAATGCTTCCCCATGTAATTTCCCCTGTAACGATCAATTGATTACGAAGATTCCGGCTTTTGGCGCATATGTGACAGCGAATAATGAATACTACAGTCAAATACTAACTAATCCCATATTGAAGGACGCGGCGGTCGGCACACAACGTATATGGTTTTCAAAGGATATCGCCTATATCTCTCCGATTGAAAACTGCTTTACGGCCTTTGCCAAGAGAACTGATGCACTTGGCGCTCCGCCGCTGGTCGTTCATTCTCCCGAAGCCTTGCTTCACCCAAACTCGGTTGATTACTCTAAGCAGGCTATTGCTCAGCAGGTTGCGCAAATCGAAGAACTACCTGCCTCTAAAAGAATTCCTATTACTCCGGTTAAGTATTCGCCCGACGATCTTATCTTCGACGTTGATGCTCCAACGGATGGATGGCTGCTTGTAACTGATCGTTGGGCGCGTAGCTGGCAAGTTAAAGTCAATGATAAAATAGCCACAGTATATGGAGGCGATTTTATCTTTCGCGCGGTGCAGGTTTCTGCGGGCAGAAACAGAGTTAGCTTCACCTACCGCCCCTTTGGATTTCCTTGGCTGATTCTATTGAGTTGGGGGCTACTACTTATAATATCTATCAAAGCTCTATACACAACTTGTAGAAAAGCCGTTGTGTTTGCCTGATCGCCACCGGAAAAAATTGACATTATGGATATGGAATCTACAAATAGGCGCATCCTCATCGCTATTCCTGTTTTTAATGATTGGCCGTCTCTAAGTTTGTTAATCAAGAAGTTAGACGAGGTGATGCCTGCCTACTTCGATATTCTAATAATTGATGATGCCTCCACCGTTCCTTATAAAGCTGGTGATTTCGTTGACTTCAAGAATATAAGAACAATCGGCATCTTAGAGTTGAAGAGAAATTTGGGACATCAAAGAGCAATTGCTTTAGGGCTTGCATATATTGAAGCAAATTTAGATTGCAAAGCGGTTATAGTTATGGACGCAGACGGAGAAGATGACCCTGTAGATGTGCCTAGACTTATTGACAAGTGCGCCGATTATGAATTTTCAAAAATGATCTTCGCCCGGCGCATGAAACGCTCCGAAAATTTAATCTTCAGGCTTTTCTATAGCTTATACAGAAAATTTTATAGAATACTTACCGGTCATGAAATTAGAGTGGGAAACTTCAGCATCATTCCGTATAAGCATCTACAAAGGCTTGTAGTTGTTTCGGAAATCTGGAATCACTATGCCGTGGGCGCGTTGAAGGCAAGGTTGGCTCACGCAGCAATCGCTGTTCGTCGCGGGCATCGGTTGGCAGGAAAATCAACGATGAACTTTGTGGCGCTCGTCACGCATGGCCTAAGCGCCATCTCCGTGTACGGGGACACGGTAGGAGCAAGACTTTTGATTGCTTCTTGTTTTCTCATTTTCATTTCTCTACTAGGCATTTTTGTGGCTACCTTTATCAGGTTGACCACGACATTGGCGATACCCGGCTGGACAAGTTATGTAGTAGGTATCTTCCTTATCATCATGATTCAGTCGGTGATACTCTCGTTGTTCTTTATCTTTATTGTTTTGGGCGGAAGGAATAGCATTAGCTTTATTCCACAACGCGATTACTTGCTATTTATCTTAGACTACAAACAGGTATTTCAATGTCATATTCCTACGTCGGCGAAGAACTCGACTTGTTTAGTCGAGCAACCAACTGGAAGAATTACTACAGAGGATTCCTCAAAAAATACTTAGGGAATACTGTGCTTGAAGTCGGAGCCGGTATCGGAGCCACCACGCTTTCATTGTGTGATGGAAGCCATCAGCGGTGGGTGTGCCTCGAGCCAGACCCGGCACTGGCAAAGCAGATTGATTTATTGCTCAAAGAGGAACGACTACCTCCATGTTGTGAAGTAGTTAATGGCACGGTTGAGAACATCTCGGGGCAGTTCGACAGCATTATCTATATTGATGTTTTAGAGCACATCGAAGATGACGCCGGTCAACTAAACCTTGTCGCAGCGCACCTTAAGCCGGGCGGGTTTCTTATCGTTCTTTCGCCCGCCCACCAAACACTTTACACCGCCTTTGATCGCTCTATCGGGCATTGCCGACGCTATGACAAAAACGCTCTTATCAGTGTTGGGCCTGCATCGCTGCAAGGCGTTGAATTTATCTATCTGGATTCAGTGGGGGCGCTAGCTTCTTTAGGTAATAAATATCTGTTAAAAAGCGGTATGCCCAACGTCCAACAGATAGCATTTTGGGATAAGATTATGATTCCGCTCTCAAGGATCATCGACCCAATTCTTCAATATAAAGTTGGGAAAACTATTATAGGTGTCTGGCAGAGATGAGCTTGCCGTCTATTTATTGAAGGTATGCTTGTCGGCGTACATCCGTGTCTTTATTACTGTAGGCTCTAGTGTAGCAAAGCTGATCTAGAGTGGATGTTTTTCAAGTAATGAGAGCAACTCCCGATACAAGTTTTTATGCCGGTTGTTGAAACGATATTCGCACTCTTTCAAGTGCAGATAAAAAGTATGCGCCGGGATGCCATTGAACTTTTGCAATCTCCGTTTAGCGCTTGACCAGAAACTCTCGATGCCATTGATATGAGAATGCTCATTAGCAAATTCATTATTAGAATGCAGCACGCGGAAATGCTTCGAGTACCCGACATCAACCAGCCCATCATAGCCGCGCCAGCCATCACTATGAATCACAGTATCGAGCGCGACATGACCGCGAATGACCCGCTGCAGCGTGCGTTTCTTGCAATCCTCAACAATCTCGGTATAGACCGAACCGTTTCTTTTGAAGATACCGAAGACAATAGTCTTGCCACTGGCTCCGCGTCCACGCTTGCCTCTGACACGGCGCGCACCGAAGTAACTTTCATCGACTTCCACCTCGCCCGCAAAGGGCGAAGCACGCTCACATTCTTGGGCAATGCGTTGACGTATTTTGCCAAAGATCACGGTCACCGTGCGGCGCGTCAAACCGACAAGCTCCGCCGTTTTGCTAGCCGTCAAATCATGCGCGAAGTAGCGGATAATTTGACGCGTTTTACGTTCACTAATTTTGGAACACCGGTAATAGCGATTTAGTCGTTCCATTTCAGTAGCTTAACACTTGCTTTCAAGTGCTTTGCTACACTAGAGCCTACTGTAATACCCTACCGAAAACTCGCCGCAGTCAGAAATTATTTCAGCGCCAACGAATTCTTTATAAACGATAAACGCCGCAATATGAATAAAAGCCAACAGCGCTGTTGGCTTTTATTCATCATTGCAGCGCTCGAAACTTATCATCTCTTTCGCGTTATGCGCCGAGACGTTCGCGGAAGAATCGGAGCGTGCGTAGCCATGCATCGGTGGCCGCTTCCGCGTTGTAGGCTTCGGGGCGCGTCTTTCGCATCATCAGCGATGACTCGCTCGCGCAGTTGCAAGCTCTATGCAAAGAATTTTTGACGGAGTCGGGTTAGCTGATAGTGTCCATCAGTGCATTCGAGGCACACGGGCGCTTTTGGCTTCGGCACTTTAATCGTGAAACTACGAACGGGACACTGGAGTTCTACCGTCTCGTTCATTATACATTTGCCACATATCCTCCTTTACGCGGTCTAGCGCTTCCTATCCAAAGTTTCTACCAAACTGCTTGACTCTGGACTTACCTCTAGGGTGTAAACTCTTTTTATGAATGGCTTGGCTCTCCAAATTGGCGAAGTGGCGGCACGCTCCGGCGTGAGTGTTGACACCATTCGTTATTACGAACGGCGGCAACTCTTGGCGCGTGCATCTCGTAGCTATGGGGGCTTCCGGCTCTTTGCGCCGGAAACAATCGAGCGCATCCATTTTATCAAGCAAGCGCAGGAGATCGGGCTGTCTCTGGATGAGATAAAGCAGCTTCTCTCTCATCACGGGGGTACAGACGAATGCCAGACAGTGCGCGATCTTTTGCGCGTCAAGCTCACAGAACTTGATGAGCGCATGAAGAAGATGCGTGGCTTCCGGCGCACGCTCAACGGTCATCTCGCCGCTTGTGAGCGGGAATTACAGCAACACGGCGACGCTGCCGCCTGTCCGGTGGTAATTGAAATCACCGGCACTAAAGCAGCGAGGAAGAAAAAGCTATTAAGAAAGAAAGCGTCGTACTCGGTGTTGGAATGGTGGCGGCGTTGGCTGCAATTTTCTGTTGCGTCGGGCCGGTGCTGTTTGCACTGCTCGGACTTGGAGCTTTCGGGGCGTCCGCCCTGTTCCTCTCGCTCAGACCGTATCTCTTGGCGGGCGCTGTCTTAGCCTTAGCCTTTGGGTTTTATCGCGCTTACTTTCGGCGCGAGGCGTGCGCTACGGGCGAAGCGTGCGCGACAAAGCCGGTACGCCAAGTGAGTCGAGTTATCCTTTGGGTCGCGGCGTTGGGCGTGCTGGCATTCGCGCTGTCTCCGTACTACGTCGGTTACATCGCTGCCGCCTTCACGCGAGACACACAACCCACGCCAGCAGTTGCATCGCCCGTCTCAACACAGGCAAGCGCACTTGAGACGGCGACAATCGAAGTAACGGGGATGGACTGTCAAAGCTGTGAAGTGCCGATTAAGGCGGCACTGAACAAGACTCCGGGCGTGCGTTCAGCCGAGGTGAGTTATGAGCGCGGCAATGCGCAGATCGACTATGACCCGCAGCAGACAGATATGAACCAGATCAAGCGTGCCATCGACTCGACCGGCTACAAAGCTAAATAGGGAAGGAGAAAGAGTATGAGCGACTGTTGCAGCGCACAGGCGCAAACTCACGCGCCTGCTTTGATCGAAGGGCATTCATCAACGGATACCCGATGCACCGCGTGCGGCAATACCGGGCGCAGCGTCGAACGCAAGACCGTGCTCCATCACGTCCGCCACGATTTGCTTGAGCGAGTGAAAAACGAAGCCTACCGCTTCTGTCCCGATCCGAACTGCTCGCTGGTTTACTACAGTGACGGCGGGGCGCACTTCAGCACCGACGATCTGCGCGAGCTTGTGACCGTCAAAGCGAGCGGAGACAAGCGTCCTCTCTGTTATTGCTTTGGCCTTAACGAAGGCGATGCTCGCGACGAAATCGCCCGCGCCGGAAACAGTTCTATCCCGGCGCAGATCAGCCAATTAATCAAAGCAGGCATGTGCGCCTGCGAAACGCGCAATCCGGCGGGCGTGTGCTGTCTCGGACAAGTCAATAAAGCGGTCAAACGACTCTCCGAAGAGCATAAGACGGCAGCCGAATCTACACACGCACCAATGCACGATTGCTGTGTGCGGTGAACATCACCACAGAAATAAAGAAGGCTCGAATATCGATGGAGAAAAAGTTTGACCTCGTTGTGATCGGAACCGGCTCGGCTGGTTCCACTGCGGCGCACAAGTGCCGGAAGGCCGGATGGAATGTCGCCATCGTTGATTCGAGACCCTTCGGCGGCACCTGTGCCCTGCGTGGATGCGACCCTAAGAAAGTGCTCGTCGGCGCGACGGAGCTGATCGACTGGACGCGTCGCATGGAAGGCAAAGGAGTTTCTTCAAAGAACGCGAAGATTGACTGGCCGGAACTTATGCGGTTCAAGCGGACGTTCACTGAACCCGTTCCAGAGAATAGCGAGAAGGGGTATGCCAAAGCAGGCATCATCGCGTTTCACGGTCGAACCGATTTTATAGATCGAACGACGCTTCGCGTAGGCAGTGACACGCTGACCGGGCGCTTTGTACACATCGCCGCCGGAGCCACGCCATCCACGCTTGGCATTCCCGGCGAAGAGCATCTCACGACGAGCACGCAATTTTTAGAAATGGAGCAACTTCCTAAACGGATTGCTTTCGTCGGCGGCGGCTACATTGCTTTCGAGTTTGCTCATATCGCCGCGCGCGCCGGTGCCGAAGTTCACATTCTTCACCGGGGCGCTCGCCCGCTGGAAGGCTTCGATCCCGATCTAGTGAACAGCCTCGTGCAAGCCACCCGCGACTTGGGCGTAGACCTTCGATTGAACACCGATGTGGAGTCTATCGAGAAAGATGTGGATGGTTTCGTCGTAAATGCTTCTACGGAACATGACAAGCAAACCTTTGTGGCGGATATGGTTGTTCACAGCGCAGGGCGCGTCCCGGACATCGAGGACATGAAGCTGGAAAAGGCAGGTGTGGAGCGCGACAAAAAGGGAGTCTTGGTCAACGAATATCTACAAAGCATATCGAACCCGGCAGTTTACGCGGCGGGCGATGCGGCGGCGAGCGGCGGGCTACCTCTGACACCCGTCGCCGCGATGGAAGCGCACGTCGTTGCGAGCAATATGCTCAAAGGTAATCACCGGCAGCCGAACCAGACGGGAGTGCCGACGGTAGTCTTTACTTTGCCCTCTCTTGCCGCAGTCGGATTGCAGGAGGAAGCGGCAAAGCAACAAGGCTTGAAGTTCAAAGTCAAGCATGAAGACACTTCCGAATGGTATGCCTCACGCAGAGTTGGCGCGAAGTATTCCGGTTACAAAACATTGGTAGAAGAAGGCAGCGGGCTGATTCTCGGCGCGCATCTGCTAGGGTCACACGCCGAGGAAGTAATTAACATCTTCGCCCTTGCCATTCGTTCAGGTCTCAAAGCAGACGATCTAAAGACGATGATCTACGCTTACCCGACGAGTGCTTCAGACATTAGCTACATGGTATGAAGTGCGGGCATTAATCAAATCAAACATTGCAATAACGCATCACAAGTATGGAGAAACAAATAATGAGGAAGAATCGGATCAGGGCGGGCTTAATCTTTGCGCTCGTGCTGTCACTCTGCGCCGTTACAACTTCGGCGGTGACAAAGACCGTTACTATTCGCGTGACGGGAATGACTTGAGGCGGCTGTGCCCGCTCGGTCGAGCAGGCGTTAAAGAAAACAGAAGGCGTCGAAGAAGCGCAGGTCAGTTACGAGAAGGGCGAAGCGGTGATTAAGTACGACGATCAAAAAGTGACCATCGCCAAACTGCGCGAGGTTATTAATAGCACCGGCTTCAAGGCAGTCGAAGAGAAACGCGCCGCCAAAAACTCTGCCCGGCATGGCAAACATAGATCGAGCTGAGTGACGCGCCAATGACGAAGCGATGCCGCCGCTCATAGCTCTCTCACCACCTTGAAATTTATCATCTCTTTTGCGTTACGCGCCGAGACGTTCGCGGAAGAATCGGAGCGTGCGCTGCCATGCGTCGGCGGCGGCTTCCGCGTTGTAGGCTTCGGGGCGCGTGTCGTTGAAGAAACCGTGCTTGGCGTTCGGATAAATCTTGAGATCAATTTGTTTGCCCGCCTGTTTTAGCGCGTCCTCGAACTCTTTTAGTTTCTCCGGCGGAATGCCGTTGTCGAGCGCGCCGAAACTTCCCAAGAGCGGACATGAGACTTGCGGCACGAGTTCAAGCGGCGTGCGCCCGTAAAAAATCGCCGCGCCCGCGAGGTCGTGCGTGTGCGCGGCGAGTTGACAGGAAAAGCCGCCGCCCATGCAAAAGCCTATCAAGGCGAAACTCTGCGCGTAACTTTATCGTGAGTGGTTTTCTCCGGCGCTTCATTCGTCTGCCCTGTGTTGTCCTTCATTCATTTTTGTTTCCTCTTTTGTTTCTTCGTTTACTGAAAGGATTAAGTGAATGTGTGCGGCGACTATACCGGAGCGCGGCGTGCGTCCGCAAGGCACTGCTTCTTCGGCGAAAGCGTGTGGATTGTGTTAGCTTTGTGCGAGGGAAATCAAGACAATTTAAGAAATGATTCGGGAGTCGCAAAGCCGTTTGAATAATTTCAAGCGGTGTGGTGAAGACGCGAAAACACACATCGAAAGGCTTGCGAAAAGTTTGATACATGAAGGCTGCAATCGATTTTTACGAACGCGAATTGAACGTCGCGCTGCAACTTGCGCGGGAAGCGGGCGCGTGCCTGCTCGAATATTACGGCAAGACTCTGCGCATCGAACACAAAACAGACGGCGTCGAAGAAGAACCCGTCACGCAAGCTGACCGCGCGGCAAACGAGTTGATCGTCACACGCTTGCGCGAAGAATTTCCAGATGACGGCATACTCGCAGAAGAATCCGTCGATACGCCTGCGCGTCTGCAAAAAAAACGCGTGTGGATCATCGATCCGCTGGACGGCACAAACGGCTTTATCGCGCGCAACGGAGATTTCGCGGTGCAAATCGGTCTAGCGCTTGAAGGTGAAAGCGTGCTCGGCGTAGTTTATCAGCCGTTGCCGGACGTGTTGCAGTGGGCTGCGCGCGGGCGCGGCGCGTGGATGAAGCGCGCGGGATTTGAAGGTGTGCAAGAAGCGCGCGTCTCCGAAGAATCGGACATCGGGCGGATGCGTCTGGCGGCGAGCCGCACGCACAGAAGTCCGCGCATGGATAGAGTCGTGCGCGCGCTCGGCGTCCGCGAGGAAGTGCGGCGCGGCTCCGTCGGTGTCAAAGTCGGGTTGATCGTCGAGCGGCAGTGCGATCTTTACGTGCATCTTTCGGGGCGCACGAAGCAGTGGGACACATGCGCGCCGGAAATAATTTTGACGGAAGCAGGCGGGCGCTTTACAGACCTTTTCGGCAACGCGCTCAAATACAATGCGCTCGATTTGCAGAATCGCAACGGCATCGTCGCCACGAACGGCGCGGCGCACGAGCGAGTGATCGAAGGCCTCGCGCCGCTGCTCGAAGAATTCGGGCGCTTTCCTGCGTGAAGAAGTGTGAAAAGTGTGAAAAATTTTGACACAGTGAAAGGCGCGCGTTAGCATCTTCGCCTGTCGATTTCGGTTTGCGATAAGCGGAGATTTTCGCGCCCTTTGCAATTTCCGTGTCGAGCCAGACCTTCCTGAACTTTCCTTTGATTGCACATTTGTGAGCGTCCGACATAAAGCCTTCGCCGTGTTCTTCGTTTGCTGCGCCGCGCCGCTGCTGTTGCTGTGCGCGCTTTTTTATTTGATCGGCACCCGCGCCGTCGAAACGCAAATGAGGGCGGAAACAAAACGCGCCGCAAACGCCATCGCGCAACGCCTCTCCGGCGCGCTCGATGAACGGGAAAGAAATTTGAGCGCACTAGCGCAAACCCGCTCCGTGCGCTCATACGTGCTCCGCAATCAATCGCCGACAAACGGGAACGTGAACACGAATCGCGCCACGCAGTCCGGCGCGAGTGCGGCAAGCGACGGCGCGGTTAATCGAAGCGCCAGCGAATCAGCGTCCACCGCTAATAATTCCGCCGTGCCGGAAAATGTGCGCCGCGATGTCGGCATGTTTCTGCTTTTCAATGAAAATTATTTTGCTGATATCGCCTGTGTCGGCTCGAACAACCAACCGCTCTTTCGCGTCGAACCTACGATAAAAGATGCCGTGAGCGACGCCTTTGACGACGCTGCATTGCGTTTCCAAACAACAGATTTTTCTTCAGACAGCGCGCGCCCGGATGAACGCGTCTGGACTGCTGCCGACGGCACGCCTGTGCGTTCGCCCGTCGCGCATGACGCTTCCGGCGCGATTATGCGATACAGCATTCCCATCCGCGATCAAGCACAAGGCCATGAGGCTTCGCGCGGCGCGCTAATCGCCGATCTGAAACTGGATGCGTTGCTGCGTCGGGTGCTTGAAGCCTCCGCAATCGACAACGCGCCAGCTTCCGCGTCTGACCATCGGACTTCCCTTGAACCGGATGCGCCGCCGCGCCTGCTGTTGTTGATTGATCGCGCCGGGCAAATCCTTTATCACACCAATGACGCGCTCCGGCATCAATCAGTTGCGCGCGCGATGCCGTCCTTCTCGCGTGTCGCCGCCGCAATGCAAAGCGGAGCAAGCGTTGGTTCGGGCTTTTTCGACAACACCGAAGGCGCGCGCTGGCTCGCGGCATTTCAAGCCGTGCCTGCGCTCGATTCGTCTCTCGCGGTGGCGGAAGATTACTCTGCGGCGACGATGAGCTTGCGCCGCGCCTTTTGGTTAGGCAGCGCTTTTTCTTTGCTCGCATCGCTCGTTGCCGCCGCCCTGCTTTTGCGATTCGTCAGGCGCACGAAGGGCAGCATCGAACGCGTGACGGAAAATGCCGTGGCGATTGCGGGCGGCAATCTAAGCGGGCGCATCGAAGTGCGTTCGAGCGATGACATGTGCCTTCTCGCCGACACTTTTAATCAAATGACGGAGCGTCTGCGCGAGCAAATGGCGCGCGAGGCGGAGACAAGGCAGTTTGAATCCTTTATGCGTCTCTCGGCGATGCTGACGCACGATTTGAAAAATGCCATCGCGTCGCTTTCGTTGATTGTGCGAAATATGGAGCGGCAGTTTCACCACGCGGAATTTCGCCAAGACGCGATGCAGTCGCTGACGGAAGCCACCGATAAACTGCGCGCGCTCGTCGCAAAACTAAGCGAACCCGTGCGCTCTTTGAGCGGCGAATTTCCCGCGCCGCGTCCCACCGATTTGATTCCTATTTTGCGCCGCGTGCTCGCCGCAAACGTAGAGTCCGCTTCCGAACTATACGAGATTGAAACGCGCTTGCCCGCGACGCTCGTCGCCGTCGTTGACGCGGAACGCATCGAGAAGGTCGTGGAAAACCTTGTGCTCAATGCTGTGGAAGCAATGGGCGCGGCGGGCGGTAAATTTATCGTCGAAGGCGGGACGGATAGTGAGCGGGAAATCTTCTTCAGCGTGGCCGACACGGGGCCGGGCATGAGCGAAGAATTTCAGCGCACAAAGCTGTTTCATGCGTTTGCGACGACGAAGAAGGCGGGCGTCGGGCTTGGCCTTTATACGTGCCGCGAGATTGTCAAAGCGCACGGCGGACGCCTCGAAGTGCAATCGGAAAAAGGCGCTGGCACATGCTTTCGCGTCGTGCTACCATCGCCCCGCACAGCCGCGAAAGAAGCTATCGCCACGCAAGCTTAGATGTGAAGCTTGGGCGTTAAATCGACACGAGCATCGCGGGAAATCCTTCGCTGCGGCAGCGCACAAAACAATCGTCATCTATATTTTCCAAACATCTATGCGAAGAAGCGTCCGTGTAAATTAAAGCCCGACGCGCGGCTTCTGGATTGTGCGGCGCGGGCGTCGCGCAAAAGTCGATCCGAACGCCTTTTCGACGAACCGCCAAACCCTTATGGACGAACACGGCAAGCGACAAAAGACGATCCTCGTAGTTGATGACGACGAAGGCTTGCGGCGGCAATTGCGCTGGACGCTCGTCGAAGAATATCAGATTTTGGAAGCAGGCACGCGCGCCGCCGCCGCCGATGTCTTGCAGCGCGAAAAAGTCGATGTCGTCTTGAGCGATCTGCATTTGCCGCCCGATCTGGAGAGCATAAAGGAAGGACTCGCCGTCGTTGAAGCGGCGCGCGCCGGACACCCGCCCGTGCCTGTCATCGTCATCACGGGAAGCCGCAGCAAACAAGCCGCGCTCGAAGCCGTGCGGCGCGGCGCTTACGGATTTCTCGAAAAGCCTTTTGATGCGGACGAAGTTTTGCATCTCGTGCGTCAGGCCGTGCGCGTGCGCGATCTCGAACAGGAAATCACGCGCCTGCGCTCCGAACTCAAAAGCTGCAAAGGCTTCGATAATCTCGTCGGCGCGGGCGGCACGCTCACTGCGATTATCAAACAAGCACGCGCCGTCGCCGAAACCACTGCCACCGTTTTATTGATGGGCGAAAACGGCACCGGCAAGGAAGTAATCGCGCGCGCCATTCACGAAGAAAGCAATCGCGCAGCCTTTCCGCTCATCTCCGTGAGCTGCGCGGCGCTGCCCGAATCCCTCATCGAATCAGAACTCTTCGGCCACGAAAAAGGCTCTTTCACAGGCGCAACGCAGGCGCGCAAAGGCCGCTTTGAACTCGCCGACGGCGGCACGCTTTTTCTCGACGAAATCTCCGAGCTTGCGCCCTCCGTGCAAGTCAAATTATTGCGCGTTCTGCAAGAGCGAACGTTCGAGCGCGTCGGCGGATCGAAAACCATCACGGTTGACATACGCCTCATCGCCGCCTGCAATCGTGATCTCGAAGCGGATGTTGAAGCGGGACGCTTTCGCCGCGACCTTTTTTATCGTCTCAATGTCGTGCCGCTGACTCTGCCGCCCTTGCGTAAACGCGCCGAAGACCTTCCGCTGCTCGCCGCACACTTTGCCGCCAAAGCCGCCGAGAAACACCATCGCCACGCGCCGCAACTCGATGCCGCTTTGATCGACGCCTTACAGGAATACGAATGGCCGGGCAATGTGCGCGAATTGGAGAATCTGATGGAGCGCCTCGTCGTGCTCACTCCGGGCGCGCAACTCACGACAGAGCTTTTGCCCGACAAGATGCTGCGCATGTTGCCGGAAGCCATCGCCGCGACAGGCATCGCGCAGGACGCACATAACACTACGCTCGAAGCGGCAGTTGCCGCGCTCAAACAACGCTTAATCGCCGATGCGCTCCACAGCGAAGGCGGCAACAAAGTCGCGGCGGCGCGTCGCCTCGGCATCAGCCGCTCCTACCTGCATAGGCTCATCAGCGAACACGAAGCGTCGCACTCCTGATTCTCAAAAAAATCTTATAGCCGTTCGCCGCGCCGCGCTCGAACACACGCTTGCAACTGTCAACGCCTGTATACACACGGCTTCTCGATGTTGCCTGCCGTGCACACCGCTGTGCCGCTTGCTATCGGCGAAATCCCGCAATTCACAGTCTAATTCCACGTTTCTTCCATGCACGGAACATCGGCACGCGGGTTGCAATAGCTCATTGGTGACGGCAAGTTTGGTTTTCGAGGAAAGTGAATTTAGATGAAACCGAAGGTTTTAATTATCGACGACGACTGGGCGATTACGCAGCAATTATTCTGGACGCTGTGCGACGACTACGATGTAACGACGGCGAACGATTTGCAATCGGCGCTGCGGCGCGCAACCGCTTACGAGCCTGTGATTGCGATTCTCGATTTGCACTTGCCGCCCGTGCCGGATTCGCCTGAAATCGGTTTGCGCATACTCGAATTTATCAAAGCGCGCCTGCCGAACGCGAAGGTTTTGATTGTCAGTTCGGCGGCGACACCCGCCACGCAGCAAGCATGTTTCGACGGCGGCGCGGACGAGTTTCTCGACAAGCCTTTCGACATCGAACAATTGCTCGGCATGATGCGCCGCCACGCGCCGTGCCAGACGCTCGAAGCGGTTTGAAGGCGTGCGCGATTAATCATCGTCTCGCCGCCCGCGCTCGAAATAAACACGCGCGCAAGCACCTCGCTACAAAATCGGCCTCGCAACCGGTGCAGCCAGCGCGCTGCTCTACACGAAAGGCTCTTTGTTATTGAGTTCGGTCTGCTCGCCCCCAAATTCGAGCGACCGCTTGCGCCCCGCGTTGAAAGCGGATCCCCTCCCGTCACGCGGAGCACCTGAAGCCCTCGCTTCCATCTGACTTCTTCCCGGAGTCACGAGGGCTTCTTCCTCCTGAAGCGAATCAGCCGCCGTTTTCCGTTCGTCATTGGATTGACCGAAACAGGAAACGGCGGCTGATTCGCTTCTCGAACAATCGCCCTCGCGCCGCTCTTTAACGTATAATACGCACGAACGCAAACGCCGCCGGAATAAATGCTCGAAAGCAGTTATCGACTGCCGCGTGTCCCGACTTTCAACGCCGAACGCTTATGAAATTTTTACACCTCGCGGACATACACTTAGGCTGCCGCCGCTACAATATCGAAGAGCGCACGCGGGATTTTTTTCGCGCATGGTCGGATGTCATCGAACGCTACGCGATTGAAACGCGCGTCGATTTCGTGCTCGTTGCCGGAGACTTTTTTAATTCGCGCAAGGTCGATCCGCAGGCGATGAACCACGCGATGATCGGCCTCGAAAAATTAAAGAGCGCAGGCATTCCCGTTGTCGCCATCGAAGGCAACCACGATCAACGCGACACGACTTCGCCGCATAGCTGGCTGCGCTCGCTCTCGCAATGGGGACTCCTCAAATTGCTCGAACCCGTTGCCACCGAAAACAGCCCGATTACCTTGAAGCCCTGGAACGAAGCCGAGCGAAGCGGCTCGTACATAGACATTGCGGGAGCGCGCATCTTCGGTTCGCACTGGTACGGCGCATCTGCCAGCGCCGCCATCGGATTGCTTGCTGATAGCCTGCGCGCGACGCGCGACGAAAACCTTTTTACCATTTTGATGCTGCACATGGATGTCGAAGGCCAGACGAACCGCCCGATTCCGGCGCTGCCCATCGCCAAGCTGAAGGAATTAAAGGAACTGACGAACTACGTCGCGTTCGGGCACACGCACAAGCGTTTCGATCTGGATAATTGGGCATTCAATCCCGGCTCGCTCGAAGCGGTTTCGATTGATGAATACAGGGAAGAACGCGGCGGCTATCTCGTCTGTGTCGAAAAAGAAAACGGCGCATACAGCATCGAGGCAAAGCATGTGCGCGAATACGTTCAGCGCCCGTTCCAGCGTCTTTCCTTCGATGTGTCGGGCGCAACGGAACCCGAAGCCGTTTACACGGGCGTGATGGAATTAATCGAACGCGAAGCACGCAAACACGCGCCGGGATCAAAGGCGCTACAACCGATTATCGAGATCAATTTGAAGGGGCAACTCGGCTTCAAAAACTCTCTGCTCGAACTCAAAAAAATGCGCGAGGAAGCGCTGGAGCGAACTGGTGCGCTTCACATCATCATCCGCAATCAAAGCGTGCCGATTGAATACGCCATCGCCGCCGGACTCGATACGGAAGCGACGCGCTTTGAACGCGAGCGCCGCATCATCGAAGATTTAATCGCCCGCGACACGCGCTTTCGCGGCCACGCGCGCGACATGGCAGAACTCGTCATCGAAGCAAAGCGCCTTGCCTTAACGAGCGAATCGCCCGACAAAATTCTTGAATTGATTTCGCAAAAAATCGCAGACCAAACAAAAGAGATTGCTGCCACCGAAACACTCGATATGCACGAACAATCGCCCGCAACGCCAAACGCCCTTAACGCAATCGAGCGCAACGCCGCCGCATCATCATAACAAGATTTCAGAGCGTGAACGTTGACCATCAACCGAATCGCTTGTTACTAACAAATGCCATCCGACATCCGACATCTACTTTATGAGTGAAGCCTTAGACAAAGTGCGCGGCGTGCGCGAGTTGCCCTTGTTTCCGTTGCCGGTCGTGCTGTTTCCCGGCGTGCCGATGCCGTTTCATATCTTCGAGCCGCGTTATCTTCAAATGCTCGCGGACATCCATTTGAGCGGCAATCTGTTCGGCCTTTCCTACTTTGACCCGAACGCTTCCGAACGCAGTGCGCCCCCTGTCGGACACACGGGCTGCGTCGCGGAAATCACCGAAAGCGAAAGATTGCCCGATGGCCGCTCCAACATTATGACGCTCGGCCTCGTGCGTTACCGCGTCGAAGCATACGTTGAGCGAGGCGATCCGTACATGGTCGGCGAAGTCAGCTTTTTTGAAGACGACGCGGAAGACGCTGGCCTTCTGGCCTCGCGCGCGGGGGAAGTCTCGGAGATGTTTATGAGAATCGCGCAGGCCATTCGCACGCTCAACGATGAGCAAGTGAGTTTGCCGCAGTTGCCCGACACAGACCCCGAAAGACTTTCCTTCCTCATCGCCGCCGCGATGGAAGTAGACGCTGAACTCAAGCTCGAACTGCTGGAAATGCGCTCGACTTCCACGCGCCTCGAACGCCTCAGCGAGCTTCTGCAACGCGCCGTTAAGGACTACGAAGAACGCGCGCGTATGCACCATCTCGCCAAAGGCAACGGACACGGCGGCAAGAAAATCAACTTCGAGTAAAACGCGCGAAAAGAGTGGCGCGCGAGGCACAACCGCGAAGGACGCAAAGGCAATGGAGCCGCCGGAACAATCAACAAAAACAATCAACGCGCGCGTGCTTTTCTTCGGAGCCGCGCGCGATGCCGCAGGGACGGATGAAACCACAATCGAGTTGCTTGCCGCGACGACATGCGCCGTTGCGTTCGATCACATCTTGCAAATGTTTCCAGAGTTACAACGCTTTGGAAAATCCTTGCTTCTCGCCATCAATCAAGAATACGCGCAGCCCGATAGAGAAGTGCGCGAGGCGGACGAACTCGCAATCTTTCCGCCCGTCAGCGGCGGCGCAAGCGAAACATTGGAAACGAACGCCCACGGCGCGCAAGATTTCTTCGAGCTAACAACCACGCCGATTGATATAGGCTTTGTCGCACGCCGCATCGTGCCGAACCACTGCGGCGCGACCGTCACGCTCGATGGCTACGTGCGCGAATTCACGCGCGGACGCCGCTCCCTCTACCTCGTCTACGAAGCCTACGCGCCGATGGCCTTAAAAGAACTGCAACGCCTCGCCGGGCAAGCGCACCAACTTTTCGACATCGCACACATCGGCATCGTCCATCGCACCGGACGCCTAGAGATAGGCGAAACCAGCGTCGTCATCTCCGTCAGCGCGCCGCACCGCCGTGCCGCCTTTGAAGCCTGCGAATGGGCGATCAAAGAATTGAAGCGCACCGTGCCGATCTGGAAAAAAGAGTTTTACGAAGACGGCGAAGTGTGGGTCGAAGGAGAAGGCACATCAAAAGACTTACTAGGTGTGAATAATCATCAAGGATAGGCCGAACTATTTTGTGCGCCTCGTATACGTTCCTGCAATATTTCCTCAAAATCAAGCAGCTTTTGTGCCTTAATAACTAATCCAAGATTATTAGGAATTCTTGAGAAAGCTACGGCTCGTTGCTGAGTTGGTACATTTACAATTTCGATCTCTCCGGTTGCAGTATGCTGAGGTCCAGCATATAGGATGCCAAGTAACTTTATGCGCGAACTACCTAGCATCACGTTGCCGGATTTAGTCACATACCCACCAACATTAAACAAGAATATAGGTGAACCGCTTGATCCAGGGAAACAGGCAGCATCAATCATAAACTCCTGTTTTCCGTTATAGGGTAAATTTGGATGTGTTGCTGTGATGCCTCGCCGAATAATAGGCATATTATTAACTGAATCCCAAATTCCATTTGGGTAACCTATCATAACTATTTCTTCGAGCGCAGTAAGTTCAGCTAATTCTGCAGATGTTAATATTAAAGATTTGTCTAGAGAAATAAAGTAAAGATTTTTACCCAAGGCGCGAAGATTATTAACAATTTCTCCAATAAGTAAAATGCACAAATCTACTTCTGGATCAGGATGCTTTATCCAAGCTGATTCAAACTCCCCAATTCTGAAACTTTCATGTCGGCCTGCGAGATGTTGACCATTCGCATCGGCCAAGTTAAGCCATAATTGACCATATACGGAGCCTTTTACTACGTGCTTATTAGTGACAATGGCTGGAAAGTACCGATCTTCTGATTCTAAGAAACGGCAAAAGAATCCTGTCCCTGTGCTTATTTCACCTGTGAGAAGCTGGCATTCAATTCTTACGGTGCTGTATGTTAGCTGCTCCGATATGGAAAGATTCGTAGATATGTTAGCAACCTCCTAATCATTCTTAACATGAAATCCCAGACAAAAGCGGCGAGAGGTATAGCAGGTCTCGCCGCTTTTGTAATCAGTTGAAGTAGAAGCAATTAACTTAGCTCGCTGGTACCTCTTCCACGCCTGCTTCTTCGCTTGCGGGATCGACGAGGGAGGCGCTGGTGACTCTGTCGCCGCCGTCGGTTTTAATGAGGCGGACGCCGGAAGCGGAGCGGCCTGTTTTGCGTATGCTGTCGGCTTCGATACGAATGAGTTTGCCTTGTTGGGTGATAATCATGATCTCGGAATCTTCATCGACGGGAAAGACGGCGACGACTTTCCCGATTTTTTCATTCGTCTTCATGTTGATGACGCCTTTGCCGCCTCTGGATTGAAAGCGGTAATCGGTGATCTTCGTTTGCTTGCCGAAGCCCTGTTCCGAGACGGAGAGCATTCGCTCGTTGTCGTCGGCGGAGACGGCGCAGACGCTCACGACGTAGTCATCCGGGCGCAAGTCTATGCCGCGCACGCCGCGTGTCGAGCGTCCCATCGAGCGCACGCCTTTTTCGTCGAAGCGTATGGCGAGGCCGTTGTGCGTGGCGATGAAAATGCGTTTCGTGCCGTCTGTCAAAACAACGTCGAGCAGTTCGTCGCCGTCGTCGATGTTGATGGCGTTGATGCCGCGCACGTTGATGTTCTGAAAATCAGCGAGCGAGGTTTTCTTAATCACGCCCTTGCGCGTGACCATCAGGACATAGCGGCCTTCCGAGAATTCGCGTATGGGAACGACGCCCGCGAGCTTGCGCGTCGTCGGAATGTTGATGAGATTGACAAGCGCTTTGCCGCGCCCGGAAGTCGCAGCGTCGGGCAGTTCGTGGACTTTGATTTTGAAGACTTGCCCGTTGTCCGTGAAGACCATTATGTAAGCGTGCGTCGAAGCGATAAAGAGATGTTCGACGAAGTCATCGTTCTTGCCTGTGGATGCACCGAAACGGCCTTTGCCGCCGCGCCCTTGCCGTGTGTAGGCGGTGACGGGCGTGCGTTTGATATAACCGTTTTTGGTGATGGTGATGGCAACGTCTTCGTCTGCGATTAAATCTTCGATGGAGAGTTCGACGCCCTCCGCGATTATCTCCGTGCGGCGCTTATCGCCGAACTCTTTTTTGACTTCTTCGAGTTCTTTCACGATCACGCGGCGCAGACTGTTTTCGTTGCCGAGAATTTCTTCGAGTTCGGCGATGACACGAATGATGCCTTCGTATTCGTCGAGAATCTTCTGGCGTTCAAGGGCGGAGAGACGGCGCAGTTGCAGATCGAGAATCGCCTGCGCCTGAATCTCGGAAAACTGCAAGCCCGCAATCGCCTTCTGCAATTTGCCTAGGAAGCCAGCGAGCGTTAAATCTGCGGGCGCGCCCTTCCAAGTCTTGACTTCATTCATTGTTTCCAATGTGCCGGTCAGCCACTGTCTCGCTTCATCGACGGAGCGCGCGTTGCGTATCAGCGGAACGATGTAATCGAGCGCGTCAATCGCTTTGTTCAAGCCTTCGAGAATGTGCGCGCGTGCTCTCGCTTTGCGGAGTTCGTATTCGGTTCGGCGTTTGACGACTTCGCGGCGAAACTCTATGAACGCTTCGAGCATCTCTTTGATGTTCAAAACGCGCGGCTGACCATTAACGATTGCAAGGTTAATCACGCCGAAGGAGGACTGCATCGGCGTCATCTTGTAAAGCTTGTTGAGGATGACTTGCGGCACGGCGTCGCGTTTGAGTTCGACGACGATGCGCATTCCGTTGCGGTCTGATTCGTCGCGCAGATCGGAGATGCCGTCCAACTTCTTTTCGTTGACGAGTTCGGCGATGCGTTCGATTAAGCGCGCTTTGTTGACCTGAAAGGGAATCTCCGTGACGATAATCGCATCGCGTTCCGTGTTGCCGCGCCCGATGCGGTCAATGCCTGCGCGCGCGCGCATTTGAATAATGCCGCGTCCCGTCGTGTAGGAGCGTTTGAGTTCATCGCCGCCGTAGATAAAGCCGCCCGTCGGAAAATCGGGGCCGGTGACGATCTGCGCGAGTTCGTCCACGCTCATCGAAGGCTTGCGCAAAAGGGCAACGGTTGCTTCGACTACTTCCGTTAAATTGTGCGGCGGAATCTTTGTTGCCATGCCGACGGCGATGCCGTCCGAGCCGTTGATTAAAAGATTCGGAATCCTCGTCGGAAGCACAGACGGTTCGGACAGCGATTCGTCGTAGTTCGGATTAAAGTCAACCGTTTCCTTTTCAATGTCGGCGAGCACGTCAGAGGCCAGACGCGTCATGCGAACTTCGGTGTACCTCATCGCGGCTGCCGCGTCGCCATCAACCGAGTTATGCACGAACACGCCGTCGGCGAGCAAAAAGTTGTGATGATCGTCAACCGTAATGTCGTAAACATCCGCGCGTGTATTCAAATACTGTTTAGCGACGACACGATGATTGTAATTTTGCGCGGCGTGAATGAAGTCGTTAAAGCCATCGAAATACTTAAGCGTGGTGTCAAGACGCGGAATCCAATTTGCCGTGCGCTGCTGTTCGTAGAGTTCGGGCGTTAAGCTATCATGTCCGAACTGCGCGAGTAGGTGCGAGCCATAACGTGCGATGCGCGTGCGCATCACTTGTTCACGGTGCGATGAATCTTGCCACTTGCGTGTCAGTGTTGCCGATGCTTTTGCCGCCAGCGCAACCATCATTTGTGGGTCAGCTTCCATGCGGCGTTTGTTGCTGCGCCGCACACCATCGGTATGAGCCGCGCAAAACGCTGCGTTTGTGCGCTGGCGTGCGATTTTTGCCGTATGAAGTTTGCGTGTGAGAGGGTCTTGCCACAATGTGCGCGCGATGTCCGAGAAATGATTCTCGCCATACTTCGCACGGTATGCGGGATCGCGCCAATTGCGGCGCGAATTTTCGCTTAACTTCGCACGTACTTCTTCCGAAGAAAGCGCACGCGAAATTGCTGCAACTATTTTCTCGCGCTGAGCTTCGTTCTTCCACATCGCGCGGCTCTTCTCTGAGATAATGCGCGCGACATGCTTTCTTTGCTGCGGAGTCAACGGGCGCTTTTCAATTCCGGTGAGCGCCCCGCTCATCTTCGAGCGATAATCGCCGTCTGCCCACAGTGCTTTCATTCGCGCCGAGATTTCCCGACGCGCTTCAGTATTATCGGCGTAAAGTTGCTTGAGGCTAGAGGCGACTCGCGCGCCGTTTTGCCGTCGAAATTCCGCGTCTCTGTTTTGCGCGACGAACTGTTGACGCCGCGCTTCACGCGCTTCCGGGTGCTCGTCATAGTAACGCTTTACGCCTTCGCGCTGCGCCTGACGAAACTCATCCGATTGCCATAACTCTTCAATGTGTTCGGCGTGCAAGTGCAGATGATCGAGGAACGTCATGCGCTCGATGTTCGTCGGGCGATTATCGAAGCGTTTGAAATTTTTGTGATGGCGCACAAACGCGCCCGCGAATTTCGGCGCAGTGCCTTGCTCGAAGTTGTACGCGTCTGCGAGATGATGCACGAATTCATACGCGCCGGTTTTCGGCTGCATGACGCGCAGATATTCGTTTGTTTGCTTGTTGACCGGCATGGCGTCAAAGTATCCGGGCATCAAGCTGTCTTCCATCGTCAAATGTTGAGCTTCTTTGTAAGTGCCGTCGCGCAGCATGAAACGGTGATCGGGCGTGCAGCGAATCTTCGCGCCGCTGTCAAGCGTGAGTTCAATCAATTCCGCGTTGCGGCGCGTGACACGCGAATGACGGCCTTCGCCAACAACGATGCGCCCTTCTGTGTTCACAGAGTAAACATAGAAAATTTCATCCGGCGGCAACTCCGCTAGCTCCGCCAATGTCTTTTCTGTTCCGTCCAGAAGTTTGATTTTCGTGTTGCCCGTAAAGCAGCCGAAGTTGCCTTGCCCGTCGATGAGCGGATAGCGCATCGAGAAATCCTGCGCGAGGCGAACCATCGTATCGTAAACCGCCGTGTCGCCATGCGGATGATATTTACCGATGCAGTTGTGAACGGCAACGCCTTGCGCGAGAAACTCGTGGCTCTCGTCGGCGATTTGTATGTCGTGGGTTTCAACGCACTCGCCGCGATCAATTACCGATTCAACCGCGAGCACGCAGTAAGTATCGAGCAGATGTTGCAGGCGTTCGGCAAGCGGCGAACCGATCCGGCGCAACTTGCTCAACAGCCCCCATGTTTCGATCTGCCGGTAGGAAATGTCCTTGTCGCGCAGATTGCGTGCGTAGCGAATTTTTGCGCCGGTTGGATACTTAATGCCAGCACGAAATTTTCTTCCGGCGTTGTCCTTGTACCAACCCGCGCCGAGATGATGCGCCGAGAGTTCGTTGAAGACGGCGGCACCGGGAATGCAATCGGTGGTCGTGTTAAGCACGCGGCGACTGCGTTCGATGATAAACATCGCTGCGTCGCGTTTGTAATCAATCGTTAAGTGTCCGGCGACAAGCTGGCAGAAGCGTGCGGCATTATCGCCCGTCAGCCAGAGGTTATAACGTGGTTGAGCGTTCTCGCCGTAGGCGCGCGTGCTAAAGTCTTCACAGGTGAGGCGCGCGTGAATGCCGCCATCGGCGAGCATCGCCTGTATCTGTGTCAACAATTTTTTCGAGGTTGAAGTTAAAACCGCTTCACGCTGTTTCCCGTTTACACGAACGTGACCATCGCCATCCGTGAAGCCTGCTATGAACGGAGCATACAAACGACGGTCTGCGAGAATCCACGCGGGAACTTCCTTGTGCGCGCTCGTTTCTGCGCACGCCGCGAAAGCCGCGTCAATGCCGCTGAAGCGAAGCGAGTGCTGCGATTGGTAATGAGCCTTCTGCGGAGGCCGCTCACTCCATGCGGCTTTGATGCCCTGCGATGCGCAAAAGCCATCGAGAAAGAGGAGCGGCGCAAGCTCAACCATATTGATGCCAACACGACGCGAACGCCCGCGATCCGTCAGATAACCTTCGGCAACGAGCAGTCCGACGGAATAAGCGGCTGCATTTTGTTCGGCGTCCGCGTGCGCGACGGATGTGCCGAGCGCGCGTGGGCTTGTGGCGAGCACGCGCTTGCCTGCAAGTTGGTCAGCGCGTTCCCATGAAATCGTTAAATTATCGTTGAGAACGCGGAACAGTTGACCGTGTGTAACGGTGAGCGTATGACCGTTGGATAACGTCACGTCAAGGACGGGCGCGGGCGGATTGTGAAAGGCTTCGACAACACGGCTGACGAAGCCGCCGGGCAATTGCGCATAATCGCCGATGTTAATGCTTTCAATCGGCGACAGCCCGTGCTCTGTGTGAACGAGCGTGCCTTTAACAAAGCAGTCGCCGACGACGCGCGCGCTCTTTTTGTAAGCTTTGTTATACTGGTTACCGAGTTCGTTCATTGCCCAGAGCACGCGGCGATGCACGGGCTTGAGGCCGTCGCGCACGTCCGGCAGCGCGCGCCCGATGATAACGCTCATTGCGTAGTCCAAGTAAGAGCGGCGCATTTCGTCTTCGATGTTAATGTAGTTGCGTTCAGTAGGTGTTTCCATCAATTAGACCTTTCCGGTACAATCCGCGCGTGCAGGCGTCTGAAACTTCGCGCAAAGCAAGTTTGCGGCGAATCACGGGCGCTTGAAAATCCTTGCTGCAAAGCGCGAAATTGCGGGAGTGTTGAATGTAAATTTCGGTGCTGGAATGAAGCTTGCGGCGATCACTACCAGATACAACATATTGTAGCTGAAAAGCTCTCTTTTGGCAACCCGCGAGTTGCCGCCAAATCGTTGTAAAATCAGGACTTCAAGGCTGTCAGGGAGAGGCTGTAAGGGATTTTGCGGGAACCCGATATATGGTAGTTGTAATTGACGAATTCAAGCGGTGGCGGTGAATGAATCGAATATGAAAATGAGCAACGACTCCAAGCGCGTGCGCGAGCGGCTGGAATTGTCTCTGCCGGTGCGCGTGCAGTGCCGTGAGAGCGCGGATTACGAGTGGGTAGAGTTGACGCGCCTTGTTGACGTAACTCCGTTCGGCGCACGTTTCTCTATCGCACGCCCGACTGAAACAGGGCGCTTGCTGCATTTGACTTTGCCGATGCCGCGCCAGCTTCGCTGCTTCGATCATGTCGAGCAGCAATACCGCGTGTGGGCTTTGGTGCGCAACGTCAAGTCGATGGCGCAGGCGGAGAAAGACAAACTGCCGCGCTTTGAAATCGGCGTCGCGTTTATCGGCAAGCATCCGCCCGCAAGTTTTCAAACAGACCCGACGAAGCGTTACGATGTCGCGTCGTCGGCAACCGAAACCGGTTTGTGGGATGTGCGCGAGCAGTCTGATGAGTCCGCGAAGTATGCGCGCACAGACGCGCCGCGCCATGAAACGCGCCACGCGATGGCAATCGATGTGGCAGTCGAAGTGTTCGACGATAAAGGCGTCGTCACGACCAGCGAGCAAACCGTGACGGAGAACATCAGCCGTCGCGGAGCCGCCGTCTTCACCACGCTCGAAGTGGGGCGCGGGCGCTTTGTGCGTTTGACGAGTTCGCGGTATCAAATTGCGGTTGTCGCGGCGGTGCGCGCGCGCAGGCTCGGGCCGGACAATATTCCGCGCCTGCATCTAGAATTCGTCGATAAGCATTGGCCGCTCGAAGAAGCTTCGTGAATTGACGTTCGATGCCTGCGGGAGACATGCAAGAGACATCCGATAAGTTTTTCCGGTTGTTGATTGGAGCGCTGAAAAAATGAGTCGCATTGTTGTGCCGCGCCAAGTGCTGCTGGTGGAAATTGAAAGACGCTGTGCCGGTGAGCGATGCAAGCAAAAGGCGCGCATCGGGTTGACGAAGGAAGAAGCGCGCGCTTATACGGGCTTCGTGTGCGAGCGTTGCGAAGTCAAAACAACTGACAGACTCGCGCAAACGGATGTGCCTGCCGAATGGTGGCATGATTTTGTGAAACCGACATGAGCACGCACGGCATGGCGCGCCGCCGCCGCCAACATCCGAAACGCAATCCGGCAGATGAAATATACGTGCTGCCGCAAACGGCGTTTGAATTGATACGTCCCGCCATGCGCGCGCTGTCGCGTTTGTGCTGGCGTATAAAGTATCGCGGCGTCGAGAACATTCCGCTTGAGGGCGGCCTCGTCGTCGCCGCCAATCATCAGAGCTACATAGACCCCTTCTGGATCGGCACGGAGATTAAGCGCCCCGTGCGTTATCTGGCGTGGAACGAAATCTTCGGCTGGCCTGTGGTGGGAAAACTCACAGGGCTATTGGGCGCGTGGCCGCTCGAAATCAACGGCACAGACCCGACGGCGATCAGGCGTTCTTTGCAGTGGCTGAAAGAGGGCGGCGCGGTGGTTATTTTCCCGGAAGGCGGGCGCGGCTTGCCCGACGGCTCGATGACGAAATTCAAAACCGGCGCGGTGCGGATGGCTCTCGAAGCGAATGTACCGATTTTGCCCGTGACGATTCGCGGCGCGCATCGCGTGTGGCCTAAGAACAAGCGCCTGCCGCGTCTCGTTAAAGTGGAAATCATTTATCATCAATTGATTAAAATAGAGCCGCAGCCGGGCGATGATGCGCGCGTCTGCGCACGGCGGGAAAGCGAGCGCCTCGCAGACATTATTCGTTCGGCGTTGTAAGCCTTGAACATGAAGCCAAAATGAGCGGCGGCGACGAGAATGAAGACGACATTTCTTCCGGTTTTGTTGGCTACTATAAATTTGAGTTGAGGGCGACGGAATATGCTTGAGCGAATCAAGGTTGGAATCATTCAATCAAGCCCTGTCTTTCTAAACTTGGAAGCCAGCCTCGCCAAAGCGATTGAACAAATCGAGCAGGCGGCAGCGAAGGGCGCAAAGCTCGTTGCGTTTGGCGAAACGTGGCTGCCCGGTTATCCTGCGTGGCTGGATTATTCGACGCACGCCGCGCTCTGGAATCACGCGCCGACCAAAGAAGTTTTCGCACAGCTTCGACGCAATAGTGTTGTCGTGCCGGGCAAGGAAACGACGATGCTCGGTAAAGCCGCCGCCAAGCATGGCATCGTGATTGTCATAGGCATCAACGAACGCGTCGAGCAGGGCGCGGGCAACGGCACGCTCTACAATTCTCTGCTGACCTTCGACGAAACGGGCGCGCTCGTCAATCATCATCGCAAACTCGTTCCGACTTACACGGAGCGCCTCGTTTGGGGGCAGGGCGACGCGGCGGGACTCGACGCCGTGACGACTCGAGCGGGGCGCGTCGGCGGGCTGATCTGCTGGGAACACTGGATGCCTTTGGCGCGGCAGGCGCTTCACACTTCCGGCGAGCACATACACATCTCCGTCTTTCCGACCGTACACGAGATGCACCAGATTGCGAGTCGTCACTATGCCTTTGAAGCGCGATGCTTCGTGCTGGCGGTGGGTCTCATCATGAAAGCGAGCGAGCTTCCCCCACAACTCGCGCTGACAAGCGAATTAATTGCCGCGCCGGAAACGCTTGTGCTGCGCGGCGGAAGCTGCATCATCGCGCCGGACGGCTCTTACGTTGTCGAACCCGTTTTTGACAGGGAAGAGATTATTACCGCCGAACTCGATTTGACGTTAATCGACCAAGAGAAGATGACGCTCGACGTGTCAGGCCATTACTTTCGCCCGGACGTATTCGATTTGGAAGTCAAACGCGGCACGCGCCGAACGAATTGAGGAACGCGTCATGCCTGCGAATCGTGGATGTTTATGTTCTCGTTCGCTCCACTGCGCACGCCGTAAAAGCGAACGCTGCGCATGAATTATTCGAGCGGCGCTTTAGGATTTGAAGGCGAAGGCAAAGTACACGGCAGCCACGATGAATAGGTAAGAGACAACCGTATTCCAACGCACAGGCTCGCGGAAAAGCAGAAACGCGACGACGGTAAAAACAGCAAGCGTAATGCACTCCTGCATAATCTTTAACTGCGTCAACGTGAAGCGCTCCGCGCCGAGACGATTCGCCGGAACTTGAAAGATATATTCAAAGAGAGCGATGCCCCAACTCACCAGAATCGTCAGCAACAGCGGCTTACCTTTGTATTTCAAATGACCGTACCACGCGATGGTCATAAAAATGTTCGAGATGATGAGCAGTCCAACTATTTTCATCGTGTCACAAACGCGCCTTCGTTATTGAACTGTGACGGGCAACAGCGAGCCGCGCCGATCCGAAGCGGTTGCGTGGCCGTCTTCGATTTGCCCGATCATGCCGTGAAAGTGAATTTCCGCGCCCGATAAAACAAGCAGCATATCGCCCGCGCTGTAACGCTTTGTGTCAATCGGAAAACGCACGACGGTTGCCTGCCCGTTCTCCTGCTCGACTACGTCAAACGAAAAATCGTCTGCGCCCACAACGAGCAATTGCGAATTGTTGGCGACGTTTTGTGACTCAGCCATAAAATTAAATTCTCCCTGCGATATGACACGCGAAATATTTTAGCCACCGCGTTTTGTGTTGATGAAGCGACACGCTTATTTTGTCGGCACAGCAGCGTTCGTCTGCGTGTCAGCGTTCGAGTCGCTGCCCGCATCATTATCATTATTGTTGTCGCCCACGCCCGTGCCGCTGTGTTGCGCTTTGAGGAATTTGCCGAAGACGCCGTTCCATGGCGGGATCACGATAGAGACAGCGCCCGCGCTTTGTGCCACGCACGCGAGGCGTATCAGCGGCTTCGCTTCATTCGTTTCGATGTAGCCGAACTCTTTGATGTTTTTGCCTTCGCGCCGTGTCACGTCCGAGAGCTTTTCCGCTCCGCCGAGCACGCCGACCCAGCATGTGCCGCACGCCGCCGAGCGGCATTCCACAGGAATCGGCCCTTCAACGCGACGCGGATCGACGCCGCGCCACTCGCGTTTATCTTCCGCCGCGCCGCTTGCGAGTTCCTGCATGTGCATGACCTTGAACTTGGCCTGCGGATCGCTTTCGTCAAACGTCACAGTCCAGCGCATATCCGTCGTTTTAAGAAAGCCGAGCAAGCCCTGACCGTCATCCTTCGCGCGCTGTTTCAGAATTTGTTCAGGCGAACGTTTGTCACCCTTACGCTTCTTCGCCGTCGCTTCCGTCGCAGACTTGAAAGCATCTATGCCGATCTGCTGCAAAGTCATCAGCGCAATCGCCGTAATGCCCGTAAGCAGCGATTCATCCTTTTTCAGTGCGGCGGCGACCTTGCTTGCAATGCGGCGAATCTCTGCTTCAAGCGTTGACGCATCGTTTTGCTTGAAAGCTGCGGCGTGTTCCGTTACGGCCTTTTTTACTTCCGGCCAAAAACGATGTCCGTAGAGAAATTCATGCGACGAATCAATCCCGTCCTTCAATTCATACTTACCTTGAAGCTGCAAGCGTTTCGCCAACTGCGCGGGGTCTTCTGCGTCCCGCAACGCTCTTGCCAGCGCCAGCGGATAAAACGCGAACCATATCTGCACCGCCGCTTGATCAACTTCATGCACGAAGGGCAGCACTCCGGCAATCGCCTGCGCCCACATTGCTTCATCATGCTCGTTCAAAAAACCTTCAAACGAATTCTCTGATACTTCCTGCATACACACTCCCGCGAATAATCGTTCCAATCAAAACGGGTAGTGTACCAACATAGGCGGTAAGCCTCAACCTTGCGTTGCCTTTCAATTTTGTTTCCGGTGCTTTATTGCCGATAGATTCTGTTGGCATTAGCGATGAATTTTCAATTGCCACTAGCTTCAGCTAGTGGATCAGTGAAGCTGTTAGATTATCGGCTTTAGCCGAATCGATTCGGCTAAAGCCATGCAACTTATGTCAACGGCACATATTCACATCGAGATCACGCGCATCATTGCATCGTGTATGAGGCCGTTGCTGGCGAGAATGGGCGGCGTGTAAACATCAAATGATGAGCCGTCGTAGCGTGAGACGCGCCCGCCCGCTTCTTCGACGAGCAGCGTTCCGGCAGCCACGTCCCACGGGCGCAAGCCTTCTTCCCAGAATCCGTCGAAGCGTCCGCACGCAACATAAGCGAGATCGAGCGCGGCGCTTCCGTCGCGGCGCACGGCCTGTGCGTGATTGATAAAGTTCGTGAAGTGGCGCGCAAAATCATTGCGTTCGCGCACGTCGTAGGGAAAGCCCGTGCAGATCAGCGCGCGGTTAAGATCGTCCGTCTCTGTGACGCGTATGCGCCGCCCGTTTAGCGTCGTGCCTTGACCGCGTTCGGCGGCAAAGAGTTCGTCGCGCACGGGATCGTAAACGACGCCGATGACGATTTGGCGCGAGGCAGTGTGTTCGAGCGCGATGGAGACGCAGAAGCAAGGATAACCGTGCGCGTAGTTGGTCGTGCCGTCGAGCGGGTCGATGATCCACTTGTATTCGCCGTGCTGCTCGGCAGATGCGCCGGATTCTTCGGCGAGAATCTGGTGGCGCGGATAGTGCGTTTGTATGCGTTCGATGATGAAGCGTTCGGATTCCAAGTCTGCTTCGGTGACGAGGTCTATGTCGCCCTTGTTTGAAATGGTGATGGCGCGCCCGAAGCGTTCGGCGAGAATGCGTCCGGCATCGCGCGCCATGTCGATGGCAAAGTCGAGCAAGTTTCGTCTCCCTGATTTTTACCGTGCGGCGGCGGCCTTACTTCGCTGGCGAAGCTGTCGCGGCAATCGTTAGTTTTTGCGCGGCGATGGCGAAGATTCCGGGCAGTTGTTTGTCCCAGTAACGCATGTTGTGCGCGCCGGGAAGCTCTCTGTATTCGTGCGCGATTTTTTTGGTCAGAAAAACTTCATCGAGGCGGCGGCTGAATTGCAGCAAGAAATCTTCCGTGCCGCAATCAAGATAAAAGTATGGAAGCGTGGCGGTGCGTTCGGCGGGCATCTCGCGGAACATCTTATAGATGTCGTTAGCGGCGCGCGTCTCGCTTCCCGCTGCGCCGAAGGTCTGCATGATGGAGCGCGCGACGTATGCGCCGACTGCGCCCTTCAATTCCTCTTCCGTCCACGCCGCAGCATCGAGCGCGCCGCTCATCGAAGCAGCGAAGGCGAACATTTCGGGATGCTTGACGCCGAACTTCAACGCGCCGTAGCCGCCCATCGAAAGCCCCGCGACGGCGCGCCCGTCGCGTGTCGCAAGCGCGCGGTAGCGGCGTTCGACATCCGGGATTAGTTCCTGCAAAAAGTAGCTTTCGTATTTGTCCGCAGGCGTTGTCGCGCTGTCCGTGTACCAACCGTCGCTGCCTTCGGGCGTGACGATGATTAAACGAAACTGGGTTGCATAACCGGCGAGTTTCTCATGCGACCAAACGTTATAATGCCCGCCCAGCCCGTGCAGCAAATAGATGATCGGATAGCGCGTCGCTCGTGCGGCAGGCGCGGCATAGTCTGCGGGCAGATAGACATTGTAAGGCAAAGTTTTTCCGACGAGCTTGCTTTGAAATTGCACTGTCTCGCCGCGCGCCGCCGTTGCCGGAGCGGTTTGCGCTTGCGGTGTAGAAGCGGAAAAAGCGAGCAGCAGCAATAGCAATGCGAGGCACGCCGCCGGACGTTTCGCCGTCGAAGCCTTGACCCGATAGGCGCGGCTATTCGCCCAAGAGATTTTCAATTCATACATGTTTACTGAACCTCTGTGTGTTAATGTTTCGCGTGCGCGTGCGTTTGCTTTTATCAATTGAATAATCAACGCCGTCAGCAAAAAGCTTTGCGCGCGCGAACGAATGACAATGTAATAACAGAAAAGGCTTCCCGCGTGCTACCGCGAGCGGCATTCGCACGCCACTTGAAACAACGCATGGCTTTCAACTTGAGCACGCGCGCGCAAACGCGCCTTATACGCACGGCGCTTCTCGCGCTCGTTTGTTTTATCGCCGCCTTTGTCTGGCTCAACGTGCGGCGCAATTCCGGCAACGATGCGCCACCGCCGATTTCTTCATCCACGCCGTCGCCGGAACCCTCGCCCGCCGCCGCTACTAATACGACCAATGCCGTTGTGCCGACGCCAATCGCTTCGCCCGCTGCCAACGCCACTCCGCTTGCTTCTCCGTTGTCTGCGCCCGCATCATCGAACAACAAAACATCGCTGCTCATTCCCGTCGCCGGAGTCCGCTCGGATCAATTGCAGGACACCTATACGGATGCGCGCTCCGAAGGCCGCGTGCATGATGCGATTGACATTCCGGCGGCGCGCAACACGCCCGTCTTGGCTTGCGCAGACGGAACCATCGTTAAATTTTTTCAGAGCGCGGGCGGCGGCACGACGGTTTATCAATTAGATAGGGACAACAAAACCGTTTACTACTACGCGCATCTGGATCATTACGCCGACGGCCTCGCGGAAAATCATTTCGCGCGGCGCGGCGAAGTCATAGGCTACGTCGGCGACACGGGCAACGCCGGAGCGGGCAATTATCATTTACATTTTTCCATCTCCATCGTCGCCGATCCGAAACACTACTACAACGGCACGAACATCAATCCGTATCCTCTGCTACGCGACGGCAGCACGCATTGAATCTTTGTCAAAAGTCCGAGCCGAAAGACTGCGCTTGTTCGCTTATGGTGCGAGGCTGGTTGCGCGCGTGTAGCATTTGTGTAGCAACTCCGTCCAAACACACCTCAAAAATGCAGGAACGATTGTTGCATAAAAACCGGCGTCACATCTTAATTGTCGGACAACTTTCACACACTTAAAAAGAGGATCGGTAAACATGAAGAATATTTTGCGCGCGTTGCTTTTTTGCGTCACGCTCGCCATTGCTTTAAGCGGCGCGGGATGCACGAACGCGCCGACAACGGATACGGCTAACACAAATACAACCACATCTACGACGACCACCACCGCGACGCCCGCGCCGACGCCGCAGATTGTAGTAAACGATGCGGCGACTGCCGCCAATCTGCCGGTCACGCTGCCCGTGCTCGACGCCTTTTTCTCGGACGAAGGTTTCGCCGCCGACTTGAAAACGAAACTCGGCTTAACCGACGAGCAAATCAACGGGCTTCGCAAAGCCGCACGCGAGCAAACGGCCTCGCTTCGTGAAACAAACGCGGACAACTACAACGGCACGACGACCGCCGCCACCGCGCGCGCCGCCGAACAAGTCAAGGCCGTCATCGGCGCTGAAAAAACAGATCAGCTTCTCGCGCTCGTGCGCCAGCGCTGGAGCAGCGGCGGCGAAGATCAATCCACGAGTGCCAGCAGCAGCGCGAACAGCAACACAAATAACACTAACGCGAACAGAAACACGAATAACACTGCGGGTATGAACGGCAACGCTTCCGGCGGCAACGCGAATGCAACGGGCGCGATGAAGGCGACAGGCAGCAACGCGGGCGCGGGCAACAACGGGAACGCGGGCAACATCTCGCGCGGAAAGCTCAATGCGGTTCCAACGGATACGCGCGTCGTCGTCAATGCGCCCGCGTATCGCATGGATATTTTCGACGGCGGCAGGCTCGTCAAATCCTACAAAGTCGGCATCGGCTATCCCGAATTTCCTTTGCCGACAGGACTCCGCAAAGCAAGTTCGATCATCGTCAATCCGACATGGACGCCGCCCGACGAGCCTTGGGTCGCGTCATCCAACAAAGTCAAAGCCGGACAAAAAGTCGAAGCCGGAAGCAAGCTGAATCCCTTGGGGCCGATCAAGATTCCAATCGGCTTGCCGTCGCTTATTCACGGCGGAAAGTCTCCCGCGAAGCTCGGAACCTTCGCCTCGCACGGCTGCGTCGGATTAACCAGCCCGCAAATCGAAGAATTTACTTTGAAGCTGGCGCAACTCGGCGGCGCGGATTTGAATCAGGAAAAGCTCAATGGACTCTTGAAGGAAAAAACGGAAACGAAGAACGTCAAGCTGAATCAAAGCGTGCCTGTCGAACTGCGTTATGAAACCATCGTCGTACAGGACGGCAAGCTGCACATTTATCGAGACGTATATGATCGCGGCTCGAACACGGAAGAAAACCTGCGCACAGTGCTTTCGTCTTATGGTGTTTCAGCCGATCAATTAAGCGAAAAAGAGCGCGCGCAAGCGATGAATGCGCTTCGTCAAATGTCGCGCGACGCCAACGGCAATCCAACCGAAAACATCAAGGGCGGAAACTCCAATGCTTCAGCGAACGATAAAAATTCCGCGAACAGCAAAAGCCAAAAGAACGAGAGCAGCAAAGTGACGCGCGCCGTCAAAGGCCGGAAGGAAATCGTCATTCCCGTCGCCGCGCTTTCCGGCAAAGGCTATCCTGCGCCGGTTGACCTCAACACGGGCGGTGCGTCCAACGCAACAGCCAGCAACAACGCGCGTGCAACGATGAAAAGAAAACGTTGATAGCCGTTAGGCAGTTGAATTAAAAATTAGGCGCACGCTCAGAAAAGCGTGCGCCTAATTTTTATAGCGGCGCGGCAAGTCTCTACACTTCAAAATCGCCGCGCCGGATCGCTTCTGCGGCTTTTTCGATGTCTGTCGCAAGCGGGCGGTCTTGTGTTAAGCGCGGAACGAAGGAACGCACAATCTCATAAGCGCGACGAACACCGATTCCGGGTTTGAGAGGCGCGCGGCTCTCGAGTGCTTCGGCGGCGGCGAGCAGTTCAATGGCGAAGATGTATTCGGCGTTCTCGACAATCTGGCGCAGCTTTGCGGCAGCCGTCATGCCCATTGAAACATGATCTTCCTTGTTGCCCGATGTCGGCAGATTATCTGCGCTCGCCGGATGCGCGAGAATTTTCATTTCGTTTAGAAGCGCGACGGCTGTCACCTGCGCAATCATAAAGCCGGACGACGTGCCCGGATGAATCGCGAGAAACGGCGGGAGTCCTTCGCTCAAATCCGGGTTGACGAGGCGTTCGATGCGTCGCTCGCTCATGTTTGAGAGATGCGTTAAGGCGATGCACGCGTAATCGAAAGCGAGTGCGAGCGGCGCGCCGTGAAAATTGCCGCCGGATAAAACTTCCTCTGTCGCGGCGAAGACGAGCGGATTATCCGTCGCGCTGCCCGTTTCTGTTTCCACGATTTCGCGCGCGTGCCCAATCGCGCCTCGCGCCGCGCCGTGAACTTGCGGCATACAACGCAGGCTGTAAGCGTCCTGCACGCGCGGATCATTTTCAAGATGCGACGCGCGGATTTCGCTATTGATTAAAAGTTCGCGCAAATGAGCGGCAACGGCGATTTGTCCTGCGTGCGGGCGCAAACTGTGTATGCGTTCATCGAAGGCCGTCGGTGTGCCGCGCAAAGCTTCGAGCGTCATCGCGCCCGCAATGTCTGCGACGCGCAAAAGAGTTTCGGCGCGAAGAAGCGCGAGCGCGCCGACTGCCGTCATCGCCTGCGTGCCGTTGAGCAGCGCGATTCCTTCTTTGGCTTCGAGTTGCAAAGGCTCAATCGAAGCGCGCCGCATGGCTTCGCCCCCCGTTATTCTTTCGCCCTGATAAACGGCTTCGCCTTCGCCGATTACGACCAGCGCGAGATGCGCGAGCGGCGCGAGATCGCCGCTTGCGCCGACAGAACCTTTCTCCGGGATCAATGGATGTACGCCGCGCTCAAGCATCGAAATGAGCGTTTCGACGACAGCGACACGCGCGCCGCTGTAACCGAGCGCGAGCACATTGGCGCGAAGCAAAAGCATCACGCGAGTTTCCGCTTCGGAGAGAAATTGTCCGACGCCGCACGCATGGCTGCGCACGAGGTTCAGTTGCAGCACGCGCAATTCTTCGGGCGCGATGGAATAATCGGAGAGTTTGCCGAAGCCAGTATTGACGCCGTAAACGACGCGGCCTTCCGCTAAAATTTTTTCGATGCTGCGGCGCGAGGCTTCGACGCGTGCGCGTGCGGCGTCGGCGAGCGTGACATGCTCCGCGCCGCTCGCGACGCGCGCAATCTGTGAAAGCGAAAAAGGTTGACCGTTGAGTTCGAGCATGAACGATTAAAAAAAGCGAGAGCTTGTATTTTAACCCAAGTTGCCAGTTGTCAAATTTTGATTTCTTTGAGTTGCCACTAGCTTCAGCTAGTGGTGCGAGTTCTTAATTTGTCGGCTTTAGCCGACCTCTTTCGGCTTTAGCCGAACTCTTTCGGCTAAAGCCGATTCTTTAGTTACTGTGATCCACTAGCTGAAGCTAGTGGCAATTGATAATTAGCAACTTGGGTTATTTTAGTAGAGCTTACGCAATGGGATCAT
>JBPCOJ010000095.1:0-6867 GCA_051000345.1 Pyrinomonadaceae bacterium | reverse complement strand
TCGGCGACGGCCATCAACGGGCCTCCGCTGCTTCGACAGGCGGCAGTGCAGGGCGCTTACCAAACTCGTTTCTCCCCGACTACTTTATCCGGGCAAGCGGTTAAGGTGTCTGGCACGATCACCTTTAATTTCACGTTGCAGTAAAACAGTAAGGCGCTGCAAAAGCATGTGCGCGGAATCTGTTGAATGCTATCTAATGTAATGAAAAACTTTTGGAGGGATTTACCGTGACGATTCTAACTAGCTTTCTCGGAATGAAGGCCTTGAGCTTTCTCGTTTTCCTGTGGCAGGATGCCGCCGCTCCGTCTGCCGCTGCAACCGATCCCGGCAACACTTTTTCCATCACCGAAATGCTCAAGCATTTAGGCGGCGTCGCGCTGACGGTGGTGATTATTTTGCTCATCATGTCCATGTACTCGATTGCGATTATGGTCGAGCGCTTTTTGACTTACAAAGCAGCCAAACAGCAATCGCGTGAATTCGCGCCGCGTGTTGCGCAGGCGCTCAAGAATGACCGCATCGAAGAAGCCATCAACATCAGCGACAAACACAAAAAATCGCATCTGGCGATGGTCGTCAACGCCGGTCTTCAGGAATTTCGCGCGCACGAACAATCGAGCGAAATTTCCGGCGAGGAAGTCGAAGCTTCCAAGCGCGCTTTGCAACGCGCCATTGCTATTAAGACAGCCGAATTCCGGCGCGGTCTATCGGGGCTTGCGACCATCGGTTCAACCGCTCCGTTCGTCGGATTGTTCGGCACCGTGTTCGGCATCATCAACGCCTTCCAAGGCATGAGAAACGCCGAGTCAGCCGGTATCGCAGCCGTCGCGGGCGGTATTTCCGAAGCTCTCTTTACAACCGCGCTCGGCCTCGTCGTCGCCGTGCCTGCCGTGTGGCTCTTTAACTATTTCACAGGCAAGGTCGATAGCTTCATCGTCGAGATGGACAACTCCGCTTCGGAACTCGTTGACTACTTTTTGAAGAACCGCACAAAGCAGTTGAAGTCATAAGCGTTTTCGTCGCGCCCGCCATTCGTTTTCGTCGCCGCGCGGCTGTCGGTAGATTAGGACAGCCGCGCGGCACGCACACAGGCGGCGGGCTTTGGCTTAAGAGTTAGTCAGGAAGCGAAGGAGATTTAGTCATGGGAATGTCAGGCGGCGGCGGTGGATTGAACTCCGAAATCAATGTCACGCCGATGGTCGATATTATGCTGGTGCTGCTCATCATTTTCATGGTGGTCACGCCGCTTTTGCAGCAGGGCGTTACAGTCGCCATTCCGCGCGGTATGCGCAGCGCCGAAGTCGATCCGGCGATTATCAAGGAATCCTCCGTCGTGATTGCCATTCCGAACGACGGCGAATACTACTTCGATAAAGACCGCGTCACGAAGGAAGAACTCTCGACGCGCATCGAAAAAAGAATGCGCACCAAAACCGGCGACGAGCGCATCGTTTATATCAAGAGCGGCGTCGGCGTTTCCTACGGCAGCGTCGTCGAAGTCATCAACGTGATACGTCAGGCCGGAATAGACCAGATCGGACTCGTTGCCGACAAAAAGGGCGGTAACGCGACTCCGGGCGGCGCACCCGCGCCAGTTGTTCCGCCAGCATAAGTATCGAAACACAGCAACACTGACTGTGCGGCGCGATTTTACATTTGTGCAAAACTCGGAAGAGCGTTTCGTCCAACGAATCGATGAGCGAAAAAAGCTTCCCTGTTTCTTGAAAGGGTTTTAATTATGGGTATGAGCGCAGGCGGCCACGGCGAAACAGCCGTGCCGTACATCAATGTTACGCCGATGATCGACGTCCTGCTGGTCATCTTGATTATCTTCATGGTGCAAGCGCCGCTTAAACCGAGCCGCTTCAAAGCACTCGTGCCGGAAAAGCCGGACGAAAATCAGCAAGTGGACGTTAAGCCGAATCCGTTGACGCTGGTCATCACGATTTCGAGCGATCTAAAGCTCAAACTGAATCAGGAAGACATGGGTACGGTCAACGATACAGGCCCGCTCGGTTCACGTCTTGCTCAAGTTTTCGAGGAGCGCAAAACAACCGGCGGCTTCAAAACAGGCACGCAGGAAGTCGAAAAAACGGTTTTCATTAAAGCCCCGCGTTCGCTCAAATACGGCGACGTGGTGAAGGTAATCAATGCTGCCAAAGCTGCGGGCGCGACGCCTGTCGGCTTGCAGGTTGACGATCTGGCAGCGTAAATCATTTCTCGCTGCCCGGAAAAACGCGTCTCTAGAAATTCATCGCGTGCAACTTACATTATTGCTGCTGCGCGCCCGTTTGACCCTGAACTGAAGAGTCGCGCGGCAATGATTGGGGAAGCTTTTGTTCATACATCTTTTGTTGGGAGTCTTTAACCGATGAAACTCTCTTATGCCGGAGCCGTGCCGCTGGTTGCGGCACTGCTTTTGTGCGCTTCAGGTTGCAGCGTTATTAATAATATTCGCGCCAAGAGCGAGTTGAACGACGGCGCGAGAGCCTACGGAGCAGGCCACTTCTCCGAAGCGCAGGATCACTTCCAAAAAGCGCTGGAATTTAATCCGGAGCAAAAAAACGCGCCGTTTTTTATCGCACGCTCGATCCACGCGCAGTATAAACCCGGTGTCGATGCGCAGGATAATATGGCGAAGGCCACGTCCGCCATCGACGCCTACCAAAAGGTTCTCGAACAAGACCCTAACAACGAGGAAGCCTACAAAGCCGTCGCCTCGCTTTACGGCACGCTGAAGGAAGAAGACAAGCAGACCGCTTGGATTATGCAGCGCGCTAACAACAATAATGCGCCGCCCGATAAAAGGTCTGACGCTTATACCTACCTAGCCAGCGCGAAGGCGACCTGTTCCAACACCATCACCGAACTTCCTGCCAATAAGCCCGTTGTGCAAAAGGACGGCAAGACGCAGGTGCAGTACAGAAAGCCGCAAGACCCTAAGGACTTCGATAAAGCCATGCAATGCACGACGGAAGGCATGGAACTCGTCAGCAAAGCCCTTGGCCTAGATGCGAACAATGAAACCGCCTGGTCTGCCAAGACTGCGCTGCTGCGCGAAATGTCCAAACTGGCGGAGATGCAGGGCGATGCCGCCAAGAAGAACGATTACTCCAAACAGGCAGAGGAAGCGCAGCAGGAGACGGCACGGCTGAACAAGGAAAATCAAGACAAGGAAGAAGCGAAAAAGAAGGAAGAAGCGAAAAAGTCTTCCTCGCCGGACAGCTAAACGCGCTGCCGCTACGTTTAATTCGCAAAAGTCGCGGCGGTTCATTTCGAGCCTCCCGACGCCGTAAGCTCATAGGTGATGCAATGACTGCACATAGTCTTGCATCACCTATTTATTATATGCGTACAAGAATCATGCGCTTCGACGAAAGGCAGCGCGTACACTTCAGCGCGGCATCTTAAGTAGCGGTTATAATATTTGCTTCAGCACGCACAAAAGAGTTATCCAACTGCATGATTCGCATTGAGGACATCGTTGAAAAGGTAGGCCGCAACCATCCGCAGGCCGATCTGGATTTGCTGCGGCGCGCCTATTTGTTTTCCGCGCGCGAACACAAAGGGCAGGTGCGCGCGTCCGGCGAGCCGTATCTAGTGCATCCGCTGGAGGTCGCCAACATTCTCGCGGACATGCGCCTCGACGCCGTCTCTGTTTCGACAGGGCTGCTTCACGACGTAGTCGAAGACACGCTTGTTGACCTTGATACGATCAAGCAATATTTCGGCGAAGAGGTAACGCATCTCGTTGACGGTCTAACTAAAATTGCGCAGATCAGCAACGTTTCGCATGAAGAACAGCAAGCCGAAAACGTGCGCAAGATGCTGCTTGCGATGGTCAACGATGTGCGCGTGGTGCTCGTCAAACTCGCGGATCGTCTTCACAACATGCGCACGCTGCAATTTCTGAAGCCGGAAAAACGCCAGCGCATCGCGCAGGAAACGATGGACATTTACGCTCCGATTGCGCATAGGCTCGGCATGGGCAAACTTCGCAGCGAACTCGAAGACCTCGCCTTTCGTCATCTATACCCGGAGGATTATCGCAGCCTCACCGCGCAATTAGAAAAGCGCCGCTCCGCTACCGAAGCATTTCTCGAAGACGCCACCGCGCGCATCGAAGAGCAAATGCAGGAAGCGGAAGTTCCGTATGTGCGCATCGAAGGCCGCGTCAAGCGTCTCTATTCGATTTGGAAAAAACTTCGCGCGCAAAAAATCGAACTCGATCAGGTTTACGATCTCGTCGCCGCGCGCATTATCACGCCGAACGAAGTGCGCTACTGCTACGCGGCTCTCGGCGTTATGCACAGCAAATGGCGGCCTGTGCCGGGTCGCATCAAAGACTGGATCGCCACGCCGCGCGACAATCTATATCAATCTCTTCACACGTCCGTCATAGGAGATAAAGGCCAGCCTTTTGAAGTGCAAATACGCACCGAAGAAATGCACCATATCGCCGAGGAAGGCGTCGCCGCGCACTGGAAATATAAGGAAGGAAATCGCGGCGCGCACGACGACGATCAGGCTTTGCAGGGCTTGCGCTCGTTGATTGAATGGACACAGGAGGTCAAAGATTCTAAGGACTTTCTCGATTCCTTAAAACTCGATCTTTACCCGCGAGACGTTTATGCCTTCACGCCGAAGGGCAAAGTCATACAACTTCCGCGCGGCGCAACCCCCGTCGATTTCGCCTACGCGATTCACTCGGAGGTCGGCAACACATGCACAGGCGCGCGCATCAATGGCCGCATCGTGCCGCTGCGCAATGCGATTCAAAACGGCGACCTCGTCGAAATTATTACAACGGCGAATTCGCACCCCAGCCGCGACTGGCTGAACTTCATCGTTACGACACGCGCGCGCAATCGCGTCCGGCACTGGGTCGCAGAGCAGCAGCGCGCCGAATCCGTCGAGATCGGGCGCAAGCTTTTCGAGAAGGAATCTGCGCGCTTTCAGCTTTCGGCGAAAAAACTTTTAGATGGTGACAACGGCGAATGGAAGCGCATCGCGGGCGAGTACGGCTTCGGGCGCGAAGAGGATTTACTGGCCGCCATCGGCTACGGCAAACTCGTGCCGCGCAACGTCATTGCGAAATACTTAGGGCCGGAAAAGTTCGCAGAACTCGATACGAAAAAAGAATCGCGTTTGAGAAGCGGCGTGCAGGCCGTCAAGCGTTTGATACGTCTCGGCGATGATGCCATCGTCGTGCGCGGCATAGATGATTTAATGGTTACGCGCGCGCGCTGCTGCAATCCTCTGCGCGGCGAGGAAATTATCGGTTATGTCACGCTCGGCAAAGGCGTCGCCGTACACCAAACCGATTGCAAAAACGTGCAGCAGTTGATGGTCAATCCAGAGCGTGTCGTGGAAGTGGAATGGGCAGGTCGCAGCGATAAATCCGCTTACGCCGTCAAACTGCTCGCCATCACGGAGAATCGCACGGGCATGATTGCGGGCATCACGGGCGCTATCTCTGATATGAAGACGGGGATACGCGATGCGCGCGCCACTGTTTCCGCAGACGAGCGCGGGCGCATCGAAGTAACCGTCGAAGTCTTTGACGTTAAGCATCTGGACAAAGTTATACATTCAATCAAGAGCTTGCCCGGAGTGATTGATGTCGAGCGTCTGCAAGGCGCTGCTTAATCTTGAAGGAAATCGGCTTGGCTTTTTATTTTGCAAAGGCGACTCGGCAAGCGTATCATTCCCGCATGAGCGAAATCAGCATCAACCCCATGCTCGATACATTACTTGAACGCATGAACACGCTTGCCGAGCAACTTAACGTGCTAGCAGAGCGAATGGATAAAGGTTTCGCCGCAATCAACGTCCGGCTAGACCGTATAGAAAGCCTTGCATCCACGACGCGCGGCGAGATGCTTTCGATGCGCGCCGATTTCACCGAAATGCAACACGAGTTCAGGGAAGTTCGCGGCGGATTAAAGCAGCCCGCGTAAAGTTCATCATTAAAATACAGGCGAGAGGCGCGAGCGAAAGTTTGCGGCTCTTTTTCTTTGTCCGATAACCTTACCGCATGAAAAGCGAAAACGCGTTTCTGCGCGCCGTCGTTTGTTTGCTTTCCGTGCCTATGTTAAGATGCGCAGTTTGTTTGGAGAAACGAGATTGAGGGCATTGTGACTGTGAAGCAGATCATCGAAACGAAGAGCGCGCCGCAGGCCATCGGGCCGTATTCGCAGGCAGTGAGCGCCAATGGATTCGTGTTTGCTTCCGGGCAAATTCCGCTTGATCCGCAAACGGGCGAGTTCGTCGCGGGCGGCGTCGCAGAGCAAACAGAGCAAGTCTTGCGCAACTTGGCCGCCGTGCTCGAAGCTGCCGGATCGAGCCTCGATAAGGTTGTCAAGACGACTGTGTTTCTCGCCGACATGACTGACTTCGCCGCGATGAACGAAGTTTACGCTCGTCATTTTAATAGCGAACCGCCAGCGCGCGCGACAGTTGCTGCCGCAGGCTTGCCGCGCGGCGCGCGTGTCGAAATCGAAGCTATCGCGCTCGTCGCCGAAAAAGAATAACCGCCAGCATCGATAAACTCCGGTGAGTTGAAATAATGCTGACGGCTTTTGTTATCTTTGAAAACGCGAAACTGTGTTAAGCAGCCTTTGCTACTTTGCCAGCCTTGATGCAACTGGTGCAAACCTTCATTCGTTCGGCTCCCCCCTGCGGGCGTTGCACGCGGATCGACTGAAGATTCGGCTCGAAGCGGCGGCGGGTGCGATTGTTCGCATGGGATACGTTATTACCGAATTGCGGCCCTTTGCCGCAGACATCACATCGTTTAGCCATGACTTTTACCTCCGTTTGAGAAAATCGCACGCGCGACTTTTCGATTAATACAGTGTATAGAAT
>JBPCOJ010000058.1:0-11867 GCA_051000345.1 Pyrinomonadaceae bacterium | reverse complement strand
TGGACAAGGGCTGCGTTATATTGTTTCCAGTTGCGGAGACGGTATTGTTGTTTGGTTCTCTTCTTGGTCACACATCAAGATTACCAGCACTGCCGTCTCCGTAGCTATTTATGCAACAACGCCGTTTGCCGCAAAGCATTCCCGTGCATTGGAACGCGGCGGGCGAGCCTGATAGATGGACAAACAAAAGTTTCACGGCGGTCTTTTTTCTGCCCGTGCTGTCCGTTTATTTGCAGGCAATGTTTCTGTTGTTCAAATACGATTCCGTGGGAGTGAAGATGACTTTGCCAGCCGCGCGCGCCGAAGAGTTTTTGCGATACAAGGAGCGCGCGCTCCGCATTTCCATCAATCTGTTTGATTGGACGCGCGTGATGACGGCCTTTCTGCTCGGCGATGTGGCGCTGTTGCTTCTCTTCACGACGCTCGATCAATTCCGTTTTTTGAAGTCGCTCAACAATATTGCAATGTGGAGCGGCATCGCAGTGCTTTTTATCGGGCTGGCTTATTTTATTTACAAGCTGCTCGCCGTCAACAACCAATTGAGCGCGACACACGGCTTCTCAAACGTGCAACGCCCGGAAGAAGCAAAGCACTGGCACGGCGGGATTTATTACTCGAACCCGGATGATCCTGCGTTCTTCGTTGAGAAATTGGACGGCATGGGCTACACGATGAATTTCGCGCACAGGCGCATTCGTTTGTACCTCGCAGTGTTCACCGGACTATCTTTGCTTGTGGCATGGGCAGTCATCAGTTTATAGATTTGATTGGCTTTGTTGCATAAATAGGGTTTTGTGCCCATATATTGTGGAAGACCCGTCAAATTTCAGACCCGAAACCGCAATATATAGATTTATGCAACAACGCCGATTTGATTTCAGGAGAATCGAGATGAAGATTCTAATGATGGCGTTTTTTTTAATTTGCTACGGCGCGGCGACGATGATTGCGGCGCAGAGCAAAAATGATTACGGCAAGTTTCTGGTCTTCAGCGAAGGGCAACAACTCGGCTTTGAAACGTTCACGATCAGAAACGACGAAACTGCGGAGCGCGCGGACACTTTGAACATCGGCAACAACGCGGTCAACTTCAAAACATCGACGGCCTACAAAAACGCGCGCCCTTCGAGTTTCACGCTCGCGCAGGAACCGAACGTCATGCTTCGATTCGCCTTCAATGAAGGAAACGTAAAGATGAGGGGCGCGCATGAAGCGACTGCGCAGACGGACGCGGGCGCAGTCATTCTGGAGAACAATGTCTGGCATCAATATCAATTTTTAATCAAGCGCTACGACAAACAAAAAGGCGGCGCGCAAGCATTCAAAGCCTTTGTGCCGTCGATTATGCAAACCCTTCCTGTGAGCCTCGAACTACGCACCTCGCTGCTTTCAATTTCATCGTCAGGGACGGGCGCAGCAACAACTCAATTAGTCGATTATTACAGGCTACACGTTGCGGGCGGTCTAGCAATGGATATTTTGACTGATGCGGGCGGCAAATTGATTTATGTGCGCGTGCCGAAACAGCGCGCCGAAGTCGTGCGCGAAGAATACGGCGCATTGATGGAAGCCATCCGCGCGAAGCTCGACGAGCAAGCGAAGTACGAGCAGAAGAACACGCGCAGCGATTACAGCGCGCCTGCAAACGCATCCTTCACGGCAGAAGAAGTAACTGTGACGGCGAAAGGTTTCACGCTCGCGGGAACATTGCTTGTGCCGAAAGCGAGTAGCAGCAGTAGTAGTAGTAGTGGCGCGCGCCTGTTTCCCGCCGTCGTGATGATTACAGGCTCCGGGCAGCAAACGCGCGACGAGTCGATAGGAATTCCCGGACTCGAAAACTTCAAGCCGTTTCGCCAGATCGCAGAAAAATTAGCGAGCAACGGCATCGCTGTTTTGCGTGTCGATGATCGCGGGACGGGCGGCTCGACAGGACGTAACACGCTTCTCAATGCAACGACTTTTGATTTCGCGGACGACACGCGCGCACAAGTCGCGTTTCTTCGCGCGCGCAAAGACATAGACCCGAACCGCATCGCGCTCGTCGGCCACAGCGAAGGCGGAGTAATTGCGCCGATCATCGCTGCGTCCGATCCGCGCATCGCCGCCATAGCGCTTCTGGCTGGCACAGGCAAGCGCGGCGCTGAAGCGATTACGGATCAAGCAAATTACGAATTGGAAAACAATCAAACGATGAGCGCGGCGGAAAAGCAGGCGGCGCGCGCCGAGCAACAAGAGTTTTATCGGGCAGTTGCGACGGGCGGCGATTTATCGAAGTATCCGGCGGAAGCGAAACTGCCTTGGGTTAAAGCCTTCATCACTTACGATCCGCTGCCGACGATTCGTAAGGTGCGCCAGCCCGTGTTGATTTTGCAGGGCGCGCTTGATCGTCAAGTGACAGCCGGACAAGCCACGCTGCTCGAAGAAGCGTTGATGGCAGCGGGCAATAAAGATGTCACGAAGCGCGTTTTTCCAAACCTTAATCATCTTTTTCTTTTAGCCAAAACAGGAGCCTTCAGCGAATACTCGTCGCTTCCGTCAACGACAATCGGCGACGATGTGCTCGCCGTATTAAGCGATTGGTTGAAGCTTAAATTGCGCGCCGGTAAATAATCAAAAAGCGCGTCGATGTTTATCGGCATCGACGCGCTTTTTATTTTCACTCGTGCTTGCGCTTATTGATCGGAAATCGCTCTTCCCGGCTGCACGTTTCGTTCGGGTCTGCTGACCGGTTCGGAAGGACTCGGCGAGTCCATCCGCTCCTGACGAACGGGAGCGCTCGCGGCAGGCATACCGCCACCGTTACTGCCACCGCTGCCGCTGTTGTTGTTGCCGCCGCCGGACATGCCGCCGCCCGTCGAAGCGCCGCTCATTCTGTCACTGTTGCCGATGCTATTGCCGCCGACAATTCCGCCGCCTCCAGAGCCTCGCAGAGCCTGATCGAACAGTTCTGCGTTCTCACCGACGGGCATCGGGCGAACGGGGCGAATGGGGTGATTTCTGATTGGCTCAGGATTGTCTGGATCGATTGGGTCGGGTCTGCCGGGCGACGGCGCAACAGGCACACCGGCAACGGGCGGATTTGTGATGAAGCCGTTGTTGTTGCCGCCATTGCTGCCCGAATTCGGCAGCGGCGAGACAGGCCTGTAATAACCCCACGGAATACCGAAATTGTTTTGGTAGCCGAAGCCGTATGGAGAAGACCAACGCGAGTAAAAGGGCAAAAACGTGTAGCCGCTAAACGATGCGTCGAAGACCCACAAACCGAAGTACGGCGCATAGCCGTAGCCGTATGCGCCGTTGTTTCGATAGCTCGTGAGCACGTTCGTAATCGTGCCGCCCGTCAATCGACGGTTGGCAGCCATCAATCCGCCGGCGCGCTCCCTGCTCCAGAAATCGAAGTCGTCTTGATTCTTCTTATCGAGTTTAGCAATCGCCGCTTGTGCGCCGCCTGCGCTGCCGACGATTATCTTGGAGCCGCCCTTAACAGTTGCCAGCGTGTTGCTGCCGACAACCGCGCGGCCTTTATAGACGAGCACTTCGGTTGTTGCCGCTGTTGTTGTCGAAGCCGTATTCGTGGAGGTCACGGGTATGACGTTGAAGCGATAAAGCCCGTTTCGATCAATCAGTATTTTCGTTTGCGGAGTTTTGATTTCGGCGAGCAGGCGCGTGCCGTCCGTGCCGGTCGCTTCGACAATAGCGCTGCCGCGCACGACCTTGATTCGCAAATTATCGAGCGAAGCGTCCGTCAATTCGATTTCCGAATTTTCGGCAATTCGCAAATAAGAACCGGGATTAAGCAATAATTCCGTGCGCGCTCCGGCTTCGGTTCGCAAGGTATCACCGGAATCCAGTTCGCTTTTAAGCGTTAGTTGATTCCGCTTGGCGCTGCCGCTATGCTGCACAGTCGCCTTGCCTGAAAGCGCGTTGACTCTGCCAGCTTTGGCGGAAACTAAATATGAAGTGGTGTCCTGCGTTTGGATTTGCGCTGTAACCGCGACAGAGCAGAAAAGCGCGAAGACAACGGCGACGCCAATGCGTGCGCAGAGGATAGGCGGCGAATCTTTTTTCATAATCACTTCTCCTGAAAAGGCTGCAAGCTGCGAAGAGAGAAACGGGTTAAGGTGAGTATACTCCGGCGCTCGCTTCACGCAAAGAGTTTTGCGCGTTTTTATTTGCAGCTTAACGTACAGTCCATTCAAGCGCCGTCGTTGCATCCGTGTCTTCGCCGCGCACGACGATGACGCTGCCCGCCTCGCGCCGCACAATCGTCAGGCGTCCGCCGCCGTCGCGCCAACTCGTCTGTGCAGTCTGCCCGCTGCTCGATTGGCCTGTGGAAGAAGCGTTGCCGTGTGTGCGTTGCAGAGAGTTATAAGCGCGGAAAAATTCGTCCGCGTCCGCAGGCTTATCCCAACTCGTTTTCCACACGAAAAGCCGCGCTCCGCTTTTTTGTTTGTTCTCGAAAAGATACGCGCAATCGCCGCCCCAGCCCGCTGCCGCGCGCGCCGCTTCACGCTCCGGCAATTCTTTCAGCAGCAATCCGCGAATGCCGATTTCGCCGAGCGGCGTCGAAGCTGCCATCGTCCAGCTATTTTCGCCGAACGCTTGTTCATCTATATTGATGACTTGCGGCGCTTCGTTCGACAAATATTTTTCCGTGTGCAGAATCTGTTCGCTCGACGCGGGCGGGCGGCGAAACAATTCATCCACCGCGCGCTCGCCGCCGCGACGACGAATTGCTTCGACGAAACGCGCGCCGTCTCTGTAACGGAAAATAAAACTTTCGGTTAAAAGCGGCGGAAACATTTTGCCGATTTCCTCGCGGTACTCTTTGAAGCGATTATTCTCCGCGCGCGTGATGTCATCGAGCGGGCGGCGCGCGTAAAGGGCGTCTGTTTCTTCGGCGCGCCGCTGCACGTTCATCGCGTCGCCTTCGATCACGGCGAACAGCGCTTCGGTGCGATCAAAATTGTACGGGCGTACCAGCAGCAGTTTCATCAAATCGAAATTCTGATCTTGCAGCGCGTGAACGAATTCGTGTGTCAGCAAGGAATCGTTTTTGAAATCGCCGACGAGCAATACTTGCTTATCGAGCGGCGAATAAGTCGCGCCCGCAGAGGCCGCCGTGAAGCTCGCCGCAAGCTGCGCCAGATCGATTCCTTCGGGCAGCACGCCGCCCGCCGCCGCGAGGCGTCCGAGCGCGCGCAATTCGTCGCCGCCCAAAATTTCCGCCATCTCGCTTGTCCGCGTGCCGTATTCCCAGCCGGACAACTCCGACATGCCGACGTCCTGCGTCCACGCCAGCTCGCGCAGCGTCGACGCGACAGCCATTTGCCGTTCGCGCATTTCCTGCAATTTCGCAGAGAGCGGGCGCGCGGGCAGCGGCGGCAGAGTTCTTGCGATAGGCATCAAGGCTCCCGTTGCCGTCACATGAGCGCGCACAGTGCGTTTATCTTCACACGAAACGGCGAACGCCAGAATCGCCATCAAGCCGCACAAAATCAAACTTTTTCTTTGAGCAAACATACGAGGCTTAGACGCGCAAACAGTGCTCTGCGATGCCGAAATGACGGTATTCAGGCGTCAGAAGTCAGGAGACAGAATAAATTGATGTCATTCGCTTATCTTCATTCTAGCTTCTAATCAATGTCTCATGCCTCTATGTCAATCCACTTGCCACCAGCGGCGTAGAAACCATTCTGTGGCGAGCAGCAGCGAAACGATGATAGCGAGCGGCCACCATGTGCGCAGTTCCCAAACGCGCGGCACTTTTTTACCGTGTCCGGGCAGCGCGAGTAGTTTCGCGGCGAGCGAGGGCATTTGCGTGCGATTGAAAACTTGGCCGCTTGTTTCCCGCGCGGCTCGATTGAGCGCATCGCTCGCCGCGCCCGCTTCGAGAATTGGCGTAGCGACGGTTATAAAAAGTTTCGACGCGTTTCCCTTTTTGCCGCCCGCCGCCGTATAGTCTGCCTCTAAAACAAAACGTCCGCGCGCGGGTGCTTTGAAGTGCGCGCGCCACAAGCTCGCGTCTTCGCTGTCCGGCGCAAAGGCTACCTGTATTGTTTCCATTATCTCGTTTGTCGTGTCAGCCGAATTCTCTTCGCCGCTTTTATTCTCCTCAACGCCTTCGCTTATGCGTTGTAGATGCGCATTCATCTTTTCGATTTTCAGAGCGTTGAATGAGACATCTCGCACGCGCAGTTCCGCCGCGACTTCGCTGCCCGCGCCCGGCGAATCCACGCTTAGAGCCATTTCGACGGGTGCGCGCGCGCCCATCGCAGACCACAGCAAAAGTCCCTGCCACAAAGCAGCAAAGGCATCGCCGGTTTCGTTTTGCATGGTGCTGCTCGCGGCTGCTGAGGTGCGTATGCGCCATGAATCTGCCGGAGCGAAAAGCAGCGTGCGTCCCGCGCCATTGCGCATCGCGACGATGAGCGGCGCGCCCGTATCGCTTGTTCCATCAGCGCCCGCCGTGCCGGATGTCGCAAGCGCGAATGCGCCCGCACGCAACGCACTCAAACGAAACCCCTCGCCGGAAAGCAACACGCGATTTGCCGCCGCGTTTCCATGAACTGCGCGGGCTGTTTCGGCTGCTTCGCGCGCGTCTCTGTAACCGGCGAGAGCGCCGCCCGCTCCTGTTTCCGTCGGGGTTAAGGCAACACCGCCGCGCATTTCATCTGCTTCCAACGGCACGCCCAACGCGCGTTGCTGCAGTGCGGAGGCAAGCGAACGCGAATCGATTCCGGCGGGCAGCAAAGAATAAAGTTTCCCGTTCGGCGCGGCGATTGATCCGGCGAAACTATTTCCGCCGAGCACGACGAGACCGCCGCCGCGTCGCTCGACCCAATCACGCAAGCGCGCGGCTTCGGCTGCGGACAGCAACGCTTCCGGCGTCGCTCCGACGATCACGCAATCGTATGCGTTCAGCCGCGCCGCGCTCGAAAGCGCTTCGTGCAGCTTCGCTTCGGGCGCATCCTTTCCCGCACTATCTCGTCCTGCGGCACCACCAATATCTTCTGCCGCACGCTGGTCTTCACCAACGCCATCTGACATCTTCTGCGCCGCATCCTCGCTGTCCGCCGTGTTCTTATTTTTTCGATCTTTGGCAATGCCGACGGCAGCGGCGCGGCTGACCTGTGCGAAATAATCCGTGTCGAATAAGCCGGACTCTGTAAGCGCGCGGCGGATAAACTTCGCTTCCCATGTCGGCTCGCCCTCGAAGAACAGCACGCGCACGCGATGTTCTTCCGCGTAAAGCGCAAAGGAACGCACAAGCGTCGCCGTATCTTCACCGTTGCCGCCGCCCGCCGCTTCGACGTGCGCGGCAAAGTTTGTCCATCCGCTTACCTTCGGCGTCACACGCAACACAACTGTCTGCCACTCATCGCTCGTTGTCCAACGCACTTTCGTCGAAGCGCGTATGGCCTCCGTATCATCCGTGATCGTAACCAGCGATTCGCGCCCGCTCATGCCGCGCCCGTGAACCACACAGCGCACCGCCACAGGCACGCCGCGCCAAACACTGCCGCTCACAGACACGGCACTTTGCAAAGCGACGCGGCCGCCTTGCGAAAAATCAAAATCGCCGACTACATAAACGGGCGCGCCGTTTGCCGCTGCGCTTGTTTGATGAACGACGCGGCTCGCTTCTTCAGCAGTCATAGCACCATTCGTCAATAGCACCGCCGCGCTGAAATCACCCGCGCGTTTCATCTCCGCCACGTCGTTTATCCGGTCAAGAATCACCCTCTCGATGTTCTTCCCGGCGAGCGCGTCGGCGGTCTCCCGCAACATCTCATCGTCAACATTCGATCCGCGCGAAACGTCGTTTGCGCTCACGCCCGCCGCATCGATGCCCGCTCGATTCGTCTGATGGTAAAGCAATACGCGCGCGGTGGCGACGATGTCGTAACCAACATGCAATCCAGATAGCGCGCAGGCGACGAGCAATAACGAAACGCCGCGCAATGCAATCAAAACGAGGCGCACGCGAGGCCGGTGTGCCTGCAAAGTCGAGTGGTAAGACACGAGCGCAAACACGATTAAGGCGAGCGCAGCGACGAACACGGTGCGCCAGAGTTTGCCGTCGAAATCAAACGTCAATGTCAGGGCGAAGATATTTAACGAAGCGTGCATTCGGATTATCGGCGCGGCAATTCTTTTCTTTGAGGTAATTCTTTTCCTTGAAACGACAATCAATTAGTTATGGCATCCGGCGGCGCATCAGGCGGCGAAAATATTCATCGGCACGCGCATCATCGGACGGCGCAAACGCACTCGCGCCCGCATCGACGCCGCTGCTGCCGTGCGTGCTTTGCTCCGCGATGGCATACAAGTTCGATGCAGCCTGCGCAAGCAGAGCGAGCGGCTTGGATAAACGCGCCGCAAAATCCTCGTTCGCGCCGCTCGTCTCAAAATGTCGTAGTTCAGTTTCGACAATGCGCAATTGGCCTGCGGCTTCGGCAATCGTCGCCGCATGGTCGCCGCCGAGCGAAACGAGACGGTTGGCTGCCGCGCTCGATTTATCTCGCGCGCGGGCAAGGGCGCTGGCGCGTCCGACGATGGGGACGCCGAGCGTTGATTGTAAATCGGCAAGCGCATTGTAAGCGTCTGTGAGCGCGAGGCGAACGGGCGCGGCTTCCTTCGGCGCAGAGCGGCTGGCGAGTTTCTCGAGCTGCGTTTTTATTTCCGCGAGTTCGCCCGCATAACGCCGCTTGAGATCGAGCGGCTTGCTGCGCGGCAGAACCGGTGGCACGTAACGCACGGCAGCCTGCGCGCGCTTGAGCCTCGTCAGCGCGTCGCGTTCAAACCCGAGTGCCTTCGCCGTGTCGCTGGCTGACAAAGCATCTTCCGCGTTCCACATCGCGTTGATGGCGAGCGTCATTTCTTTGACGGAAGCGGGAGAGCCGGGCGGCGGTTCGGGAATGCCGTGATTGTGAATCTCCGTGCGCTCGTCGGCGGCGGCTTGCGCTTGTGCTTCAACGCTCGACACTTCTTGCCCTGCTGCTTCTGCTGTTGTCGTCGCCGTGCCGCCGCTGCCGTGCGCGTCTTCTCCGGCAGCGCCTTCGATGTTGATGTAATCGTTGAAGGAGTTTTTGAATTCGCGTTGTTCGGCGGCGATGATGTTGGCGCGTCTCGTAAATTCGTTTTGCGCGAGGCGCGTGCGCTCGTTGTGCAGCTTCTCCGTGTGCATCAGGATCAAGCGCTCGCTCAGGAGAAAGCGCCCGACTTCGCTTGGACGTAGATCGCTCAAATCGAGTTTGAAAACTTCCGCTCCCTTAATGGCGATTGATAAGCTCGCGGAGCGCCCCGTGTTGTTCGCAAACGGATTGCGGTCGCGCGCTTCGATCCAGAAAACGAGCGTGTCGCCCGCCTGCATGTCCAGCCGCGCCAGATCGAGCGCTGTTTGCCCGCGCCACTCTCTTGCATCGGGACGCGTCGTCTGGCCTGCTGATATTTCGCCGCTCGTGAACTTCGCGGCATCGCCTTCACCGCGACTCTTGATGAAATGCAAGGAAGCGTTTTGCAATCCCAGATCATCGCGTGCCGTCCAGCGCACAACGACGGGGCGATCAGGCACGCGGCGCAGCAATTGATCCGCAGCAGGCTCCGTAAGGCGCGCTTCGGGAGCGGCGTCCGCATAGACTTCGACGGCGCGCACAAAGGGCGCGGGCGGGCGTGTTTCATCCTGCGTAATGATGCCTGTTTCAAAAGCGCCGCTTGCCGACGCGTTGAATGTTCCGACAAAACGATTTGCTTCGAGGGCGCGCATCGCGTTCATCGCACCGGCGTAACGAATAAAAGCCTTTTCGACTCCGGCACCGCGTGCGTGCAAGGTTATTTCAATTTGCGATCCTTTGAGCACGCGAACAGGCGCATCGCTGTTAGAGACATCTTGCGCGCTCAAGCCGCTGTAAGACGGCGGCAGCACGCGCACGCGAAAATCGTCTATCACAACCGCAGAGTTCGGATCATTCGCATCATCGCCCGCCGCTGCTTCGCCTCCTTTACCGAATTGTCGCGCCACATCGTCGTCGGGTGAAAACAACAGCACGCGTTTCGTTTCACGCGCGAACGCAAGCGGCGCAGCGAAACGAAGCGCGAGCAGCAACACCAACGCGAAACAGAGCATTGCGGCATGGCGCTGAAAATCGCTGTGCGGCTGAACGAAAATTCGATTCATCGCGTGGAGTTCACTTTGCGCGTGGGTACGCAATCGTGCGAACAAATACGATTGACCGAAACTGTGCGATTGAGGCGAATCAGTCGCGTCTGTCGCCGTCGCATCCGTTGTTATTGTTGCTGCGGCGGCTGTCGCCGTTTGTTTCTGCATAAGCTCGGCAAAAGTGACGAGCGCGTTTTGTTTGCTGCCAGCCGCTTGTTCTATGTCGCGCGCAATTTCAACGAGCGTTCGTTTCTTAATCAAGTTCCACACTGTATGCGCGGCGGCAAGTGAAGCGGCGAACCATATTGTTGAAGCAAACGCGATACGCCAGACGCGTCTTACAGGCCACAGGTAATCGAGAAAAGCGGCGGCGCAGCACAGCGCGAGCAAGCACGCCACAGCTAACAGCACGCGCGCGCAGGCTCGCCAAAGCCTGCGGCGGAAATGCAGGCGAAGCAACTGCGCGCGAACATCAACGGAACGATTTGTTTCGCGCGGGTCGATTGTGATGGCTGGCGATGAGACGCTCATAAGAAATTTGACGATTGAAAGCGCTATGATAAGTCATCGAAAGCCGCGCTGTGTGTTCGCAGTTTGTTTCGCGCGACGAACAATTCGGCGACGAGCAACACAAAAGCGGCGAGAAAAAAATATCGCCAAGCGCCGCCGCGCCGCTCTATTGAATCGCGCCCTGAATCAATCCTGCCTATCTGCGTGACATTTCCCTTAGCGGCGTCTTCTTTAGCGGCAGTTTCTTCATCCGTGAAAAACTTTTTAATTTCCTCTGTGCTGGCAAGCGCACGCTCGGATTCCGCAGCGGGTGCATTGAGCGCCAGATACTCTGTGCCGTTCGTCCATTCGGCGCGATAGATTCCCGGCTCCGGGAAAAAGTTTGCGGCACGCGAGACGAGTTCGCCCGCGCGCCCTGTCACAGCATGACCTTTCGCGTCCGTGATCTTAATTAAGGTGTCCGGCAAAAGATTCAAATGCACAGGCTCGCCGAGCGTTTGCGAGAGCGGTTCGCGCATCGCTTCCGGGACGCGCAAGACTGCGGAAGCAAGCGCGGGCAGCGCCGTGGATTGACCGAAGTCGCTGGCGGCGCGCTCAACCGAAGTTGCGCACAACAGCACCATGCCTTCGCCGAATTTCATCGTGACGAAGGCAGGCGCGCTCGTGTTGTTCCAGCGCAGCAGCGTCGCGGCGTTCTCGCGCGGCGTAAGCTCGTAGGCCGAACGCACGCCGACGCCCGGCAAAGCTTCGATGGATTTTTCGGACATAAAACGCAAAGGAGCGGCGTCCGCATCCGTCGCAACGAAGTTCAGATTACGCGCCGCTTCGATTCGCTTGAACTGCGAAAACGGCAAACACTGCCCCGCATCGGTTTGCGTCGCCGCGCTCCATGCCGCCGCGTTCGCATCGCGCGCAAGCCATAGCCAGACGATTCCGCCGGCGCGCGCGTATTCTTTGATGATGTTCAATTCCTCTGCGCGCGGAGTGTCGTGCAGAGTTAGAAGGACATGCGAGTAAGGTTCAAGGTCGGAAATTTTTGCAGGCCACTCGTGCCTCTCTTCGAGCGCGTCCGGCAAAGTTTTTTCAGAGTTTGCGGCGAGCGCTGCTTCAATCGCGGCGCGTAGATAAAGGCTTGCATCCGACGGCGCATCGTCGATCAGCAACACGCGTTCGGCGCGCGGCGATGTGAAGGCGA
>JBPCOJ010000003.1:0-59899 GCA_051000345.1 Pyrinomonadaceae bacterium | reverse complement strand
TAAAGCAATTTGCACTTGCATCTGCACTGCAAAGTCGCATCAAGAGGTATGAGACAGGCGAATTGCTTGATAATTTTCATGGTTTCGATTTCACTTTAGTGCAAATGCAAGTGCAAACCGCTGTAATTGAGGACAATATCATCACGAACGAATGGGCAGAAGCTATGACCGCATACAGATCGTCACCATCGAAGAAATACTCGAACAAGATAAACGCCTTGACGTACCGATGAGCCTCGAAGTCCTCAAGAACGCCCAACGCGAAATCGAAAGCAATCAAATGAGTCTCATTCCCGCGAATTAGGTTCTGTTGACAGGAGAGATCAGCTTATAAATTTCCACTAGCATAAGCCTCGTGGAGGGAGTTCTTAAACACAAGCGGCTTTAGCCGAATTCCTGATAAAAATCATCTTTCTTATGGCTTTAGCCTGAAGTCTGGACACATTTGATAAAAAGGCGAGTGGTCATGAGCCAATGACTCGTGAGAGCATCGGTTTACGATGACACAACACTCTCTGACCACTCGCTTGGGCGAGTATATCAGCCTCGTTCTGCCTGCGGGACATGGGCATCAACAGAAAGCCCTGAGTGATTTCGTCTTGGCTGTCATAATGGTGCAAAGCTGTTGCCAGGCGGGGCTGGCCCGCTTTTTTGACAACTTTGAGGCAGCCAGCAAACGGCTCTCGCGATTCATTCATAACGCGCGGCTTGAGACTGCGGAGTTGGCTCTCTCGCACGCCCGCGTGCTGATCGCACGTCTGCCCACCGAAGGCTGTGTGCGGCTTGCGCTCGACTGGACGATTGAAGATACGCAGCATCTGCTGGTCGCGTCTCTCAACATCGGGCGGCGTGCTGTCCCGCTCTACTGGCGTGCCTATGAGGACGCGGACTTGAAAGCGCGGATGAGCATCTACGAACGCGAGTTCGTGCGTGTCCTCTTTGACGATGTGTTGTGCGGCGTGGCACGCCGACGTTTTGTGCTGACGGCAGACCGTTGGTTCGCGGACGTTAATTTGCTCGATTTGCTCAATGATCTTGGCGTTGCTTACGTCATCCGCACGAAGTCGAACTATCATGTGAGAGTCGAAGGTCGGTGGCATAGACTTGATGCGCTCAAGTGGCGGACGAATCAAAGACGGCGCGCATGGGGGCGCGTCTGGTATGTAGAAGACGACCCGCGCCACGTCTTTCTGGTGCAGGCCAGAGCGCGTGACCGCCACGGCAGATGGGGCATCTGGCACTTGCTGTCGAACCGCAACCTGTCGGCTTTGGGGATGACAAACGAGTATGCGCGACGCTTTACCTGCGAAGAAGGTTTTCGTGATGCGAAGCGGCTGCTTGGTTTTGCTGAGGCCCGCATCCGTGACCTTGCGGCGTGGGTGAGAATGTTCACGCTCGTGGCTATCGCCCTTGCCATACTGACGAACATCGGGAGCGCGCTGGCAGACCACGCGCGTTGCGATAGGTGGCTGCGGCGAGTACGCTCGCGTCGCACGGCACGTTCCGAGTTGAGCATAGTGCGCTCGGTCATCGAACTGCTCACACACGATGCAAGCCTTTGGCAGTTGCTCGATCATGAACGTAAGCTCGATTTAGAGGCTAGTTTATAAATGTGTCCAGACATCAGGGCTTTAGCCTAAGATTTGGGCTAAAGCCGGGCAGGATAAGCCGAAACGGATATTCGGCTAAAGCCTGCGTTCTGGCTTGCTTGATCCACTAGGCTTGTGCTAGTGGCAACTCATGAATTCAGTTCTTATCTCAACATAACCCGCCGCATCGCAAAGGCCACACTGTGACACTCTTGCATGTGATATATTTGAAGCGAAGAGGTAAGAATTATGCCGATGAAAAGTAAACATTCAACGAAGGCGCGCGGCGGAAAGACAATTAAGCGCGACAAAATACGGGTTGCGGCCAGCGCGCTTTCGCAAAGAGATGTGGCGCATTCGAGCAGTAATGGAAAATCATCGCCGCGTCGTACAGAATCGTCTGCCGACGAGCTTGCTTTACGCGCGTGGAAGACTACATATAAAAATCGCCGCGCAGCTGCTGTTGGGTAATTCAGGCTTGCAATGTGATGCCGCTCATCACCTACGACACATCCATCTTCACAACCTATAAACCGGAAGCTTTGCCTTCCGGATTTCTTTTTTCTGCCGTCGTCATCCAAGAGCTTATTGCCAGTGCCAACGATGATTCGGAGGTAACAAGATGGACGAACGCACGCCGCGCTTTCGAGAGGGAAGATCGTTTGATTGTGCCAAACTCGGAAGACTGGTTAATGGCGAGCTAAGTTCTATATTGGCTGATGCAGGGACGCAAGAAGAAAGCTGGCGGCAAATCTCCGCCGCTAAAGAAGGGAGCGAGCCAGCGCATGGCACTCGATGCGCTGACTCGCCGTTAGCGCGCGCCGCCGCAAAGCCACCATCGTTACGGTCAACTTTGGCGACTTTGAAGCGATTAGCTATTACTGCAACGTCACAGTTATAAAAGCCTCCGAGTTCTTCAAACAATAAATCCGCGTTGCTATCTTCCGTCCTTCTTCGCATCGTACAAGTGTAATCCTAATCCGAACTTGGAAGCGGCTCTGCGAAGGCTCATGCTTTCCGCGTTGCTCGCCGGATCGCCGTAGCCTTTTACCTGTACGTCTTCGATGCCCGTCGCCTCGCGGTAAATGACGCCTTCGGTGCAGGGAATCGAGATGCGCGCGACGACGATGAGTTGATCGGCGACGCCTGTCACGGAGCGTATTTCGTATGACCAGCCGGGCGCATACAAATCCAGAAATCGAACGGCTGTATACCAAGGGATAAAGCGTATCTTTTGGCCGCCGACGGTTTTGGTTTTGAGCAGCCGGTCTGGAATCGGCTTCGAGAGATCGGCGATGATGTCTGCGATGGAGCGAAGGCTCACGGCGGCAGCTTCGGCGGTGCTAGTGTTGGTAGTCGTCATTTATTTTTCCTTGAATCGAATATCAGGCGCGCGATGGTTGCGCCACGCCCGCCCGCTTCGGGCGGCGCGTCCGCGTAGTTTATAACAAACGAAGTGCGCGCAAGAACAGAGCGCACAAGCTCGCGCTGCACGCCTTTGCCTTTGCCGTGAATGATGCGCACGAACGGAAAATTTTTCGCGCGCGCCTGCGTTAAGTATTCTTCGACGACGCGCCGCACGTCGCGCGGGTTAATCGTGTGCAGATCAAATGTATCGCGTATCTCGATTGCAACCGTATCGGGAAACGGATCAAAGGGATCAACCGGGTCGTCCGCGTGTGTTTCTTCCGCGCGTGTTCCTTGCGAAGCGGCATGTCTGTGAGCGTGCGTCTTGACCGCAGCCATGCTTTGAGCGTGTTCAATAATGGCATCGAAGAATAATCATTTGCCTGTTGTTAGCGTTGTAAGCTTCTCCCGAACCCGGCCATTATAAACAAGCACGCTCGACAAAACCGTTTTCTTGACAGCGTGCTGGATACTAACTTATATTCGCTGCGTATTACACAAAACGTATTCGCCACCGGGAAGATACATCTTCCTCATGCCTTCTTCGATACATTTCAGTTGATAGCAGCACTTGAGAAAATTAATTTCACGGAAAGCCTCTCGTTCATGGCCTACGGCGTGCGCTTGATGGTGCGCTCCGACGATTCCGAAGCGTTGCGGCGATTGCTGCCCTTTTTCCCTTTGGGCTGGAAGCGATCTGCGCCACAAAAAACGGCGCGCGTTTATACATTGATGGCAGACGGCGGCAAACTTCGCCGCAAGGATAAAGGCTTCGGTTTGCTGTATGCCGACGGTGTGCGATTGTGCCGGACGACGAGCGAAGAAGAACTGTGCAGCGCGTTTGAATCGAACGTGACGATTCATGTCGCTGAGCACGCGCCGCGCAGAGTGTTCGTTCACGCGGGCGTTGTTGGCTGGCACGGGCGAGCGATACTGATTCCCGGACGTAGCTTTAGCGGAAAGACGAGTCTGGTTGCCGAGCTTGTCCGCGCCGGAGCAATCTTTTATTCGGACGAATGCGCGGTGCTGGACAATCGCGGGCGCGTGCATCCTTACCCGCGCTCGCTGCACATCAGGGAACACGGCGATCAGCGGCAGACCAGCTACCGTGTGGAAGAATTAGGCGGCACAGCCGGGACAAAGCCTTTGCCTGTGGCGACGGTATTACTTAGCAAATACAAAGCCGGAGCAATGTGGCGACCCAGACGTTTATCACCCGGCGAAGGCACGCTCGAATTATTTGCCAACACGTTCCCGGCGCGGAAACAACCGGAGAAGGCGCTGGCGGCACTGAAGCGCGTTGCGATGCAGGCACGCATCTTCAAGGGAGTGCGCGGCGAAGCGCAACAAATCGTTCAATCGCTGATAACCGATTTGCTACAATCCGATACGAACAATTTTAAGGAGAAGACCGATGAATAAACTCGATAACTCATTGCCGCGCGCGGACGACTGACATGGTCGTCACCGACTTGCAGAACGAAGTTGTAATCTACGACAGGCAGCGCAACAAAGCCTTCTGCCTCAATCACACGGCGGCGCTCGTCTGGAAGCACGCCGACGGCGCAACACCCGTTGCGAAGATCGCGGAGCGTTTAGAGAAAGAGTTGAAAACGCCGGTTGACGAAACCCTTGTGTGGTATGCGCTACGCGAGTTGGAGAAGGACGGATTGCTTGAGCCACAGGCGACGCTGCCGTTGACGCTTGCCGCGTTGTCGAGGCGCGAGCTAATCAAAACGATTGGCAATGGCGCGGCAATCGCTATCCCGCTCGTAATTTTGATGGGTGTGCCGAGCGCGGCACAGGGGCAATACCCCACCCCTACTCCCACTCCGCGCCCGGGCGGCTGCGTGCTGCCGGAGACGCCGATAGCCGTTGCCGACGGTAGCCTCGTTCCGGCGCGCGAAGTTGTGGTCGGGCAATCGTTGCTTGGCGTTGACACAGTGACGGGCGCGATCATCGCCGCCAACGTCAAAGAGGTCTTCCGCGATTACGCGCCGCGCGTGTATGAATTGGCGACCACAAGCGGCGAAGTGTTACGGTGCAGCCCGACGCACCCGCTAATTGCAGGCTATGGCGCGGGAGCAAGCAAACGCGCGGCAGCAGACTTCAAGGTCGGCGATACGGTGCTGGTTCACGATGCGGCGGCGCGGCGAGCCGTCGAATCGAGCATCGCGGCGATTGAAGTCAGCGAAGGCGAGCAATCCGTGATGATCTACGAGATGGCATCGAAGGAGCACACGTACATATCCGGCGGCATTGTTTCACACAACGCACAGAGACAGAAAGGTAACAATAATGCTCAGCCAAATGTTAAATAATGATTGTTAGTGGGTCATACGTCCGCGCTCAATCATCGGCGGCGAATGTGAAACGCGTGAGGGCCGGGTCGTTGCGGAAATCGCTCGACGCGACACACACTTCTCGCGCCGCAATTTCTCCCGGCGCAATCATCGCCGAATTGTTGGCGGGCGCGTGGCGTCGTTCGCCGCCGCTGCTAAACATCTCGCGTGCCGATGTCGAAGCCGTAACGCCGCTGCTCCTCAAGTCACGCGCCGCGCCTTTAAGCTGGTGGAGAATTCTGCATTCCGATTTGCGCGCGTCGCTGGAGAACGGCGAACTACATCAGGCGTACCGCTTTAACGCGCTCGAAACGCAACTGCGCCGGGATGACCTCAAACACGTCTTCGCGTTGCTGCGCGCCTCCGGCATCGAGCCGATTCTAATTAAGGGTTGGGGAAGCGCCCGCCTTTATCCGGAACCCGGTCTGCGTCCATACGAGGATATTGATTTGTGCGTCGCTCCCGAACAATTCGCGTTGGCCGAGTCCGCGCTGAAGAATATCGAAGGACGACAATACCTCGTCGATCTGGTGCATTACGAAGTGACCCGGTTTGATCGCCGTAGTTGGGATGAACTGTATTCCCGCTCGCGTCTCGTGCGATTCGACGATTCGGATATACGCATACCGTCGGCGGAAGATCACCTGCGCCTGCTCTGCATTCATCTGCTGGGACACGGCGCTTCAAGACCTTTATGGTTGTGTGACATCGCGCTTGAAATTGAATCCAGACCAAACGATTTTGATTGGGACTTATGTGTGGGCAGCAAACAGCCGCAGGCCGATTGGGTAATTTGCGCCATCAGACTCGCGCACCGACTGTTACGGGTCAAAGTGGATGTTACTCCCCTCGCTAACCGTGCGGCACACTTGCCCGATTGGGTCTTAAAAAGGGTTTTGGAAAGGTGGGCATTGCCGGACGGGTGCGACACGCAGCGTCTCGCAACACGTTTGCGGCATGGCGACAAAATCTTCAAGGCACTGCGCAGCCGTTGGCCTGATCCGATTATGATGGCCGTAAACGACATAAGCCCTCTCGATGAGAAACCAAAACTGCGCGACTATTTAGCCTGTTACTTTGCGCCGCGTCGAATCGAAAGGTTTATCAAAGACCTCCCGCGCTTATGGTGGCGAGAGCAAGACTGATGTAGTCGGGCAATAAGCTGACACATCCTTAATTAAACGTGATCCGTTTATCGAGCGTTTGTGACGCGCTGTGAACGCCAGCCGCGTTTGTTGCCGAAAACGTGCGGCTGTTGTATTGTCCTTTTTCGCCAAAATTCAGGGTCAAATAAACTTTCTTTCGACGAAGGGAATAGTAGCGATTATGGGCAAGCGAAACAAGATAACGGTGGTCGGCGCGGGCAATGTCGGCGCGAGCGCAGCCGTCTGGCTGGCAAGCAAGGAACTGGGCGACGTCGTGCTCGTCGATGTTGTCGAAGGCGTGCCGCAGGGCAAGGCTTTAGACCTCGCGGAGACTGCGCCCATCGAAGGCTTCGACGTGCGTTTGACGGGCGCGAACAGCTACGAAGACACGAAGGATTCCGACGTGGTCATTATCACGGCGGGACTCGCGCGCAAGCCCGGCATGAGCCGCGACGATCTGTTGCGGACAAATGCAGACATCGTCTCGAAGGTCGTGGACGAAGTCGTGAAATACTCGCCGGACTCAATTCTGATTATCGTCTCGAATCCTTTGGACGCGATGTGTCAGGTGGCATACAAGCGTTCGGGCTTTCCGAAGCATCGCGTGATCGGCATGGCGGGCGTGCTGGATGCGGCGCGTATGCGTTGCTTTTTAGCGGAAGCTCTCGATGTGTCTGTGGAAAATGTGACGGCGTTTGTTTTGGGCGGGCACGGCGATACGATGGTGCCGCTACCGCGTTATTCGACGTGCGCGGGCATCCCCGTGACAGAGCTTTTGTCGCCGGAACAGCTTGATGCGATTGTGAAACGAACGGCGGGCGGCGGCGCGGAAATCGTCGCGCTCTTAAAGACAGGCTCTGCTTATTACGCGCCTTCTTCGGCGGCAGTCGAGATGACGGAATCGATCCTTAAGGACAAGAAAAAGATTCTGCCGTGCGCCGCCTATCTCGAAGGCGAATACGGCATCAACGGCCTTTACGTCGGCGTTCCCTGCAAACTCGGCGCGCGTGGATTAGAGCAGATCATCGAGATCAACTTGCACACGGAAGAACGCATCGCGCTGCAAAAAAGCGCCGCCTCCGTGCAGGAACTAATTGACGTGCTCGGAATATGAAAGGAAGTATTCAGGAGTCAGAAGTCAGGAGACAGAATAAATCCGGCGAGTGATGCCGGGAGCATCGAGGTAAACAATGCAAAGGCCGCCGCCTTACATTCTAGCTTCTGTCTCCTGACTTCTGGCCTCACGCGCGGGCGGCAGCAGTTCGTTGATGACCAGTTGCAGTGCGTCGCGTTTGAAGGGCTTGACGAGAAAGCGATCACAGCCCGCCGCCTGCGCTTCGTCGCGTTCTGTGTCCGTGTCGTGGCCTGTCAGCACGACGACGGGAATGTCGCGAAATCGCGCGTCCCGCTTAATTGCGTGAATCAGTTCGCCGCCGTTCATGCCGGGCATCGCCCAATCCGTAATCAATAAATCAACTTTGTGTTTTTCGAGCACCGCGAGGGCGGCACGCCCGTCCGCTGCAATCTCTACTTCATAGCCCATGCGCGCGACGAGTTTACGTTGCAGCAGAAGTATCTCCGGCACATCATCCACAATCAAAATTCGTCGCCGGTCAATCGAAACTTCCGCCATGTTAATCGGCAGCACAATCGAATAAACCGTGCCGGAACCTACTTGGCTGCGCACGGAAACATTGCCGCCGTGCGAGGCAGCGATGCGGCGCGCGATGGCGAGTCCGACGCCGCGCCCGTGACTGCGGTATGCGTCTGCCGCTTGCCAGAATGCGTCGAAGATAAAGGGCACTTCTTCCGCCGGAATGCCCGCGCCGGAATCCGCGACGTTGATGACCACAAGACGTTTGGCTTCGTCGCCGAGTCGCGCGCCCGTAATTGATTGCGCCTCGACGTTGACACTGCCACCGTCGGGTGTCGCGGCAAGCGCGGCGGATAGTAAATGGCAAACGGCGCGTCTGGTCTGGCGCGCGTCCACATTCATCTGCAATGAATCGTTTGCCACGCAGACGTTTAATTCTACGCCGCGCAGCGCTGCCTCGCCGCGCATAGGCTCCGTAATTTTTTCGAGTAATTGTTTGACAGAAACAGTCTCGAATTCGAGGTTGAGCGGGCGCTCGCGTCCCTGCGCAAGCTCAAGCAAATCGTCCGTCAAATGACGCATACGGTCGCCGTGCTCAATCGCCGAATTAAGCAATTGGCGATCTTCCATATCGAAAGGCTCGCGCGCCTGCAACTTGCTCTCGAAAAGCTCTAACAATCCGAGAATGCTCGCTAGTGGTAAGCGCACGTCGCGCACAAGTGTGTTGACGAAGCCGCTTTTGAGCCGCTCAATTTCCTGCTGGGCAGCGGAAAGCTCATCGTGCGAGGCAGCAGGCGCAGATACGTCTTCAGCAATCGGCACAGGCTCCGAATCTACAAACTTCATTTGTGCTTGAATCTCCTGTCGGGCTAACGTTCGGAGAGAACAGAGGGATGAAACGGCTTGAACCGTCTTAAACAGAGTTTATACAATTCTTCGGGGAATGACAAGAAAAATTAACAAAGTCGCCGTGTTTGCGTACAAGTATCTAATTTTCTGCGGTTAAGCTAGACGGAGAATTATTTAGCGTGCGCCGTTAGCGGCGAAATAAAAAGCGCGACGGGCAAAATTTGCCTTCGTCGCGCTTGTGAACGGCGATGTGCGAAATGCGTTTTGTGGAGTTTATCGCTTCAGCCAGCCGAATAATCCGTGAATGATTGTTTCGCGATTTTCCTGATAGATAGCGTGCGTGAGCGGAATCGACATCGGGCAGACGCGCACGCAGTTTTGCGCGTTGCCGCAATTGGCGATGCCGTCGTCCTGCATGATCGCTTCGAGGCGTTCGTCGCGCGTCATCTTGCCGGACGGGTGCATGTTGAAAAGACGAACTTGCGCGATGGCCTGCGGGCCTATGTAATTGTCGCCGTCGTATTGCGGGCAGGCTTCGAGGCAACAACCGCACGTCATACAGCGCGAGTAACTGTAACGCTCCGCAACTTCTTCCTGCGACATCTTCGGGCCGGGGCCTAAGTCGTGTGTGCCGTCGATTTCAATCCATGCGTGAACGCGTTTGAGGTGATCGAACATTTGCGAGCGGTCAACGACGAGGTCGCGCACGTTCGGAAATTTCGTCATCGGTTCCAGAGAGATCGGTTGGTCGAGTTGGTCTACGAGCGCCGAGCAGCTTTGACGAACTTTGCCGTTGATGACCATCGTGCAGATGCCGCAAACCTGTTCGAGACAGTTCATGTTCCACACGACGGGCGTGGTTTGCTTGCCGTCTTTGGTAACAGGATTTTTCTGAATCTCCATCAGGCAGGAAATGATGTTGAGGTTCGGGCGATACGGAATCTCGAAGGTTTCCCAACGCTGCGGCGAATCGGGATTGTCGCGCCGCCGTATGCGTATCTCGACTGATTTCGGCGGATTCGAGCGCGCGGATGCCGATGAAGTTGCAGATGAATTGGAAACGTGTTGTGTGCTCATAATGCGTCTGACTTGCCTCCCGCGTCCTTCAGTTCTTTGCCTTGTTCGTCGCTCGATTGATAGCCTTCGGGCGTCGTCGGGTCAATCGTTTCTTTATCCTTCGCCCACACTTCTGCGCTGCTCACGTTCGGCTTGTTCGCGTCCCAACCTTGTTCTGGAATTTGCTTCGCGCCGTCCTTCAAAGGCAGGCCGGAAGCGGCGGCGCTCGCAGCCAACTTCGGACTCGTCGTTTCCTGTTCTTGCTTGTTGTGGCTGTAATCGCGCGTGCGTGGTTTGAGCAAAGCGATGTCAACGGCTTCGTAAGACAGCACGGGGCCTTCGCCGGAGTATTCGGCAATCGTTGTTTTGAGGAAATTTTCGTCGTCGCGCTTCGGAAAATCCGGCTTGTAGTGCGCGCCTCTCGATTCGTTGCGATTGAGTGCGCCTAAGGTTATGACACGCGCGAGTTCCAGCATGTTTTTCAAGTGGCGCGCCTGCGGCAAAGCCATCGTCGCCCACAAATTAGAATCGTTGATCGAGATATGACGATAGCGATCCATCAATTCGAGCAGCTTATCGTCCGTCGCCTGTAGCTTGTCGTTGTAACGCACGACCGTGATGTTGTCCGTCATCCACTTGCCCATTTCTTCATGCAGCTTGTATTGATTCTCCGTGCCGGATTGCTTGATGAGCGTCGCGTTGATTTCTTCCTGCTTTTTTAATTCCTGATCGTAAATCTTTGAGCCGTCCGCGCCGTTTCGTTCGACGTTTTTTGCGTACTCAATCGCAGCAGGCGCGGCGACGAAGCCGCCATAGACGCAACTGACGAGCGAGTTTGCGCCGAGACGATTCGCGCCGTGAATCGAATAATCGCATTCGCCCGCCGCAAGCAGTCCCGGAATGTTTGTGCGCTGCTCGAAATCGACCCACAGGCCGCCCATCGAATAATGCACGCCCGGAAAAATTCGCATAGGGACGTGGCGCGGATCGTCGCCGACGAACATTTCGTAAATTTCAAGAATCGCGCCGAGCTTGCGATCAAGCGTCTCCGCCGGAATGTGCGACAAATCGAGATAAACTTGATTCTCGCCGCCGACGCCGCGCCCGTCCAGACAGACTTGAAATATCTCGCGCGTCGCAATATCGCGCGGCACAAGATTGCCGTAGGCAGGATATTTTTCTTCGAGGAAATACCAGCGCTCGCTCTCAGGAATCGCGGACGCGGCGCGCGTCTCCTTCGGATTCTGTGGCACCCACACGCGTCCGCCTTCGCCGCGCGCCGACTCCGACATCAAACGCAATTTGTCTTCGCCGGGAATCGAAGTCGGATGCACCTGTATGAATTCGCCGTTCGCATACTTCGCGCCCTGCTGGTAACAAATGGATGTCGCGCTGCCCGTGCAGACCATCGAGTTGGTTGACTTGCCGAAAATCAAACCCGGCCCGCCCGTCGCCATAATCACCGCGTCCGCTTTGAAGGCTTTCAGTTCGAGCGTCTGCAAGTTCATCGCAACGAGGCCGCGACACACCCCGTGATCGTCCTGAATAAGCGACATCATTTCCCAGCCTTCGTACTTCTTGACCTTACCGCCAACTTCGCTACGTCGCACTTGTTCATCGAGCGCGTAAAGAAGTTGTTGTCCGGTTGACGCACCCGCAAACGCCGTCCGGTGATGCTTTGTGCCGCCGAAGCGACGAAAATCCAGCAAGCCCTCCTTTGTTCTGGAAAACGGCACGCCCATGCGATCAAAAAGATAAATGATCGACGGTGCGGCTTCGCACATTGCTTTGGCGGGCGGCTGATTCGCCAAAAAGTCGCCGCCGTAAACCGTGTCGTCAAAGTGCTCCCACGTTGAATCGCCTTCGCCCTTCGTATTGACCGCGCCGTTGATGCCGCCCTGCGCACAGACGGAATGCGAACGCTTGACCGGCACAATCGAGAACAGATCGACGGCGTGGCCTGCTTCCGCAATCTTCATCGCCGCCGCTAAACCCGCGAGGCCGCCGCCCACGATGGCGATCTTGATACCGTTGCTGCCTGCTGCTGTTGCCATGCTATTTAAGACGCTCCTCCAAGCAATCCGCGCAATCCGCCTTTAACGATAAATGCGACTGCCGCATTGATGCCGACCGCCAGAAGCACCGCGCCAAACGCGATGCACGCATAGCCCGTGATGCGCTGTGCGTGCGCGCCGATGGTGATGCCCCAGTCAACCATAAACAGCCAGATACCGTTTGCCAGATGCCACACCGTCGCCGTAATGCCGATCACGTAAACGATAAATATCAGCGGATTGAGAAACTCTCCGCGCACGATGTCGAATGCTCGATCCGGATGAGTCGCCACAGACAATGTGTTGAGTCCGGGAATCAAACCGAAGCGGAAATTCAAGACATGGAACAGAATGAACACGAAGAGAATCATGCCGGTGATGCGCTGGATCGTGTAGAACCAATTGCGCCCGTATGGATAATTCAAATTGTTCGGACGCCATTCCAGCGTAATAAATATGCCGTAGAACGCGTGATAAAGCAGCGGAATAAAAATGCCGCCGATCTCGACGAACAAGACATACGGAATGGATTGCAAATCGCTCACCGCGTGATTGAAATCATCTCTGCCGGAGAGCGCCTTCGAGTTGGTGTAAAAGTGTTCCAACAAAAAGATGCCGAGCGGCACGATGCCGGACAATTGATGCAGTTTGCGAAAAAGGAATGTTCGACTGATGCTAATCGCCATAGTGTTTGGGAAGCGTGGTTTACGGCGCGAACTCCATTACATCTCGCGCGCTCCATTTTTTATGGGGAACACAATTTTACATGAACCGAAATCCGCCGAATTATATGCGATGCGGCACGAAAAGCAACTTGCAGAGCTTCACATTAGTGGAACGTAAAGTTAGCCGCTTGATAAATTGCCTCCAGCTTTAGCTGGAGGATAAAGAAATCAGAGAAGTGTGTGGCTTTAGTCGAACCCATTTGGCTAAAGCCACAATACTTAGCTCATCTGTCCACTAGCTGAAGCTAGTGGCAATTCAAAGAAATTCAAACACTTACTTTACAGAACGATAGCTTCATGCCTGTTATGATTGCCGCATCCATACCGCTGCATCATAAGGCTTCACACCTATAAGGTAAAATGAAAAATACTTGTACACTTGCTTAGCAAAACTTATAATTCAAAATGTGCAAATTGAAGCGCTTAAAATCTTTTGCGACCTCGCCGAAACGAAAAGTTTTTCGCAGGCGGCGGAACGAAACTTCGTCACGCAGTCGGCGGTCAGCCAGCAAGTGCGCGGCCTCGAAGAAAAATTCAAGCATACCTTGCTCGAACGCGTGCGCGGGCGTCGCGCCATACACTTAACGGCGGCGGGCGAAACTTTTTATCAGGAAAGCCGTAGCGTGCTCGCCGCCTTCGATCAATTGCAGGAACAGATGCGCGCGCACACAGGCACAGTCAGCGGCACTGTCCGCGTCGCCACTGTTTACAGCATCGGCTTGCACGAGCTGCCCGCCGCCGTGCGAAAGTTTATGGCACTGTATCCGGCGGCCAAGATTGATCTCGAATACAGCCGCACGACGCGGATTGTCCGCGATGTGTTGAGCGGCGCGGTGGAACTCGGCATCGTCGCCTTTCCCGAAAAGCGGCGCGGGCTGACCGTCGTGCCTTTGCCCGGTGATCGTCTCGTGCTTGTTTGCCCGCCCGCGCATCCTCTGGCGGCGCGCAAAAAAGTGAGAACGGCAGAACTAGACAAACTCGATTTCGTTCTCTTCGAGCGTGACATCCCGACACGGCGCGCGACTGACCGCATACTGAAATCTTACAATGTTGCGGTTCATCGCGTCGCCGAATTCGATAACATCGAAACAATCAAGCGCGCCGTCGAAGTCGGATTCGGAGCCGCGATTTTGCCGCGCCCGAGTGTGGTGGACGAACAGCGCAGCGGCCAACTCGCCATCGTCGCGCTCGCCGAACCGGAGTGGATGCGCGAAGTCGGGGCGATTCACAGAAGCGACCGCAAACTCGGCAGCGCCGCCGAAAAATTCGTCGAACTACTCGCGCAACCAGCCCGAAAAATCAGAGCGTAAGATAAGCAGCAGGCATCAAGAGAATAGAGGTTTCGAGAGACTTGAATTCGAGAAGATTAAAATGTCAGCCGACGAATTGACCGCACAATCAGTTGTCGAACTCGCCCGATTGATGCGCGCGCGTCTCGTTTCGCCCGTCGAAGTCGTTGAAGCTTACTTGCGCCGCATCGACAACTTGAATCCGCAATTGAACGCCATCGTCACGCTCGCGCCCGATGCCTTGGAGCGAGCGCGCGAAGCGGAAAATAAAATCATGCGCCGCAGCAGCGATGACGACATCGGCGCATTATGCGGCGTGCCGATCACGATTAAGGACACGATTGAAACAAAAGGTTTGCTTACGACAAGCGGCTCGCGTGTTCGCGCCACGCATGTGCCTGCGCGCAATGCGACAGCGGTTGCGCGTCTCAAAGCGGCGGGCGCAATCATCATCGGCAAAACAAACGCTTCAGAAATGGCGATGGCCTACGATGCGGATAATCACGTTTTCGGGCGCACGAATAATCCGCACGACTTAGAGCGCTCGCCCGGCGGTTCGAGCGGCGGGTGCGCGGCGGCTGTGGGAGCGTGCCTTGTGCCTGCGAGCATCGGCAGCGACCTTGCCGGTTCGATACGCGTGCCTGCGCACTTTTGCGGCGTACTCGGTTTGAAGCCTACCAACAAAAGCGTGCCGCTCGACGGTCATTTCCCGATTGCAACGAAAGCCTTTGCACACGGCGCAAGCTTCGGCCCTCTCGCGCGATATGTCCGAGACCTCTCGCTGCTTTACCGCGTCCTCGCCGAAAACGCGACACAGATTGATTCAAGTGAAAGCGTAGCAACTGTTCAAGCAAAGCAGCGCAACGAACTACACGGCAAACGTGTGGCGTGGTATGCGTATGACGGCGTGTCCGTTGTGACAGATGAAACTCGTGAAGCTGTGCTGGCGGCAGCGCGTGCGCTCGGGCAAGCGGGCATGATTGCGTTCGAGGCACAGCCGCCCGGCGTCACACGCGCGCCGGATTTATGGAGTGAACTTTTCCAACAAACTGCGCTCGACGATTTGCGCAAACTATATTCAGGCCGCGAAGACGACACAGGCGCATTCGTGCGCGCGGTGCTTTCTTCGCGGTCAAATGCGACGCCGAAGCCGCACGCGCCGGAAAAACTTTTTGCCGCGCAACGTGAACAGACTGCTCTGCGCGAAACATTGCTCGAATGGATGAAGCAGACGCCGCTTATCATCGCGCCCGTCGGAGCCGTCCCGGCCTATCCGCACGACACGCGCCGCGTGACCGTCGGTGATTCCTCGCAGAGCGTTTTTCGATGCTTCAGCTACGCGCAAACTTACAATGTGTTCGGCTTGCCATGCGTCTCGATACCGGCGGGACGCACACGCGAAAACTTGCCCGTCGGCGTGCAAATAATTGGCCGCCCGTTTATGGAAGAAGAAGTTTTAGCCGCCGCTGCAATCATCGAAGAAGCGCTCGGCGGTTGGCAGCCGCCTGCGAATCTTTCTGCATAGCTTGTGATAAAGAAAATTTTGCCATAGAGACACAGAGCAATCATAGATAAGAGAATACATATAAAAAGAGAAACGCATCAAAGGAAACATCTCTTACCACCTTTCCTAATCTCTGTGCCTCTGTGTCTCTGTGGCTAGTCTGAATCGCATTTTCGGCAAAAGAATGCGAAGATGAGCAAAATTCATTTGGAAAAATAAGAGAGTCAATGCCGCAAACAGAACACGTCGAAAAACATTTTACGGCCAGCGAAGTCGTGCGCGATATTGTGATCGGGATGTCGGACGGATTGACCGTGCCGTTTGCGCTCGCCGCAGGCTTGACGGGCGCAATCAGTTCTTCGGGCATCATCATTACTGCGGGACTCGCGGAGATTGCCGCCGGATCGATTGCAATGGGACTCGGCGGTTATCTCGCCGCCAAAAGCGACGCCGAACATTATGCGAGCGAGCGGTTGCGCGAAGAATTAGAGGTTGTCGAAAAACCGAAGGCGGAAATGGCAGAAGTCGCGGAGGTCTTTCGTGAATACGGTCTCGGCGGCCATGAGATTGCGCCGATTCTCAAAAACTTTCAGAGCCGCCCGAAGGCTTGGGTCGATTTTATGATGCGCTTTGAACTCGGCCTCGAAGAACCCCAGCCGAAGCGCGCGCGCAATAGTGCTTTGACGATTGCCGGATCATACATCGCGGGCGGGCTTATCCCGCTGGCTCCTTATCTCTTCATTGCGCACGCGCCGGATGCGCTCTGGCTCTCTGTGCTTGTCACGCTCGTTGCCTTGTTCATCTTCGGCTACGTCAAGGGAACATTCACAGGCACGCGGCCTTTTCGCAGCGCGCTGCAAACAACGCTGATCGGCGGATTAGCGGCGGCGGCGGCGTTCACTATCGCGCGCGCTATTTCGTAGCACAATCGGCTGTCACTTCATCGCGGAATCTACGTCGCGTGCTTTCGTTCGCCGCGCGCCATTTCGTGATATTCTAAGTCCAACTTGTCTAAACGAATCAACTCTCGCGCAAACTCATACGTTTTTCTTTTGACGGAGGCTTATCATGGGCACTTTAATCTTTTTCATGTTCATCGCCATCGCGTTGCTCGTCGTTGCAGCGAAGACACTCAGGATCGTGCCGCAGGCGACAGTGATGCTCGTCGAACGCTTCGGGCGCTTCGATAAAATTGCGGCCAGCGGACTCAATATACTCGTGCCGTTTCTCGATAAACCGCGCGCCGTTTACTGGACTGGCACGCGTCCCGGCATTACTTCGATTGATTTGCGCGAGCAGTTCATAGACTTGCCGCCGCAGCCCGTCATTACGCGCGATAACGTCACGATTCACGTTGACTCGGTTGTTTACTGGCAGATCACAGACCCCGTCAAAAGCGTTTACGAAGTCGCTGATTTGCTCGGCGGCATCGTGCAATTGACGATTACGGGAATGCGCGCCGTGATGGGCGACATGGATTTGGATCACACGCTTTCGCAGCGCGACCAGATCAACGCCAAGCTGCGCATTATTCTCGACGAAGCAACGGACAAATGGGGCGTCAAGGTAACGCGCGTTGACGTAAAGAATATCAACCCGCCGGAAGATGTGCGCCTGACGATGGAAAAACAGATGACCGCAGAGCGCACGCGCCGCGCCCTCGTGCTGCAAGCTGAAGGCGACAAGCAGGCGGCAATCACGCGCGCGGAAGGCGAGAAGCAAGCGGCGATCACGCGCTCTGAAGGCGAAAAGGAATCCGCGATTCTGCAAGCGGACGGCGCGGCACAGGCGCGGCTTCGCGCGGCATCTGCCGAATCCGAAGCCATCGCACGCATCGCGCAGGCAATGGAAGGGCACGGCAATCCCGCGCAGTATTTAATCACCGCGCGCTACATCGAAAGCTTGAAGGAGATGACGCGCGGCAACAACTCGAAGGTAATCTTCATGCCTGTGGAAACATCCGGCATGTTGTCGAGCATCGGCGCGGTCAAAGAAATGTTCAGCGAGACAGGCGAGAAGCGCGCCAACCAGAATGATAATCCGCAAACAAATGCCAAGCCCACCGTGCCGCCGCGTCAACTACCGACGTAGGCCTATTACCGATTTCGTCGCTGTTCCAGAAAACTAAAAAGATCATGAAGAATCTGCCGGACGGTTTATTTACTAATCGAATTTCTCATCTACTGCTGTTGCTGCGTTGACGCGGCGCAAAGCGAGCCGTTACAATTCGCGCGTTTGGTTGAACTGCCACAGGAGCTTTTTGGTCACGTCAACTCACGCGTATGATGCCGCTTTTACAAAGGAATAATTGTACATGATCGCGCCCGTCCGCAAGTATGTTGCGCGCGTTTGCTTTGTCGCGTTGCTCTTTGTCGCCGCAAGTTTCGTTCACGCGCGCGCGCAGCAGCGTCCGCTGTTGACAGAAGACGTGGATATTATTCCGCCGGGTTCCGTGCGGCTCGAATTGGGTGTGGACTTTTTGCAGCGCCAGCGATTTCCCGTCTCCGGTTTGACGGGCGATTTAACGCGCGTCGGCGTCATCGGCATCAACGTAGGGCTGTCGCCGAATGTCGAAGTGCAACTCGACGGCGTCGCGCAAAACTTTTTGAGCATCAACTCCAGAACACAGACTTCGCCGATTCCTTTGAGCCTCGCGGCAAACGCGACTTCGACGAATGATGTCGGCGACTTTATGCTCTCGACGAAAATCAAGATTAGAAACGAAACTGCTCGTTCTCCGGCGCTAGGCTTTCGCTTCGGCGTGCAATTGCCTAACTCGAATCAGGCGCACGGCATCGGCGTTAATCAAACGAACGCTTTCGGCTCTGTGCTTTTCGGTAAAAAATTCGGGCAGGACGGGCGTCTTAATACCTTCGCCAATCTGGGCGTTGCGATTTTGAGCGCGCCCACCATTTTGTTTTCGCAGAACGACGTTTTCACTTACGGCTTCGCAGGGATTTACCACTTCAACAATCAACTCAACTTTGCGGGCGAGATCAACGGGCGCGCTAATACTCGTCCGGGAACGGGGCCGCTCGGAACCGAATCGCAATCCGAAGGGCGCTTCGGCGTGCAGTACAAGGCAAGCGGTCTGCGCTTTGATTTCGCGGGCATCGCTGGCCTCACGAAATACAGCCCGCGCACAGGCGTTACGTTCGGCGTCACATACGATTCGCCGGTCATCTTCGCTCCCGCCAAATAAGCTAAACAAGCGACGCCGTGCATTGAAAGTCAATTGCAGATAAAGTTTGCCGGGAGAGTGTGTGCAGACAATCGTTCCCGCCGCACGCACGCATCCCTGACACGCCGATACGTCCTTTGACACGCGTGCGGCTCTGCTTCTATTATCAAAAACTTTGCATCGCACAATCTTTGCTTCCGTGCGCCTGCCTTCAGCGAAGAGAGGGAAGCGCCGTGATGCTTCGTCAAAGGCTGTCGCTTTATGTTTGATTGGTTACGCGTCGCCGCCGAGTGGCTTCAGCAATTTATCGTGAGCGTGCCGATGCATGTGGCTGCGCCCGCGATGATCGTCATCGGCGCGCTCGATTCCTCGCTGCTCTCGCTTCCCGAAATTAACGATTATCTCGTTGTGGTGCGCTGTCATAGAGACTTCGGCGCGGTTTTTTATTTTCCGCTTTTCGCTGCCTTCGGTTCTGTCATCGGCTGCCTTTTGCTGTACACGCTGATGCGGCGCGGCGGTCAAGCAGTTTTGCGCGCGCGTTTTAGCCCGGAAAACATCGAGCGCGTCGAACGCGTTTACGCGCGCTACGGTTTTCTGGCGATTGCGATTCCGGCGCTTCTGCCGCCGCCGATGCCCTTCAAGATTTTCGTCGCCACGGCGGGCGCGCTCGAATATCCGCGCTGGCGTTTTATTATTACGGTGATGATCGCGCGCTCCCTTCGTTACTACATAGAAGGCGTGCTCGCGGTTTTTTACGGCGAAGCCGTGCTGCGGTTTTTGAAGGACAACGGCATGGCGATAATGAGCGTCGTGACAGCCGCCGCGCTCATCGCATTTGTCATCTATTTGTTCTCGACGCGCAAGCGTGAAGCAATTAAATCGCCTCAAACAAGCGCGCCGGAAATCACGCGTAGCGAACACGAACAAACAACGCGCAGCGAGCATGAACAAACGCCCGCGATTGAAAGGATAGATTCACAAAAGTGAAATGGCTGCTGCGTAAAATCTCGAACGGGCTGGGTGTCGTGTCGGGGTATCTGGTCGCTTACGGCGCGTTCGGTTTATTCTCGATTGCGCTGCTCGACTCGCTTTTTCTTCCGCTGCCGAGCGGGACGGATGCAGTGATGCTGTTGCTATCTATTGCGCGCCCGCAGTGGATGGTGTTTTATGCGTTGTCGGCGACGCTCGGCTCCGTCATCGGCTGCGTCATGCTCTACTACATTTCGCAACGCGCGGGCAGTCGCGCGCTCTCGCGTTTTTCAACAGAGAAACAGCAGCGCGTTAAGGAATTGATTGACCGCTACGATGTGCTTGCGGTGCTCGTCGCGTGCCTGCTGCCGCCGCCTTTTCCGTTCAAACTCGTGGTTATCTCGGCGGGCGTGTTTCGCTTTAACGTGTGGCGCTTCGCGTTGGCGATTACGGCGGGGCGCCTTTTTCGTTTTATGCTCGAAGGCTATCTGGCGATTCGTTACGGCGAACAAGCGAAGGAAGTGCTCGCGCAGTATTACCCCGTCATCGGCCTCTGCCTTGCCGTGCTTGCGTTGCTAATCTTCGTCGGGCGCAATCTGTGGCGGCGCAGAACGGCGAGCGCCGAAGCCTGAACCTGAAAGCCTGAAAACCTTTTATCTTTATCGCCGCGCTGCTTAAGCGATTGCCGATAGACATTGACAGACGCTTTGTGTTTGATATACAAAGCACTTGGCAATATAAAGCGAATGTTGTTTGACAGGAAGGTTACCGGGAATCGTGGCGGCGCAGGCGAAACTCGCGCGCGGCAGCGAGATTATTGACGCCGTGTTTGTCGAGGCGTTCGAGCATGTGTATGAAAATCCCTGCGGTAGCGAGCGCGTCGCCCGCCGCGCGATGGCGATTTCGGATTGAAATATCGAAATGTTCCGCCACCGTGTGCAGGCGATAATTAACGAGGCCGGGAACAATCGAGCGCGACAATCGAACGGTGCATAAATGCGAATTAGCCATCCGGCGTCCGGGAAAGACGCGGCCTATTTCGTGATTCAAAAAACGCACATCGAACGAAGCGTTGTGCGCGACGAGCACAGCATCGCTCGCAAATTCGAGCCAGCGCGGAGCGACATCGACAAAGCGCGGGGCGTTTTTGACCATCGCGTTGGTAATGCCCGTTAGTTCGACAATAAACGGCGGGATATTCGTTTCTGGATTGACGAGCGTTTGAAATTCCGCGACGACTTGCCCGCCGCTGATGCGGTAAGCGCCGATTTCCGTGACGCGGCAGGGAGGAGTTTTCGCGCCGGTTGTTTCGAGATCGACGACGACGAAATCCGCTTCGCGTAAGTTGCGCGTTTCAGCGTCGTCGCCGGTAATCTCGACAATGGAATCATCTAGAATGCGCAGCCGCCCATCGTCTTTAATGAGATCATTGAGCACCATTGCGGCGAGTTCCGCATTTGCATCGGAAAGCTTGAGCACGATGTCGACAACCTCTGTTGCGGGCGCGCGTCCGCCGCAGGCACGAAGGCTGTCTATGACTTCCTGCACGAGGGCGGAATCGGACACGAGGTTGCTGAAGGCTTGCATCATCGAACATTGTAACGCGCGCGCGGCATGTTAGAAAAGCGGAGGTCAAAAGATTTGCGTGACGAAGAGGTGATCGAAAGATTCAAACGCACGGGCGCGCTGCTCGAAGGCCACTTTCAGCTTTCGAGCGGCTTGCACAGCACAGAGTATCTGCAATGCGCGCTGGTGCTGCAATATCCTGCGGAGGCGGAAGCGTTCGGGCAGGCGCTCGCCGAAGAATTCAAAGGGCAGGGAATTCAAACAGTCGCTTCTCCGGCCATCGGCGGGCTTGTGATTGGTTACGAAGTCGCAAGGAAGTTGGGCGCGCGCTTTCTCTGGACTGAACGGGAAGACGGGCGCATGACGTTGCGGCGCGGGTTCAGTTTGCGCGCGGGCGAAAGCGTGCTCGTGGTCGAGGATGTCATTACGACAGGCGGCTCGACGCGCGAAACAATCGAAGCGTTGCGTGCGGCGGGCGGGCGCATCGTCGGCGCGGCTTCGATCATTGACCGCTCGCAGGGACGCGCAGACGTCGGCGTGCCGCGCGTCGCGCTCGCTACGCTCAATGTGCCTGCCGTCGCGCCCTCTGACTGCGAAGCGTGCGCGCGCGGCGAAGCAGTCGTGAAACCGGGAAGCAGGAAAACAATAGGCAGTGGGCAGTGGACAGCGGGCAGTTAAAAACCGAAGCACGAAAATTTATGTTTGTCTCTTCACCGGCCACGATCCACTGTCCACTGCCCACCGCTTTATGAATTACAGGTTGACGTTGCAGTATGACGGAACGGATTTTCATGGCTGGCAAATGCAGCGCGTCACAGGGGAGCGGACTGTGCAGGGCGAGTTGGCGCGCGCGTTGTGTTTGATTGACGGGCGCGATGATGTGCAGATGCACGGCGCGGGACGCACGGACGCGGGCGTTCATGCGTTGGCACAGGTAGCGAACGTCCGAATCGAACGTGAGATTGCGCCGGATAAATTGCGCGCGGCGATGAATGGAAATATCGGGCGTGATGTGCGCGTGACGAAAGTTGAAATTGTGCCGGACGATTTTCACGCAAGATTTTCGGCGCGCGGCAAGACATATTGTTACAGCATTTTCAACGCGCCTTATCTGTCTCCGTTCTGGGCGCGGTATGCTTTGCACGAAGCGCGTGCGATTGACGTTGATCGAATGCAGGAAGCCGCAAAATTATTTTTGGGTGAGCACGATTGGACGGCCTTTTCGTCTGCGCAAGCGGATGTTACGACACGCGTGCGGACGATTACGAAGTTGGAAGTAACAGAGCATTACAGCGTGCGCGGGCAGGGAAGTTTGATAAACATTACCGCGAGTGCGAACGGATTTTTGCGTTACATGGTGCGTTCGATTGCAGGCACTTTGCTGGCGGTAGGGCGCGGAGAAATCGAACCCCAAACAGTTGAGCTGGCGATCAGAAACGGCGCGCGTGAGTTGGCGGGCGCAACCGCTGCGGCGCACGGTTTGACGCTCCTCAAAGTGCATTACGATTGACATGCTTTGTGCGAGCGGTAAGAATGTGCGCGCGTTTACAAGGGAAAGGGCAAAGATAAAATTGCGCCGCCGAGTAATCTTTGTAGTCTTTGTTTTAATTGTTGTTTCTGCTGATTATATCCTTTGATTTTGGCTTTAGAAATGCTCGCTGATTTTGCTGAAGTTGTGGAAAAGGGAACGCGCGAGGAACTGCTGTTGGCGGGACTCGCGTGGGATCGTTTGCCGCGCCATATAGCGATTATCATGGACGGCAACGGGCGCTGGGCGGCGCGGCGCGGGCAGACGCGCATCGCAGGGCATCGCGCCGGAGTCGAGGCGGTTCGCGCGGCAGTCGATACGGGCGCGCGTCTGGATTTAGGCGCGCTCACGCTCTACGCTTTTTCGACGGAGAATTGGAAGCGCCCGCGTCTTGAAGTCGATGCGCTGATGCGTATGCTGAAGCGTTATCTGCATCTCGAACTCTATGAAATTCACAAACAGAACATACGCTTTCAGGCTATCGGGCGCACGGATGAATTACATCAGAGCGTGCGGCGCGAATTGGATAAGGCAACCGACAAGACAGCCGAAAATACAGGCATGATTTTAAGCGTCGCGCTCAACTACGGCGGGCGCGCGGAGATTGTCGATGCCGCGCGCGCGGCAATGTCGCTCATGCTAAAAGAAAACTTGACGCCCGAAGATTTGACCGAAGAACGCCTCGCGCAGGAACTCTATACGCGCGATTTGCCGGAACTCGATTTGCTCATCCGCACAAGCGGCGAAATGCGTATCTCGAACTTTTTGTTGTGGCAAACGGCGTACAGCGAAATCTACGTCACGGAAACTCTCTGGCCTGATTTTCGTCGCGTGCATTTATTAGAAGCCATCACAGATTTTCAGCGCCGTGATCGCCGCTTCGGTGGCTTGAAGCTCGTCGCCAATGCAAAATAGATGTCAGATGCCAGATGCTAGATATTAGTCGAAGGCGCTAACTGACATCCAACATCTAATATCTGACATCTATGAATAAATGTCTCGAATCATCACCGCTCTGATCGCCCTGCCAATTCTCATCGCTTCAATCTTGATTGAATCGCTTGCGCCGCTGTTCGTCTTGCTGGCGCTGGCGGCGATGGTGCTAGGGCTGTACGAGTTTTGGTTTCTGGCGCGCAAAGGCGGAATGAAGCCGGACGTGGTTGTGGGATACGCGGGCGCGGCGGCGATCTTCACATCGTTTTATTTCAATGAGCCGGAATTGATGACGGTGATTTTGCCTTTGCTGGTAATCGCGGCGCTCGCGGCGGCGATGCTGCGCGGCGCGCCTTTCGATAAAATGATGGCGTCAGTTGGGGCGACAGTGCTCGGCGTGCTGTATGTAGCGTTTCTCGGTAGTCATCTACTTGCATTGCGCGTGGGGTTTCGCCAGACGCTGGCGGCGCAGTTGTTATCATTCTTTTTTCTCGTCATCATGGGTTCGGATACGGGCGCGTATTACACGGGCAGAAGTTTGGGACGGCACAAGCTTGCGCCGAATATAAGTCCGGGAAAAACTTGGGAGGGCGCGGTGGGCGGAATGCTGGCGAGTTTATTATTAGCTGCGCTCGCGCATTTCTGGTTTTTTCGTGAATTGAATCTGGGCGTCGCGCTCGGTCTGGCAGCGCTGATGAACGTGCTCGGCGTCGCCGGAGATTTGACGGAGAGCGCACTGAAACGTGGTGCGGGCGCAAAAGATGCGGCGCAGATTCTACCGGGACACGGCGGGCTGCTCGACAGGCTCGACAGCTTGCTTTTCAACGCGCCGCTTATCTATTACTTCGGACGCTTGTACTTTAAGCAGTGAACAGTGGACGCTGTTCAGTGGTCACTTAAAAACTAACTTCTACGAAATCGTTTGAGAAGTTAGCTCCGTTAGGAGCGGAATGTTTATAGCATTGAAACAAACTCCACACATGCCGCTCCTACGAAGCTAAGAAATATAACCCTGCATCGTAAACTATAAACATGCCGTCCCTACGGGACTTTTTCCAACGATTTCTAACCGCTTGCGATTGAGAGAAATTACTGTCCACTGACCACTTTTTTATGACCAAGGGAATTGCAGTTTTAGGTTCGACGGGTTCAATCGGGTGCAACACTTTGCGCGTGGTCGAGGCTTTCGGCGAGTCGTTCCGCGTGGTGGCGCTCGGAGCGGGGCGCAACATGGAACGATTGGCGGAGCAGGTTGCGCGCCACAATCCTGAACTCGTCTCTGTTGAAACAGATGAATGTGAGTCAAGGCTCGCGCGGTTGTTGCATGAGCGTAAGGTGAAAGCGCCGCATGTTTCGGTGAATAATCTTGTTGAAGTTGCAACGCATGAGCGGGCAGAAATTATTGTTTCGGCGACGGTTGGCGCAGTCGGCTTCGTGCCGACTTTGCGCGCGCTCGAAGCGGGAAAACGCGTCGCGCTCGCCAACAAGGAAACGCTGGTGATGGCAGGGGAATTGATGACGCGCGCGGCTGAACAATCGGGCGCGGAGTTGCTGCCGGTTGATTCCGAGCATAATGCTTTGCATCAATGCTTGCGCGGCGAAAAGCGCGCGGAAGTGTGTAGGCTTGTGCTGACGGCATCCGGCGGGCCGTTTCGCGGGAAAAGCCTTGAAGAGATTGAAGCGGCGACAATCGCGGAAGCGCTTCATCATCCGACTTGGAACATGGGCGCGAAGGTCACGATTGATTCGGCGACGCTGATGAACAAAGGTCTCGAAGTCATCGAAGCGCGCTGGTTGTTCGGCTTCGACGCGGATCAGATCGGCGTGCTCGTGCATCCGGAATCAATCGTGCATTCGATGATCGAACTCGTGGACGGCTCCGTGATTGCGCAGATGGGCGTCACGGATATGCGGCACGCGATTCAGTATGCTTTGACGTACCCGTTGCGCAGGCCTTGCGCGCTCGCGCCGCTCGATTTGACGAAAATGGGAGCGCTCCATTTTGAAGCGCCGGACATGGAACGCTTCCCCTGTCTTGCGCTGGCGTATCGTGCGTTGCGCGAAGGCGGCACGCTGCCTGCGGCAATGAACGCGGCAAACGAAGAAGCCGTGCGCGCTTTTCTGGATGAACAAATTAATCTCGCGGACATCGCGCGCGTCATCGCGGAAGTGATGAACAATCACCAGACGAAACCCGCCAGCGACCTTGCGCTAATCGTCGAAGCTGACGAACAGGCGAGGCAAGCGGCGCATCTTGCCATTCAAAATTTAACGCAAAAGCCGCGCGCTTCCGTTGGACAGAGTGTTTGACGCTTACCGCGCGCGACGCGTACACTTCTTTGTTCGATGCAACGAGGCATTGCGGTTGCGCCTCTAAGTGTTTGAGCGAAAGCCGATTGTCCATTATCAATCAGTAAGGTGACGTAAAAGCCTGATGTATTACATAAATCTTTTTCTGCCGTTTCTCTTTATTCTCGGTTCCGCCGTGATTCTTCACGAGTTCGGGCATTTCATTGTGGCGAAGCTTTTGGGAATGCGCGTCGAGACTTTTTCCTTCGGCTTCGGCCCGCGCCTGTTCGGGCATAAATGGGGGCCGACGGATTACCGCGTTTCGCTCGTGCCGCTCGGCGGCTACGTCAAACTCGGCGGCGACGAATCGAACGCGCCGATTGAAGGCGAAGGCGAGGAGAACGTGCCGGAAGCGGAGCGTTTTGATTTGCGCCCGCGCTGGCAAAAATTTCTGGTGATGATCGCCGGGCCTGTGATGAACATTTTGACGGCGCTCGCCATTCCGTTCATCGCCGCTTTGATATACGGCATTGCGCCCGCGCCCGCTCCGGTTGTCAGTCAACTCAAACAGGGCGGCGCTGCCGAAGTCGCCGGACTCAAAGCGGGCGACCGCATCGTTGCCATTAACGGCGCGAAGAATCCGACGTGGGATCGCATTTACGGCGACGCGTATCTTTCGCCCGAACGCCCGCTGCCATTAACAATCGAGCGCGACGGCCAGCAACTTCAAATCGCCATCAAGCCTGCGAAGCGTGTTCAGAAAGGCGAAGTCGGCGGCGATTTAGAGTTCACGCCGGACTTCGGCGTAGTGCCCGTGTTCGTTGACGGAGTAGAGGCCGGAGCGCCCGCTGCCGAAGCCGGTTTGCAACCCGGTGACCGATTGCTTGCCGTCAATGATGAACCTGTGCGCGACCCGACGCAGATGACGGATTTTATACAGCAACATAAATCAGCGCCGCTTCGTTTGACGGTGGCGCGCGGCAGCGAACGCGTGGAATTGACGGCGCAGACGCGTATGCTGGCGGACGGAACCGAACGGCTCGGCTTCAAGCCACGCTCCGACGAGACGCTCGAAAAAGTCGGCGCGCCCGCAGCATTCTCGTATGCGGTCAATCGCAATCTGGAAATACTGCGCATTACTGGCAAAGCGTTCGGGCAGATTTTCAGCGGCCAGCGTGCGGCGCGCGACACTCTGGCGGGGCCAATCGGCATCGCGCGCATGTCCGCGCAGGTGGCGAATGAAGCGGGCTGGGCTGGCATTTTCGGGATGCTAGGATTCTTGAGTTTGAGCCTAGGCATTTTCAATTTATTGCCGATTCCTGTGCTCGACGGCGGCGCGATTTTTATCTTGTTCCTCGAAGCGACGCTCGGCGTCATCGGCCTCACTTTGTCAATGGCGGTGCGCGAGCGTATTCAGCAAGTCGGCTTTGTCGTAATCATGCTGCTGATGATTTTCGTTATCAGTAACGATCTGCTGAAACTCGTTTCTCAATGGCGCACAGTGCCGAGCGAAAGACCTGCGGCAAGCGCGCCGAAGTAAAAGGTGAAAAGCATTTTTCATGCGAAAAAGCAGAGTTGTTAAAGTTAAAGATTTGTTGGTCGGCGGCGGCGCGCCCGTATCCGTTCAGTCAATGACGAAGACGGACACGACGGATGTCGGCGCTACCGTCGCACAGATCGAAGAACTCGTGCGCGCGGGTTGCGAGATCGTCCGCATCGCCGTGCCGGACAAAGACGCCGCCATTGCGCTCAAGGAAATCAGACAGCGCGTGCCGGATGTGCCGCTCGTCGCGGACATACATTTTCATTACAAGTTGGCGCTCGCCGCGCTCGACGCGGGCATCGATAAGTTGCGCCTTAATCCCGGCAACATCGGCGCTGTGGAGCGCGTGCGTGAAGTAACGCGCGCCGCTCAATCGCAGAACGTCCCGATTCGCATCGGCGTCAACGGCGGCTCGCTCGAAAAAGATTTGCTGGCGAAGTACGGCACGGCGACGCCCGAAGCGATGGTCGAATCCGCCTTGCGCCACATACGCATCCTCGAAGATTTAGAGTTCTACGACATCATCGTGTCGCTCAAATCTTCGGACGTTCATCGCACCGTCGCGGCTTATAGACTGCTCGCCGAAAAAGTCGATTATCCTTTGCACTTGGGCGTGACCGAAGCGGGTTCTGCCTTTAGCGGCACGATCAAATCCGCCATCGGCTTAGGCATACTCCTGCACGAAGGCATCGGCGACACGATTCGCGTCTCCTTAGCCGCAGAGCCGCAGGAAGAAGTGCGCGTCGCATGGGACATTCTGAAATCGCTCGATCTTCGCAAGCGCGGCGTGACGGTCGTTGCTTGCCCGACATGCGGAAGATTGGACGTTGATAATTTCGTCGGCATCGTAACGGAGATCGAACGCCGCTTGCAGCACATCGAAGAACCATTGCATCTGTCTGTGATGGGCTGCGCGGTGAACGGGCCGGGCGAAGCGCACGATTCACGAATCGGCGTCACCTTCGGGCGCAACGTCGGCATGATTTACAAGGAAGGCGTGCCGCTTCGCAAAGTCGCGGGCGTGGATGTCGTCGAAGAATTCGTTAGGGAAGTCGAAGCGCTCGTCGCGGCAGAAAAAAGCGAGCCTGCGCTTGAATTAGTTTCGATTAAAAGATAAGCGCCAGCGCAAGGAACGTAAAATTGAAACGGGCGGCTTCCTGAAAAGAAAGTCGCCCGTTTTGTCATATTGATATTTCACCTAACAAGAGCTTTCCTGAAGCACCACGATAAACTCTTGTGTCATAGTATTGTCTTTTGCGCCGATAACATTTGAAGGGCTGTTTTTTGAAGGCATTCGCTTGTTTGGAATGTTACGGACGATTGTTTCGACGTGGCGAAAATTATTTTCCGCGAAAAAATCAATTGTAATTTCGTCGGTCGGCAAACTTACGCCTTTAACTTTGCGATTGCCGACGACAAAACACGCGAATCCTTTTTTTCTGACAAAGCGGGCAACATTTTTAATCGAGTTTTGATAGTCAACATAAAAGCTTGCCACTTCCGAAGCGCGTTTCTCGTCCGCGTCGGCAACCTTTTCAATTGTTTCGCGCAAAACTCTTGATTCAAATTTAATTAGCTCTTTGCTCGTTTTGCCGCCGAGCAACTTGTTGTCGAGCGACGTTACGTTTTCAAAATCGAGCCACTGATTCGATAATCTCGAAAACTGCCCGTAGGCAACCGTCGTTCGTGAATCGCCGTAGGGCGGCGAAGTCAAAATCAAATCAAAGTCGGAATCGAAAAGCATGTCGCTCGAACTACTGCGAACAACCTTTGTTTCAGACGGCTTTCTGTCTGCGGCGAAAGTTTCCAAGCCTTTTCGATTACGCGCAAGTTTCGCTTCTACGCTGCCGAAAACGTCAGGTTGAAAACGCTCAAGCTGTTTTTCGGTCATGCGGTATAACTTGAATTCGCTGTTCCGCGTGCGTGAGACTTCGCGCACGGTTTCGCTAAAAGCGACTTTGAAAAAATTCTGCACATCCGTTTCAGCGATTCCCGCAATGTATTTTTTGACGACTGCCAAATCTCGCTGGGCGGGCAAGCTAAACCAAAAATCAATATTCGGAAAAGCAGGCAATTCGATTTCCGATTTCACGCCGTTGAATCTTGCAGCAAATAAAAAATCATTAAAATTCTTCAAATATAAATCGAGTTTTTGTAAATTGATGACAGTCGTTTTCGCCGTCGCAATCAAACATGCCAGCGGATTCAGGTCAACGCCGAACGCCGACACGCCGCGCAAATTCGCTTCGACCAGCGAAGTTCCCGTGCCGCAAAACGGGTCGAGCACGTGCCGCGCCCGCCGCCCGTATTTTTCAAGCAGACGCTCTGCAATTTGCGGAATCATCATCGCCGGATACGAATGAAAACAATGCGTGTAAGTTTTCGTATCCGAGCGACGGAAATCCCAACTTTCGTCAACATACTTTCTCATATCGGTTTTTCACGGTGCGCGAAGCAAAGCGGCAAAACGCTTTCAACTGTCCGAAAAGCCGTGCCATGATTTCTTGCCGCGCCGCTTGCCTTTAAGTGCATTCGCACGTCAAGAATAATCGAGTCTTGACGCAGCAATGTAACAAAGCTGTCATGGCTCGGCGTGTGCATAAAATATGCTTCATTAAACCAGAATTCTTCTCGCAAGTTTTCATCCAAGCGCGTTTCGGCTGATACCACAACAAGTGCATCCATCTTTTCTGCAAACCTTTGCAAAATCATTTCGATTAACCACGATGCAATGAGCACGCCGCTTATGTGGTAAAGCTGTAAAGACGTTTCGCTCGTTAGAGTAAAAAGCCCTTGATTGTTAGGCTTGCTCGTGACGAAACAATATAAAGCCTGTCTGCCGTCCTCATCCAGATAACCAAATGTTTTGATGGCTTCACTTTGTTTGACTTGCCATGCACCTCTATTAAAAGTGAAAAGCGTTATCGGCGTAGTCACATTTTTGCGCTGCGATTTTAATTCAATCTCACCGAAATCGGGCGTCCTGATATTGTTTTCCGCGATGCCGAATAAAGTTTCGAGCGTATAGCCGATGCCTGTATTTCCCGCGCGCATCGTCGGCACAAAACCCAAATTGCGAATCTCTGCAAGCCTGACTGCGATTTGATCAATCGTCATTCTTTTCATTTGGCGCAATGGCGGGCGAGCCGCTTTCGGCGGGTGAGGCGTCGGTCAAATACTTAATCAAAATCACTTCGTTGTGGTTCTCGTTGTAGATCATTTCGTCAACCATTTCGCGTGCGATGAGGATGCCGAAGCCGCCGGGACGCAAGCCTTTTTCTTCGCGTATTTGTTCGTGGTGCATCGGGTCGCCCGCCGGATTGCTGACTGCCGCGTGATCCAATTCGTCGAAGGTGAAACCTGTGCCGGGGTCTTTGATGCGGTAGACCACGATGCGCGGCGAATGCAGATAACCGACTTCGACGAATTGGCGCGCATCATTTTTCCCGCCGTGCTCGATGGCGTTGCGCAGCATTTCGCGGAAAGCATAAGTGATATTTTCGCGCGTCTTCGGTTCGATGTCCGTTTTGAGTTGCGTCATGATGCGTTCGAGCGGGCCGATGGCGGCGAGGTCGCAAGGCACGCGCAGTTCGATCCATTCGGGACGCGCCGAAAGCACTTCGATGCGTATGTCCTGCGGCGCGAGATCGAAGACGGCTTTGACGGCGCTCAAGAGTTCGCCGAGATCGAAGGGCTTCGCCAGAAAGTCGCACGCATGATCGCGCAAGGCCGTGATTGCCGTGTCGGGCGTGCTCATTGCCGTCATCACGATGACATGCAGCTTATCGTTGTGCTCACGGAGGCGCGATAGCATTTCGAGGCCGTCCATGCGCGGCATCATAATGTCCAGCAGCGCAAGGTCGATATTTTCCTTGGCGAGCAATTCCAGACCCTCGAAGGCATCGTGCGCCGAAAGCGGATCGTAGCCTTCGCGCGCGAGCGCAAAGCACACGAGGTCTTGCAATTCCTGATCGTCATCCACCACTAATATCTTTTTTGCCATAAAATTTTTCCGTGAAGGCATCGCTGAAATGTCGAAGCGGTGTGTTAGTTGTTCGCCATTTGTAGAAAGAGATTGTCGGTGGCGGCTTTGCGATTGACGTTGACGATTAACTGCCCGCGCAATGTTTCGATGCTTGAAAGCCATCCGGCGACGCGGCGGCTCGAAACTCCCTTGCTCAATCGAGAGAGTTGCGCGCGTATGTCTTCGTTGACGAGTTGTGCTTCGTTGACAAGTTGCGCTTCGTCGGCGCGCAAGGCGAGCATCCACACATCGCGCAGCAATGTTTCCAGAGCATTGAGACGCGATTCATATTCGTCTTTGTGTTTGGCGTCCGTCCATTCCTCGCTGGCGCGCAAGAGCCGCGCTCGATCCGTTTGCGGCGTGAGCGCGCCGACTATTTCGAGCAGCGCATCGCGGCGCGCCCTGTAAGTTTTGGCGTCGAGCGCAAGCGCGCGCCCGATGCTTCCCTGCGACGCACGCGCCAGCAGACGCGCGTCCGCCGCTTCCATTTTTTTATCGCTTGATAGTAAATATTTTTCAATCTCCGCAACGGTCAGGGGAGCGAAGCGGATTGTCTGGCAACGCGAGCGTATGGTCGGCAAAAGCGCGGCGGGGCGCGCCGTTAAAAGTATCAAATGCGTGGTCTGCGGCGGCTCTTCGAGAGTTTTCAAAAGCGCGTTGGATGAAGCGTCATTCAATTGATCCGCGTCTTCGATGAGCAGCACGCGCGCCGCGCCTTCAAAGGGACGAAAGTTCGCTTCACGCTCGATCTCGCGCATCGGCGCAACATGAATAACACGCCCTGCGGGACGCACGAGGCCGACGTCAGGATGCTCGCTCCAGATGATTTTTTTGTTTTCGTCCTTATCGTCGAGCGGCGGGTACGCGATGCGTGTCACGCGCGCGCACGACGGGCAATTATCACAGCCTTCGACATCTTCGGGAGCGCGGCACAGCAATGCCTTCGCAAGTTCGAGCGCGAACGACTTTTTCCCGACGCCCGCTTCACCGGCAAAGCACAACGCGCCCGGCACGCGACGCGCCCGCAGCATTCGCCGCAGCGTTTCCTTCACACGCTCGTTGCCGGTTAACCGTTGGAACATAAAAAAAGTATTCAGGAGTAAGAAGTCAGGAGACAGAATAAAAGAAGAGAAGAAGGCATGAACGCGATGAATGCCGACGCGGTAAGCATGAACGCAATTGTTTTCGCTTCTTCATTCTGACTTCTGACTTCTGGCTCCTGCCTCCTGCCCTTCTATTATCCCGCGCTCTCGCAAAAACGGTAACACGATTTCCATCATTTGTGCGTAGGTTTCATCAATCGAGCCGCCCGCGTCGATGACGCGCACGCGTTGCGGCTCGGCGGCAGCGAGTCGCAAATAAGCTTGGCGCACGAGTTCGTGAAACGCTGTGTCTTCAGCGTCGAGGCGGTCTGCTTCCTGCGTTTGATGTGCGCGGCGGCGAGTGCGCGAAGTGCCTGTTTGAACGGGAAGATCGAAGACGAGTGTGATGTCCGGCATCAGCCCTCCGGTGGCGAGCCTGATTACTTCCGCGATCAACTGTGGTGAAAAGCCGCGTCCTGCGCCCTGATAAGCAACGGTTGCGTCTGCGTAGCGGTCTGTCAGCACGATGCGCCCGGCTGCAAGCGCAGGCCGCACAAGCGCGCGTACATGCTGCGCGCGGTCAGCGGCGTAGAGCAGTAGTTCGGCGAGCGGATCGACCTGTTCGCGCGCATCCAGAAGCGCGGCGCGCAGCCTTATGCCGAGCGGCGTGCCACCGGGTTCGCGCGTCGCCAGCACGTTCAAGCCGCGCGCTTGCAGATCATTTTCGAGGCGGCGCAGTTGCGTGGTTTTGCCGCTTCCGTCAATGCCTTCAAAGCTGATAAACGTGCCGGACACTCGTGCCAAATTATTTTCGTTGGAAGTAGAATTTAAGGAAGAACTTTCGAGCCGGAGGGTTCATTTGACGATGCAGCGGAGTCCGAAACCGTCGAGTCTGTTGTGTGAAATCCGCGCAGATCGCCGCTCGCGCGTCGCGTGTGTGAAATGGTCGAGATGGCGTGCTTAAAGATCAAAAGCTCCTGCGAGCCGCATTCGAGCAGCATCGAAAATTTGTCGAAACTCTTGATGCGCCCGGAAAGCTTTGCGCCGTGCATCAAGTAAATCGTCACCGTGCTGCGCTCGCGGCGCACAGTGTTCAGGAAAGCATCTTGAATATTTTGGGGAGTCGGTTTGGGTTCCACCACAGTCTCCGGTCGGGTAAATAACAATTTCAGAGCGCGGCAATAATTGACACATTAGATTACACTACGCCTCACGCATAACGCAAAAGAAAAAGTCGAAATGTCCGGCAACTAATGCCCGCAATTGCGCGCCTTACTTCTTCCTTACACTTCTTGTTCTTTTTCTGCAACTCTTTCAAAGACGCGCTTTTGTATTTGCGGGTCATCGCCGAAGCCTTCGAGCCATTCGACGCCCGGCTCGTGCCGGAACCAAGACACTTGCCGTTTAGCATAATGGCGCACGTCGAGCTTCGTTTGTTCGACGGCGCTCTGGAGTGTTCGTTCGCCGCGCAAGTATTCGACGACGCGGCGATAACCGTGCGCGCCGAGCGCGTTGGATTCGGCTGGCACGCCGCGATTCAAAAGCCCGCGCACTTCTTCGACGAGGCCACTGGCAAAATGTGCTTCGGCGCGGCGGTTGATGCGTTCGTAAAGTTCTGCGCGCGTGGGTGCAAGCGCAAAGACGCGAATGCGCGCGGCGAGCGCGGGCGGCAACGGGCGCGCGGGTAATTGTTCGGACAAAGTCCGGCGGGTTTGCAATCGCACTTCGAGCGCACGCTGCACGCGCGGCCAATCGCGCACATGCAGCGCAGCAGCAGATGCCGGATCGAGTTTGTGTAAAAGTTTGTGGAAATGTTCGAGGCCGCGCGTCGTGCGTAGCTTCGTCAAGCGCGCGCGCAAATCTTCGTTTGTCGGCGGTGACGGAAAAAAAGGCCGCCGCAGCGCGCGCAGATAAAAGCCCGTGCCGCCGACGATCAAGGCCGTTTGCCCGCGCGCTTCGATTTCTTCAATCTGTTGCGTCGCATCGCTTGCCCACTCGCCCGCCGTGTAATTGCGCGTGGGCGGCACAAAATCAATCAAGTGATGACGGATGCCGCGCCGCTCGTGTACGGGAATCTTCGCTGTCGCAATTTCTATTTCGCGGTAAACCTGCACCGAATCGCAATTGATTATTTCGCCGCGAAGCCGCAGCGCCAATTCGATGCCGAGTTCGCTTTTACCCGAAGCCGTCGGCCCCGCGATAACGATGATCGGTTGCTCTGTTTGGTGGGAAATAATCACGCGCCGGAAAAGAAAAGACGAAAGAGGATTACCGCCCAGATAATCGCCAGCAATAAAAGTGCGCCGATGAGTTGTGCGCGAGAAAAACGCATTATTGAATCACAGTAAAAGTTCTGCCAACTCCGTTTCGGTTGGACGCACGAGCGCGCGCCCGTTCATTTCAAACACAGGCACAAACCGCTGCCGCGTCAATCTGTGCATCGCCCGCAATGCTCCGAAATCATTTGCCACATCGCGCTCGACGTATTCAATATTATGTTCATCGAGCCACGCACACGCACGCGCGCACAAAGGGCAATCTGGCACAACGTAGAGCGTCACGGGCGCTGCGGTGGCGGCGTTACTCTGCATACACATTATCTCCGGCGCATTGTGCGACGTTTTGCGCGCTGTTTGGGAAAAGCATTTGGAGTCGCAATCGGCGCGTGCTCACCGCGAGGAACAATCCAAAGCTCTACTTGCCGCAGCTTACGATAGCCACCATTAACAGTAATAATTTTTGATGGAGCAACGCCATAAGATTTAATCAAATGGTTTCTTTCGGTTTGTAATATCTTTCGTACTGTTCTGGGAGCGTCCAGATAATCGCGCATGTATGATTTACTTCTCACCATATGACCCGAAGAAAACTCGCTGCTATCTATTCGCTCAACACGGTATTGCGAATAAGCGATGATAAATCCGCGCGTATGAGGTTGCCTACGCAAGGCCGCTGCGAAACCGTCGAGAATTGCGAGGCTATGCTCAAAAACGTCACCTCCATTCTCACTAAAATCTTGCGGCAGAGAGTAATAATATTCAGCATATTTATATACTGAATCGGGAGCTGGAGGTTGATCGCCGTAAGCATCGCTTCTGGGCTTTGGAGTTGTGCCAACAGGCACTATCCAGAGTTCATAGGTCAAGCATAGAGCTATGCCGCCATCTACCGTCACCACACGTTCGGCGGCGATGCCACGCGCCTTGACCAAATAGTTTTTGACAAATCCTGCCATGCTGATACTTAGGCCGGGAAGGTCACGCCGACTGCGATAAGTAACAACAAAGCCTTTCACATTCAGTTGGTTCTGTAATTGTATTGCGTAGTTATCAAGACGCGCGATTATAGATGAATACTGTTCATCACCAAATTCATCAAACTTGACAGCAGCCTGTTTGCTTGTTTCTTGCGCGAACGCAGGCTGATTCGTTGAATTTGAAATCACCAAAAGCAAGGCGAAAGAAATCAGAAAAGTTCGTGAGGTCATGTTACTGCCCCTCCGCTGCAATATAGATTTTAGCTGTCTGTTTGTAAGGGCTGACAGCGCAGGCTGCTTTAATAAAACTTCGTCAACTCGATGCCTGTGTAATAGGCCTTGAGGATTCGGTCATACGTCTGGCCGGAGCGTGCGAGGCCGTAGGCTCCTACCTGACACATGCCGACGCCGTGCCCCCAGCCGCGCCCTGTGAACGTGAAAGCGTTGATGCGTCCCGTTGTAGAGTCGCGCTCGCGGTCGATGACGAAGAGTTGTTCGCGCAGGCCGAGCGCGGAGCGTATGCGTCCGCCGCGCAAGTGAGCCGTGCTGTTTGCGCCGATGAGTTCGAGGTCTGTGGCGCGTCTGGATGAGCCGCGCGCGGCGACACGCAAATCTTGGAGCGCGCCCGTGCCGCGCGTGTAGCGCGAGAGACGCGCGGCGACATCTGCAAGCGTGAGCGTCGTCGTCCAATTCGTGAATGGAGAAAAGCGATCAGACGCCGCGCCGTTCGGAGCCGCGCGCGCTTCCAGATAATCTACTTCGCCGCGCGTGTTTGTATGGTACGCGACGGGTTCGCCGCCGACGAGTACGAGGGAGCGCGCAGGGTAAACGTTTTCGCCGTAAGCGCGGAAAAGATATGCGTCCGGGCTGACAGGGAAAGTTTGATCGCGGTTCTTGCCGGAACGAAGAACGAGCGCGCCTGCCGACGCCGGACGTGCCACAGCCTTCTGCAAAAGAAATGCGTTGCGCGTTTCGAGCAGTCGGGCGATGGTATGTAAAGCGCGAGAACGCGGCATTGCTTCGCGCGGCTTGAGCATTGCGTCCGGGTAAAGCGCAAGCTGTCCGTCGCGTAAAAGCAAAGCAACGTCGGCGCGATTGCGTTGCGGTATGTTGCCCGCATCGCGGAAGGAAAGCAGATAATCGACGTCTGCGTTATTGAGCAGAGTATCGGCGCGATTGTCTCCGTAAAAAACAGAGACGAGCGCGGAACTAAAACCGGCGGAGCGCGTCGCGTCTTCGCCGATCACAAGATGAAAACCTTGCCGCGAAAGCTGCGCGACTGAAGAAAGCCAACTGCTTATGTCGGCGTTTGTCGCGGACGCGGCGAGCCATGAATCGGTGATGCGCGCGGGAAGTTTGAAATTGTGTGTGGCAAGCAGCGCTGTGTCGCGCGCTAAGGCGGCGTTTTCTTCTTTGCGTATGTCGGGCAATTCGCGCGAGGTTTCGATGGTCAGCGGAGAGAACGCAGCTTTGCCTTCAACGGCACATTCGCGCCCGTGCAGGTAAGGCACTTCGTTGCCGAAAATGTTGGCGGCGTTTTCCGTGCGCCCGCCGCATGTCGAAGTGTAGAGCGCATTGATCGGCTCACCTTTGTAAGTGGCGATGATGCCGCGCGTTTCTTCGACGGCGCGCGTCGAAAGCGTTTGCTCTGTCGAGAGTCCGCCGTAAACTTGCGAGCGCGTGGTCGGCAATAAATCGAATCCGTCGGCGGCAAACTGCCCGCGATTTCGGAATGCGTAAGTGCGCGCGGCGACGGCCTGCGCCTTCAATGCTTCGATGGCCGGATACGCGCCGGGCGATAGTTCATTAGGTACGACGCCGCGCACATAATCTTCTAGGGAAACGACGTTGACGACGGTGAGCGTGCCGGAAGGATTCGTAAAAACTTCGAGCTTTCCGCGATACGGTTTTTCGTTGAAGCGCACGGGCGTCGCGCGCTCGTCGTCGGACGCGAACACGACGGGCGCGCGTGAATTGAACAGCCTCGCTGCGCCCGTCGAGTACGCAACGAGTTCGCGCGACGGGGCGCTAATGCGCGCGACGGAACGAACGCCGATTGGAGATGCGTTGATCGAAGAAGAACGCGGCGCGGTTGGCGAAGAAGCGATAGGCGCAGGGACGGGCGAAGGGATTGATGCGCCGCCACTCTTTGGCGCGTTAGCGCTCATCGGCGCGTCGGCAAGCGTTTCGTCATCCACATCGTCGGCACTGTTTGGATAATATGTATCGCGCAAAACGGGCTTTGCGCTGGTGCGCGCGATGGTGTCGTTGTTTGCGGCTCCGTAAAGCGGGACGGCGTTTGTGCGCGGCGGCATAGCGTTTGGAAATTGCGGCAGAAGGCGCGGCTCGATGCGTAGGCGCGCGATGTTGAGAATTTCCGGCGCGTCGCCTTCGTTTGCTTCCTTGATTAAACTTTTCGCGTTGGTGGAAATCGTCACGGAGCGCGCTTGCGTCGCAAGGCCGATGCGCAGCAATGGTTCGTTTGTAAGACGCGCCGTCGTTGCGATCAAGGGCGTGGCCTGTGCGCGCGTGGGCGGCGCAATCTCCGGCGCTTCCTCTACATGCGTGGTGCTGCGGCGCGGGCGTGTCTGTTCCTGCGCCGTTGCTATTGATGAAATCAGAAGCGCGGTAACGACGAACAATGACACGACGCTCGAACGCCCGTCTGTGCCTGTTAGCTTTTTGTTTCGTCTAAGCATGAAGAATGTAAGCGCGCTTAAAAATTGCTATTGAAGTTACGGCGCACGCTTGAACTTATCGCTTTGCCTGCGACGCACGGCGGGCGCACGCCTTATCTTATACCAACTTGCGAATTAGGATGAGTTTGTATGGACAAGGTTTGTCCCTGCCCGCGCGGTTGCACAAGAATCGGGCAGGGACATGCCCTGTCCTTACAATTCATTTCACTTTAATTCGCAGATTGGCAATGCGTTTCTTTTCAGGGAGCATCGCTTTATTCGTTGTTGGGATAATCGAGCGCGTGGACGGCGAGCAAATGAAAGCGGCGGCGGACGCTGTTGATATTTACGAAAGGCAACGAGCGCGCGTGCGTGCGATTGGTGAGCAAAACAAAGATGCGTTCGGGCGCGGGATCAATCCAGCAGCTTGTGCCTGTGAACCCGAGGTGACCGAAGCTGTCGGGCGAAAGATAGTTTCCGGCGGTTGAATCCTTCGTCGCCGCGAGTTGCCAAGCGAAGGAGCGCGCTTCTTCTAAACCTTGCGTCATGTTCGTGTGAAAGAGCGCGCATGTTTCCGTCGCAAGCAATCGCGTTTCGCCTGCGATGAATTGTTGTGCGATGCGGAAGGCTTCGCGCGCGGTGGAAAAAAGTCCGGCGTGACCGGCTGCGCCGCCGAGAAAATAAGCGTTGCCGTCGTGTACCTCGCCCCAGATTAAATGTTCGCGCCATGCGTGCGGTTTATTCGATATAAATTCTGCGTCGCTTGTCGCGCTTTGTTCTTCGCTCATCCGGCGCTCGTAAAAATTTCCCGTTTCGCTCGCCGCAATCGCGTCGCGCAGACTGGCGGGCGGATTAAAAAACGTGCGCTGTAATTCGAGCGGCGCGAAGATTTCCGCGCGCGCGATTTCGGCAAGCGGCGCACACGCTAATTTTTCGAGCAGAAAGCCGAGCGTGATAAATCCTAGATCGCTGTAACGAACACGCGTGCCGGGCGCAGCTTCGAGCAATTGGCTGGCGATGGCATCAAGCGTGCGGCTTCGTTCGCCGTTTGTGATGAGCGCGAGCGGAAGCCACGCGGGAAGGCCGCTCGTATGCGTAAGAAGTTGGCGCACGTTGATCGCGCGTTTCTCCTGCGTGTCGAATTCAGGTAGATACCGCGCGATTGAATCGTCGAGCGATAATTCACCTCGTTCAATACGGCGCGCGCAAAGCAAGCCTGTGATTAAAGGCTTGGTGAGCGAAGCGAGATCGTAAATCGTGTCGGGCGCTGCGTGGCGCGCGGTTGGTTCGCGCACGGCATCACCGAGCGCGCCTTCAAAACAAACGCGGCCTCGCTCGCCGACGAGATAAACAGCCGAAGGAAAATCGCCTGCCGCGATGTGCTTCGTTAAGAGCGCTTCGATTTGATTTTGTGGCGCGCCGTTCATCAGTCTTTTTTGCCGAGCATGTGCAATCCTGCGCGCATTGTGTGCTCTTCGATTTCCTTGAGCGCCGAGAGAGCAGTGGCAAGCGCGCGGCGTCCTTCAAGACCACTGACGGGCGAAGGCAAATTGTTCTGCGCGGCATCAATGAATGCTTCTATCTCCGCGCGCAATGGTTCCGTGTCCACAATCTCCAAGACGCGCGTGTTGACGCCGGGACGCGCATTGACGTTGTGCTGTTGCGGCGGCATTAAACTACTGATCGAAGCATAGCGCGTCGCATAGTCAACCGCGACGTAATCGTGCGGCTGAAAAAAGCGCATCTTGCGTATGCGTTCCGTGCCGATGCGTGATGCGGTAATGTTGGCGACTGCGCCGCTCGCAAATTCGAGGCGCGCGTTGGCGGCGTCTACGCGCGTGGTCAAGACGGGAATGCCGACGGCGTGGACGCTTACGACTTCGACATCTTCACCGACGAGCCACTGCACTATGTCCAGATCGTGGATCATCAAATCGAGCACGACGTCTATGTCGAGCGAGCGCGCTGTGAATTCGCCGATGCGGTGTATCTCGAAATAAAGCGGGCTGCTTACATGCGGGCGCAACGCGACGAGCGCCGGATTAAAACGTTCGAGATGCCCGACTTGCAGCAGCGCGCCGCTTTTATTCGCGGCGGCAATCATTCGATCAGCTTCATCCAACGTGCGCGCGATGGGTTTTTCGACAAGCACATGAACGCCCGCTTCGAGCAGCGCGCAGGCTATTTCGCAGTGCGATTCGGTTGGCGAGACAATACACGCGGCATCGATTTGCCCGATCAGCGTGCGCCAATCACTTGTCCATTCGCATTCTCTTTCGTGTGCGATGCGGCGCGCGGTTTCCTCATCGCGGTCTGCGACACTGATGAAGTTCAAGCGGCCTTCTGTGTGCAGCACGCTGTGTATGCGCGCATGTTGGCGTCCGAGATGGCCGACGCCGACGACGGCTGTGCGTAGAGACATGATGGAACAGTTTTCAGTAGACGGTTTTCAGTTTTCAGTTTTAAGCGGCGAGCGGGAATAATTTATTCGCTCATTCATTGTTCAATTCGCGCAGACCGAAGACACAGGCCTCTTGCGATAATGCGTCTTCGATCATGCGCGTTATGATACGCTACGCGCTTTTGGCTGACTACTCGCAACTGAAAATGACCACTGAAAACTGAAAACTGTTTTAACGGGTGATTGCGTTTGGAACTTTCGACGTTTGCTAAACGAGCCGGGCTTTTCTTTTTTGTCGCCGTCTGCGCTTTCTACTTTTACGGCTTGGGCTATGTGCCTTTTATCGGGCCTGATGAGCCGCGTTATGCGGAAGTCGCGCGCGAGATGTGGCTGCGCGTGGATTTGGTTTCACCGACGCTCGGCGGGCATCTGTGGTTTGAAAAGCCCGCGCTGCTTTACTGGATGATGATGGCTTGCTACGGCCTGTTCGGTGTGTCTGAATGGGCGGCTCGGCTCGGCCCTGCGTGCGCGGGGCTGTTGACGATTTTCGGCGTGTTCTGGATCGGGATTCGCGTAGAGGAAGCGCGCGACGGCAGGGAAGAATTGACGGGACTCGCTTTGTGCGGCAGCGCGTCGCTCGCGTCGTCTTTGGGCTTAATGATCTTCGCGCGCGGCGCAAGCTTCGACGTGATTGTGACGATGACGATCACGCTCGCGCTCGCATGTTTTTTCGTCGCGGAGACGGAAGCCGATGAACGAAAAAGAGGTCGGTTGCTCGCAGGGTTTTACATGTTCGTCGGAGCCTCGCTGCTGGCAAAAGGTTTGATCGGCATCGTGCTGCCGTATGCGATTGTTTTTGTTTATTTCGCGTTGCGTCGTGCGTGGCCTGACAATCGCACGCGCGTAAGTGTGGTGTGGGGAACGCCGCTGGCGCTGCTCACGAGCGCAGTGTGGTATGCGCCCGTGATGTGGCGACACGGCTGGTATTTCATCGATCAATTTTTCATACAGCACCACTTCGCGCGTTATCTCTCGAACAAATATCATCATCCGCAGCCGTTCTATTTTTACGTGCCTGTGCTGCTGATGCTCTGCGTGCCTTGGTCGCTGTTTCTGTTGTGGGCGCTTGTCAGCGTGCCGCGCTCCAATCATCATGCGCCGACATCGGCAAGCAAGCTGCGCGTCTTTGCTATAGCGTGGCTGATTGTACCAATAACTTTTTTTTCCTTCTCGACTTCAAAATTGCCCGGCTACATTTTGCCCGCGCTGCCCGCCGCCGCGCTGCTCACAGGCGAACGCCTCGTGTGTTATCTGCGCGGCGAAGCAACGGGTTTGATCGTGATGCGCGTGACGGGCGCGCTGATGTTTTTGCTGGTGATTGGCGGAGCTGTCTTTGCGACGCGCATAAACTATTTGTCGCCTGCCGGTGCGCTCATCATCGCGTTGCCTTTGCTTGCCGCGAGCGCCATTGCCTTAATTTGGACGCGCCGTCGAGAGTTGTGCGCGGCGCTCTTGGTCTGCGCGATGTTTACGACGACGGCGCTCGGGATCAATTTAGTGAGCAATCGTGTTTCACAGCAGGAATCCGTGCGCGGATTATTACAGCAGGCAGCGCGCGAAGGCTTCGCCGCAACGCCCGTTTTGCAACTCCACACCGTCGAACGCTCTGCGGAATTTTACGCCGCCGGACGCATGGACTACGATGAAGACGGCTCGCCGACAAAACTCGAAGGTGTTGCGCCATTGCTGGACGCTGCGCGCCGCAAAGGAGGCACGGTGCTCGTCATCGTGCCTGTCGAATACGTCAATCAATTAACGGGAAACAACGCGCTCGAAACAAAGGTCGTCGGCGATAACGGCGATGTCGCGCTTGTCGTCGCACGCGTGCTTTAAGGACTCTTTTTACGCTTATTGAGGATTTGCCGCGCGTAGAGTTTTGTCGAAGAAATCTATCACGCGGCGATCATATGCTTCGCCTTGCTGACCGTTGGCGGAAGCGAGATTGATGCCCGTTAGCGGCAGATCGGTGCTGGCTTCGACGCTGCTTTGGTCGGGAAAGCATTGGGCGAGTGATGTTGTCGAATCGCGCAGAGCGCCTGCATCTGCGCCTGACAAGAGAAGCACGCGGCGGCCAGTCGTTTGTTTGGCAATGTCGCACGCTGCCTGATTTTCATAGCCGCCCAAAAAATAAAGCCGCGTGCCGAGACGCGCGAGCGGCTCGATGAGAGCATTGATTGCGCCGACATGTCCGCTTGCCGCCGCGCTCACCATTTCGTCCGCATCGCGTGGAATGGAATCGAGCACGAGCGCGCGCACTCCTGCGTCTTTTCCGGCGGCGAGAAGTGCCGTGTATGCTCCTAATTCGACGCCGTACAGCCCTACGCTACTGCCGCCGACCAACGGGCGTCCCTGCGTGGTCTTTAAGGCGCGCAGATAGTCGAGCGCGGCCTGCGTATCAGCGCTTTCCTTAGCGCCGAAGGAAGTCCACTGGACAAGCGGATTTTCGCCATGCCCGCGCAGATCAGGCCAGAGCACTGTGAAGTTAGTCGCTTCATTAATCTTGACGCCGAGATTCAAAAGCGTCGAGCGATCCGCGCCGTAGCGATGCAGAAGAACAACGGCGGGCGCGCCCTCTGCGCCGCGCAGCAGCCAGCCGCGCGCCTGTGTGCCGTCTTGATTCGCCCATGTTTCTTCCGTTACCTTTAATCCACGGTCGCTGATTAATTTGAACTTTTCCGGCGTCACGAGATACGCATGGCGCGGCGGGCGAGTGATGCCGTAAACCATCCAGCCGATAATGCCGCCCATGACTAGGACGAGCAAAAGCGTGAGCGGCAGGAAAGCCTTAAAGAGTCTTTTTCCGGTTCTTCGTCGGGCAGCCATAGAAATCTAGAGCATTGAATAAAGCGCGACAAACGAAAGCCTCTGCGCGCATTTTATTTACTGCTCATTCTCCTTTGCTCGTGTCGTTTCTGGAAGACTGCGTTTCAAGCGCCTGCTCGTATTCTTCCGGCGTGTTGACGTTCATCAATAAAATCGCGGCGTTCTTCAAATCAAAGAATTCTTCGCTCGCCGCCCAACGCGTCCGCACTGTTTGCAAAAGCACGCGCGGGCGTCGTTCCTGTTTTTCGATTAGCGTTCGCGCTGTATCGCGGCACGCCGCTACTCTGTAAAGCGCGCATAAAGGTTGCGGCCGCCCGTCTGCTTGCACGGGCGCGACGGCGTCGAAGTTTCCGCGCAAACTTGCGAGCCTCACGAAGAATTCCGCGCTGGCGAAGGGCATATCGCAGGCGACGATTAAAGCCCATTCCGCATTGCACGCATGAAGCGCCGCGTGTACGCCGCCGAGCGCGCCCCACTTGGCGTACACGTCCGGCACAATCTGTAAATTGTTCGACGCGGCTTTCCCGCTTGCGCCGACAACGCGCGTGCGGCTTGCGACGAATGATAGCGCATCGCTGATACATGCGACAAAGGTTCGTCCCGCGAGTTTCAATTCTGCCTTATTCGTTCCCATGCGGCTCGATGCGCCGCCCGCAAGAATAAAGCCTTCGATGTCGCGCGCTTGATCGTCAAACATTTTTCGTCAAACAACAATAATTGCCGAACGCCTTGAACTCGCGTGCGTGTCGTTGTCGGTGCTGTATGCGTTCTGCTGTCGCCTCCAATCCGGCAGCCTTTGCTTTACGCGCGCGATGGCCTGCATCGTTTCCGTCGAGAGCCAGCCGGGAGCAATCCAGCTTTGATGAACTGCGAGACGCGCTTGAAGCGTGAAGCCGCGCGCGTGGAGCGCTTCGGCGTAAATTTTCGGCGCGAACCAGCGCTCTTGCGGATTGATACGGTCACCGTCCGGCGAGACTCCGCCCAGATCGCGCGCGCCCGCTTCGATTAATTCGACGAAACGGGGAGCGATGTTCGGCGGAATCTGCACGCACACTTCCGGCGGCAAAATCTCTCTCGCCATTTGCACAGTATCGCGCAATTCTTCAAAGGAAGGCGGCGCGCAATTTCGCATCGCAGTGCCAGCGTGCGCGGTGAATGGCTGCACGATAACTTCTTGTATATGCCCGTAAGCGATTTGAATTTCGGCGATGCGGCGCAATGTTTCTTCACGTCCCTGAAAAGTTTCGCCGATGCCGACGAGCAATCCCGTCGTGAAAGGCACGCGCGCTTGTCCAGCCGCGCGCAATGTTTCCAGACGGCGCGCGGGTTCCTTGTCGGGCGCGCGAAGATGCGCCGCTTTTTTTCGCAGCGCGCCGTCAACGGTTTCAAGCATCATGCCCATCGACGGCACGACGGGGCGCAGAGCCGTCAGTTCGTCGAACGTAAGATTGCCGATGTTAATGTGCGGCAGCATGTCTTGTGCGAGCGCGCGGCTGGCGAGCGCGATCAAATAATCCGTGTAGCAAGCGAAGCCTTCGCGTTTAAGCCCGGCGCGAATATGCTTGGCTGTTTCAATGCCTTCGCCGCTCATTATCAAAAGCTCGGTTGCGCCCGCCGTGCGCGCTTGTTCGATTTCCGTTTGTGCCTGTGCGAGCGAGAGAAGTTGCGCGCGCGCGCCCTTGCGCTCGACGAATACGCAGTAGCCGCAACTGTTACGGCAATAATGCGTCGGAATGAGCGTCCAGCCCGGCGAGTATGTGACGATTTTTTCAATGGGCGTTCGATGTTGCGTCATCATTTAACGGCGCACGTTATCATGCACGGCGAGCGAGCGGCAAGAAGTAAAAATAAGCGAATAAAGGAATGGCGAAATCGTTTGTTTGTGTGAGGCTGCGATGGTTCGGGTGATAGCGCTTTTTATTCGCATCGTTCGTTCAGCGCTTACCCTTTTGCCGTTCGATAAGTTATATTTATCAGGATGGCGCGGTTGTTCCCCTTCCGCTCGCGCTTTCGCCGTCGAGCCGGGCGCTCATCATCACACTACAAATTTCAACGGGTGGCAAAAGAGGTATGGCAATGAAAAGAAGTTTGGTTGCGGCAATGTGGTTGTTTTTCTCGCTGGCAAGTTTGAACTTGAGCGCCGCCGCGCAAAAACTTGCTGACACATCAATGCCTTCAAGAGATGCGCGCGCCGTTACTGTCAACGAAAAAATTGACGCCAGATTGTTTCCGCTCGAAGATGTGCGCGCGGGCATGAAGGGCATCGCGCGCACGGTTTTTTCGGGAACGGAGCCGGAAGAATTCGGCGTGGACATTTTAGGCGTGCTGCCCGGCTATCCTGCTCCCAGACAGTCGGCGATTATCGCGCGCCTGACGGGGAAAAACGTCGAGCGCACGGGCGTCTTCGCAGGCATGAGCGGCTCGCCGGTTTATATCGACGGCAAACTCGTCGGCGCGATTGCCTTTAGCTTTCCGTTTGCCAAAGAGCCGATTGCGGGCATTACTCCGATTAAAGAAATGATCGATATTTTTAATCGCGGCACCGCTCTTACAAGCGCGACTACTCCACGCCAACCACGCGCCGTTTCCTTCGCGCAACTCGCGTCAACAGACTGGAAACCGAATCTGCCGAAGCAATCAGTGGCTTCCGCCGCGCTCATCGCGCCCGTCTCAAGCGCTTCGCCGCTCGCCGCTTTGATGGGTCAACAGGTTGCGCCGATTGCGACGCCCGTCGTCTTCGGCGGCATCACGCAGGACGCGCTCGCTGCCTTTTCGCCGCAACTAATCGCGGGCGGTTTGCTGCCCGTCTCCGGCGCGGGCGGCGCAGCCCGCATCACACCGCTCGCCAGAGCGACGGAAAAAACTCTTCTGCCCGGCACATCTGTCAGCGTGCAACTCGTGCGCGGCGATTATTCAGTTGCGGCGGCGGGCACAGTCACCTTCCGCGACGGTGAACGCATATACGCCTTCGGTCATCCGTTTTTGAGTCTCGGCGCTTCCGATATGCCGATGACTGAAGCCTCCGTCGTGACGGTTATTCCGAACACGAATAATTCCTTCAAGCTCGCTGTTCCCGGCGAAATGGTCGGCAGCATATCGCAGGATCGCGCGACGGGCATCTATGGTCAACTCGGTCATACGCCGAAGATGATTCCCGTGCATATCAACATGCGCACGAGCCGCGACAAATCGGAAACCTACAATTACGAAGTGGCGAATGATGCCTTCCTGACGCCGCTTTTGTTGAACCTGACGATCTTCAATACGATCAACGCGACAGAGCGCAGCCTAGGCGATTCGACCATCAGCATACAGGGACGGGTCAACGTCGCAGGCCAGCAAACGATCAACATCGAACGCCGTTTCTCTGCGATGAGCGCGGGCGCAATGGCCGCCGGATCAGTCGCCGCGCCCGTCGCCGCGCTGCTTACGAGCGGCTTCGATAACGTCAATATCGACGGCATCACGCTCGACATCGCTTCGACGGACACGAAATATGCGGCGACGCTCGAACGTCTCACGCTCGACCGCACGGAAGCAGGGCGCGGCGAGACCATTGAGATTCAAGCCTACGCGCGCACGGAATCCGGCAAGCAATTCGTCCAACGCATTCCCGTCGAGATTCCGCAGGACATACCGCGCGGTTCCTTGCTGGTTTTCGTCGGCGACGGAAGCTCTCTTCAGCAAGCTTCCGCTTCGCAAATCTTCGTGCCGAATGATCTCGCGCAACTCGTTAGCACAATCAACAAAGTGAAAAAGAATGATCGCCTGTACGTCAAACTTTATCGCCTGACGCCGGGCGCTGTAATCGGCACAAACGAATTGCCGAATCTGCCGCCTTCCGTCGTCGCCACGCTCAACAGTGACCGCACTTCAGGCGGCTACACGCCGACAGTGCTTTCGCCGATCTATGAAAGAGAGTTGCCGCCCGCCGAATTCGTTATCTCCGGCCAGCAACTAATGCAAATAGAAATCGTGCGCTAGAAAATGCCAGCGCGCTCAACGAACAAATTGAGGTGAGGAATGATCGTTGTTTCTCACCTCGATTCATGTGCGGGCAGGTGTGTTCTTTGAGGCGACGAAGAGAAAACGCTGCTCCGAATTTGGAAGGCGAGTGGACGTAAATGCGAGACCGCTTTTCCGTAACTCTGCTTCAATCGCGGCTCCACCGAAAAACAATAACGCTTCGGCGTGTTCAGCCCATGCAATTAGTTTCGGAAGCATCGCAGCGAAGCGGTCAAGCGCGCGGCATGTAACGAATTCTGCGGCGGGCGACGGGAGTTTCTCAAAGCGTTCGGCGACGACGCTTGTCGCGCTCTGACGATTTACGAGGCGCAACGCTTCGCGCAAAAACACAGCCTTCTTCGGCGACGCTTCGATCAAAGTGGCGTTTATATCTGGACGCACGATCAAACAGGGAATGATGGGAAGCCCCGCGCCGGAGCCGACATCCGTGACACGCGCGCCGTGCGGCAAATGCTTTAGCAGCGTCAGCGATTCGAGTATATGGCGCGTCGCAAATTCCGCAGGCGAACACGGCGCAACGAGATGCAGGCGTGGATTCCATGCGAGCACTCGTTCATAATAAGCAGACAACGCCGCCGCGTCGTTCGCATTCAATCGAACTTCGTAATCTGCGGCACGCGAGATTAATTCAAGCGCAAACTCTTCAACGTATGACCCGGACATTATTTGTTTCCCGACGCACGGATAATTCGCAGTTCAAAATATAATCGGCACGCGCACTTACCAAAAGAAAAGATGCGAAGCTATCATCGCATAAATCCACACGAAGAAAATTAATGATGAACGATTCATTGAGCGCAGAGCACGAATATTTGGGACGTATCGTGACGGACATCATCGCGCGCTACACGAATGCGCTCGATGAAATACGCGTCTGTTCGGAAGCCGCGCCCACCGACCTCGAAAAACTTTTTGACGAAGAATTGCCCGTGAAGGGAATCGGCGCGGCGGAGATTTTCAGGCGTTTTGAGCAAGACGTTTTGCCGCACGCGATGCAGATTCCAAGCCCGCGCTACTACGGATTATTTAATCCGACGCCGCTGCCGATTGCTGTGTGGGCGGACGCGCTCGCCTCTGCGATGAATCAGAACGGCGCGGCGTGGCGCAACGCTCCGGCGGCGAATGTCATCGAAGCGCGTGTGTTGAAATGGCTCTGCGAAATCGTCGGCTACGGCGCAGAAAGCTACGGCACGCTGACAAGCGGCGGCTCGGAAGCCAATCTCGTCGCGCTCAAATGCGCGCGTGATCGTGCGGCGAAGGGCGTGCGCGAGCGAGGGCTTCGCGCGGCATCGGGCGACATGATCGTTTACGCTTCGGAACAGAGTCATTATTCATTTGAAAAGAGCGTGGACATTCTAGGCATGGGGCGCGAGAGTCTACGGAAAATTGCTGTCGATGACAATTTTCATATCAACATCAAGGCGCTTCGTGAAGCGATTGAAAATGATCTTGGTGCGGGGCAAATTGTTTGCTGCATCGCGGGCGCGGCGGGCGCAACGTCAACCGGCATCATTGATCCGCTCGATGAATTGGGAGATGTCGCGCGCGATTACGATTGCTGGTTTCACGTTGACGGAGCATACGGCGGCTCGCTCGCTCTTTCGGAAAAGCACAAACACAGGTTGCGCGGAATCGAGCGCGCAAACTCCGTGACGATTGATCCGCACAAGTGGATGTTCGTGCCGTTTGCGTGCGGCGCGGTGCTCACGCGCGACGGCGGCGATGTGCTGCGCGACGGCTTCGACATTACGCCCGAATATTTGAGCGAGCGGCGCGATCATCTCGGCGGCGCGGATGTCGAATACGACTTTTTTCGCTACGGGCAGCTCGGCACGCGCCGTTTCAACGCGCTGAAGCTATGGATGGCGCTGAAGTTTTTAGGCACGCGCGGCTACGGGGAAATCATCGAGCGCCAGATTGAATTGACAAAATATTTCGCCAGCCGCCTTGATGAATTGAATGATTTCACGCGCATCGGGCAAGTGGAAACCGCCGTGTGTTGTTTTCGTTTCACGCCGCATGAATCAAAGAATTTAGACGGCGCGGCGCAGGATGATTTGCAGCGCGCTTTGCAGCAACGAATCGAGCGAAGCGGCGCGGCGTGGATTTCGACGACGGTGCTCAATGACAGGCGGGCGTTGCGCGTCAACATCAATAGCTTTCTGACGAAGCCTCGCCACATAGACGATCTGGTAGAATTGTTGCAGCGCGAGAGCGCCGAGTTGTTGAAGGGAGAATGAAAATGAGTTCGACGAAACTCTACGCGCAAAGCGTTTTTGCAGAAGCGGCTTTACTGCTGCTGTTCACGGCCTTCGCGTGCTTCACACATGCCGGAGCGCAGGAGTCAAACGTGCGTTCGTTGCCCGCGATAAAAACGGCTCAGGAGTTCGATAAACTTGCGCGCGTTTATACCGACACCAACTACGCTCTGCCGCATGTGTTGTTCGTGATTGACCGCAAGGACAAAGATAAAATTTATTTCGTCAACACGAAGCTCTACAGCTTTCACAAGGATTTCGTCAACGGCACATATTTGTCGCTCGAACGCGGGCGCGAGTTCTTCGAGAATAATTATCAGAAGCCGAATCGCCGCTTTATCATGGGGACGCTCGCCTATCAATCGCCGGTCAAGCGTTACACCTTCGAGTTTTGGGAAGGCGATACGATTTCCGCAGATCAAATTAAATTAGCGTCCGACATCGTCAACAAATCCTTCTTCGCGCCCGTCGCCTTCAAACCTAATTCGACGCGTCAAGACGCGGCGTCCGCTTCCGTCAAGGATTTGCCGCGCGTGCTTGAAAGCGACATTGCGAAAGAGCAGTCGTATGAACCCTTGAACGTCGCGCACGGGCTGGGGCGCATACACATCATCAAAAAGTTGGACGAGCATGTTGAGATAGGCTTCAACGAAATTCTTGTGCTCGACGAAGTGCCGATCAGCCTTCCGCCCGTCAAGGGCATCATCACGACGAAGCCTTCGACGCCGCTTTCGCATATTAATTTGCTGGCGAAATCGTGGGGCGTGCCGAACGCTTATATCAAAAACGCGGCGGAGCTTTTCCGGCAGTACGATGGCTGGTGGGTTTCGTTCGACACCTTGCGCGATACTTATAAAATCAAGCGCGCCGACGTCAAGGAAATAGACGAATACCAGAAGCGTTTGAAAGTGCGGCTCGACGTGATGACGCCGCGCTTCGACTTAAATGAAAAGCGGCTCGCCGGTTTGCACGAGCAACACGCGGGAGATGTCATCGCTTACGGCGCGAAGTCCGCGAACCTTGGCGAACTGATGCACGCGCGTCTGCCCGGCGTCGTCGTGCCGGACGGCTTCACGATTCCGTTTTTTTACTACAATCAATTCCTCAAAGAAAACAAGCTCGATGATGCGACTTACGCGATGCTGAACGATCAAAAGTTTGTGCATGATCCGGCGTATCGTCGCGTGCGGCTCGAAGCGTTCCGGGAAAAGATTAAGGCGGGAACAATCAATCAAACATTGCGCGCGGAAGTTTTACGGCACGCGCATCAATCGGAATTTGCCGGACAAAGTTTCTTCGCGCGCAGTTCGACGAACAGCGAAGACTTGCCGAACTTCAACGGCGCGGGGCTTTATAGCTCTATGCCTAACTTGCGCGGCGACGATCAACTCCTTGAAGGCATTAAGAGCGTGTGGGCTTCCGTTTGGAATTATGAAGCATACGAAGCGCGCGAGCGCTCGAACATAGACCACTCGAAAATCTTTATGGCGGTGCTCATACAGCAGGGCATCAACTCCGAAAGCTCCGGCGTGATGATTACGACAGACCCTTATGACCGCACGAACAAAAACGCCGTTTACATCAGCGCCAAACGCGGCTTAGGCATGAAGGTTGTCGAAGGCCAGAAAATCGCCGAGCAGATTATTTTTCGCCCCGAAGCCAACGCCGTCCGCGTGCTGACGCGTTCAGCCGAAGATAGCCTCTTGACGTTCGACGAAAAAGGAGGCATTAAAGAGATACCGATTCCAGACTCGCGCGCCGTTTTGACCGATGAAGTCATACGCGGACTCGCGCGCGCTGCAACGGAAATCAAAGGTATCTTCAAAGGCCGCGAGCAGGACATCGAATGGGCGGTTGTGCGCGGACAAATTTATATTGTGCAGGCGCGCCCCTTTATCGCCGGAAGCTAAAATGTTGATGATGCAAAAGCAGTTGAATAAGTCCGCGTATGTATTCTGTTCAATGGCCTGCGCTCTTTTTTTCTGCGCGTGCGGCAAACAGAATGCGGCGAATCAAGCGGCGACTGCCGAACCGACTGTTGCGCCCGTGTCCGTTGCGATAGACGCCGCGAACAATGCCCCGCCGGAGCAGATTAATCTTTCCGCATTTAACGCAGACATCGCGCGGCTGGAAGACGCTGCCGCGAAAACGCCGGATGATGAAGCCTTGCTTGCGCTCGCAAGGGCATATCTGGCGCGTGCGAAAGCCTTGGCAAAGGCGCGCTCATTTCGCCCTGCGCTCGATGATTGCCGCCGCGTGCTTCAGTATGACCCGGACAATGAGGAAGCGCCCCGCTTGTCTGCCAGCATCACGGAAGCCTTGCAGCAACAGGGACGGGAAGTCCCGACAGAAGGCAACGAACCGCCGCCCCTCGGCATTACGCCCGACACAATCGCTGGCGACGAACCGTCAAACATTTCTACGTCAACCAAAGCACCAACGGCATCACCGCGTAAAAAAGGAAAACAATAAAATGGCTCTGCGCAAGAGCAATGCCGATGAGTTGGAGTGGGATGAAAATAAGAATAGCCTTAACAAAAAGAATCATGGTTCTTCTTTTGAAGAAGGCGCGACGGTGTTTGATGACCCGCTCGCTGTCACTGACAACGACGAAGAACATTCGATTGACGAGCAGCGCCTAAAAGCAATCGGACTTTCCAGCGCGGGCAAACTCCTGCGCATTTCATTCACCGAGCGAAACAATAAATTTCGGATTTTCAGCGTGCGCAATCCATCGCGCCGCGAGCGTAAAAGTTATGAGCAAGACTAAAGAGCGTGGCAGGTTTCACGGTAAGGTCAAAACAGTGACGGCGCGCAGCGGCGGACGCGTGACCGGCCAGATGCCTTTTGACCAACTCGTTAATGAAGTAGCAGACGATCCGAACTTTTCGCTAGCGCAACACGGAGCGAGGCGCAACAGTCCACCTGACTCTTTTCAAGAAGCCGTAAGCTTGCTTTCACGTGCACGCCGTCACTTGGCAGAAGATGGAAGCGCGCAAAAGGTGAAAGAAGAGATCAATAAGTTTTTAGAAAATCGAGTTTTGTAAAAGGGTATGCCTAAAGAATACTTCTTTGCGGCATAGTATAAATTTGATAAATGGTGATAAGAGAAAAGCCGCGTGCCTATTCAGCGTTCACCATTTACCACGCACCATCTACCAATAACCATTTACTTTCTATGTTAATTATTCCCGCCATCGATTTGAAGGACGGTAAGTGCGTGCGCTTGAAACAGGGGCGCAAAGCGGACGTTAAGATTTACGACACAGACCCGATTGAAATCGCGCAGAGCTTTGAAGCGGCGGGCGCGCGTATGCTTCATGTCGTCGATCTGGACGGCGCGTTTGCTGGCGGCGATTCGCGCAGCCGCAAAGTCGCCCGCAAAATTATTCGCGCGCTCGACATCCCCGTGCAATTCGGCGGCGGACTGCGCACGCTCGCCGACGTGCAGCAATTAATCGAATTCGGTGCGGCGCAAGTCGTTATCGGAACTCTCGCTGCCGAGTCTCCTGAAACTCTCGAAAACTTCGTGCAGCTTTTCGGCTTTCGCATCTGCGTCGGTATAGACGCGCGCGCGGGCTTCGTGATGACGCGCGGCTGGGAAAAACAGGAGAAGATGTCTGCCGTCGAACTCGCGCGTCGCGTTGCGGATGCGGGCGTTGACCGCATCGTTTACACGGATGTCTCGCGCGACGGAATGCTCGAAGGCGTCAACGTCGAACAGACTTGCACCATCGCCAAAGAATCCGGTTTGCGCGTCACGGCTTCGGGCGGCGTTTCTTCGCTCGACGACATACGCCTGCTGCAAGAGGCACGCACTTGCGGCGTCGATAGCGTCATCATCGGCAAAGCGCTCTATGAAGGCCGCTTTACTTTGCAGGACGCGCTGCGCATCGCGTGAAAGCAGTTTTCAGTGGGCAGTGGACAGTTTTTAGATAAAACGATTAAAACGCAAACTAAAAGCCTGAGAAACTGCTGCTTTATTTAACTGACCACCGTCCACTGCCGCTGACCACTATTTTATGTCTGAAAAAATCTTTGTTGACGGATTGCTGAAGGATCGCGTTGCGTTTGTGACCGGCGGCGGCACGGGCATTACGGGCGGCATCGCACGCGCTCTCTCGGAAGCAGGCGCGCGTGTTGTTATCACCAGCCGCCGCATGGAACACCTTGAACCGGCAGTTGAAAAAATTCGCGCGGGCGGCGGCGAGGCGTTCGCTGTCGCGGCGGACGTGCGCAATCCCGAAGAAGTCGAAGGAGCGATTGCCGTGACTGTCGAGCGTTACGGCAAGCTGGATATTATCGTCAACGGCGCGGCGGGAAATTTTCTCTGCGCGGCGGAAGAACTTTCGCCGAACGGCTTCGGCACAGTCATTGACATAGACCTCAAAGGCACTTTCAATGTTTGTCGCGCGGCTTTCGATCAACTCAAAAAAACGCGCGGCTCGATTCTCAATATCAGCGCCACGCTTCATTACTTAGGCACGCCGATGCAGTTGCATGTCTCTGCGGCGAAGGCGGGCGTTGACGCGCTCACCCGCAACCTCGCCGTTGAATGGGGCGTACACGGGCTTCGCGCCAACGCCATCGCGCCCGGCCCCATCGAAGACACGGAAGGCATGACGCGCCTCGTTCCCGAAGACATTAAAGAGCGACTGCGCCGACGCATCCCCCTCAATCGTTTCGGGCGCATTAAAGACATCGAACAGGCTGCAGTTTTTCTTTGCTCCGATGCCGCGAGCTTTATCAACGGCGCTGTGCTCGTCATCGACGGCGGCCACTGGCTCGCCGCCAATCGTCTGCTTTGAAGATAAATCAGTATTAGCCACAGAGACCGGAGAGGCACAGAGCAAAGTAGACATGATTAAGAGTTGAATTTAGCTTTAACCCTTCCTAATCTCTGTGCCTATCTAAAATTTCCTTATGTCCAAGATTCGCGTTCTCTCCGACCATTTAGCCAATCAGATTGCCGCGGGCGAAGTCGTCGAGCGCCCTGCGTCTGTGGCAAAGGAGCTTGTCGAGAATGCGATTGACGCGGGCGCGCGGCGGCTCACAGTAGATGTGGAAGCGGGCGGGCGCAGATTGCTGCGCGTGGCGGACGACGGCTGCGGGATGACGCGCGACGATGCCTTGCTCGCCTTCGAGCGTCACGCGACATCGAAGATCGCCAGCGTTGAAGATTTGAACCGCATCGCAACGCTCGGCTTTCGCGGCGAAGCGCTCGCCTCCATCGCGTCAATCGCGCGCGTCGAACTCGTCACATGCGACGATGAACGTGCAACGCGCATCGTGATCGAAGGCGGGCGAATGCGCGATGTTAAAGACGCGGCGCACCCGTGCGGCACGACGATCAGCGTGCGCGACCTTTTTTTTAATGTCCCGGCCAGACGAAAATTCCTGCGCTCGGAAGCGACGGAGAGTTTTCATCTCACCAATCTCATCACGCACTACGCGCTCGCGCATCCCGAAATCGCTTTTACATTAACGAATAATGGGCGCGAAGTTTTGCGCGCGGCACGGGCTGCGGATTTACGCGAGCGCGCCTATCAGATTTTCGGCGCGGGCTTTCTCGAAAATTTGCTGGAGCTTTCCGGCGGGCAAGAACGTGTCGCGCAGGTGCGCGGCTACGTTTCCGCGCCGATTGAGAGACGCACATCGCGCGACGCGCAGTATCTTTTCGTCAACGGGCGTTTCGTGCGTGATCGTTTGATTTCGCGCGCTCTTGCCGAAGGTTATCGAACAATTTTGCCGTCAGGGACGTATCCCGTGGCGCTGCTGTTTCTCGAAGTTCCTTTGGAGGAAGTGGACGTTAATGTGCATCCGGCGAAAACGGAAGTGCGCTTTCGACGCGCCGCCGCCGTCTCGGACGCCGTGCGCGAAACAGTGCGCCAAGCGCTCGCCAGCGCAGGCCACGCGCGATTATCTGCAAGCGAAACATCCAACGCTGAAACCGAATCGCTTGCAACTGTTTCAAACATCGCACGAGACACAGCATATTCAAATTCGTCTTCGCCTTCATCGCCTGACACGCACGCGTATGCCTATGCCGCTCCCGATGAGCCGCGCCCCGCCGATTCATTCGCTTCAAATATTGACGGAACTGCTTCAAGCGCGCCGCAGCAAAATTCGATTGAGTTCGATTCTGCAACTTCCGCCAGCGAGGAATTGGAAGCCTTGAGCGCTTTATTGCCTGAAGCGTTTTCCGCTTTGCACGCAAAAGAATCGGACAGCATTGAAGAAGTTACTCGACTTGAAAATCATTCAGGCGAAGACGCGCATATTGATCGCCGCGCGCTCGCGGAATCAAGCGAAGATGCGCAGCAAATAACCGTTGCCTCACTGCATTATCCCTTTGCGAATTCTTCGCGCGATGTTGTTGCTGCTGAACCGTATATTGCGCTTCCGCCCGTCGCATCCGTCGCGGGGTTAATGCGCGAAGTTTCCGCAGAGGCGCTTTCCAAAGGCATTCGCCCGCTCGCTCAACTGGACGGAAGCTTTATCATCGCCGTCGATACGCAAGGCCTGCTTTTAATCGACCAACAGGCCGCGCACGAACGCATACTCTTCGACAAATATCTTGCCGCAGAATCTCTGCGCGCCATCGACTCGCAGCACTTGCTTGCGCCGGAGACGTTCGATCTGACGCCCGCGCAAGCGTCCGCCTTCGACGCCGCAATCCATGATCTGGAAGCTTACGGTTTCGGGCTAATGCGTTTGTCCGGGCGCACTGTGGCGATTAAATCCGTGCCTGCCGATTTGCCGTTGAGCGAGGCGCGCAATCTGCTCGCGGAAATTTTGGAAACCGTCAACTTCGGGAAACGCGATATGATGCGCGCGACTTTGCGCGAACGCATCGCCGCTTCCTTAGCCTGCCGCGCAGCCATCAAAAGCAACACCGCGCTGTCAATCGAGAAGATGCAATGGTTGATCGATAATTTACTCGCTTCTGCTTCGCCGACGACCTGTCCGCGCGGGCGACCCATAGTTCTGCGTCTCGCCACGCGCGACATACTGCGCGGCTTTCACAGAACATAAAGCACATGTCTAATCGCGCGATGTCTTTGACAAACAATGCCGGTGATGAGCGGGAGTTCGTTGTCTTTCGCCTCGAAGATGAATATTTCGCCTTTGACATCGCGGACGTGGCTGAAGTGTTTTCATATACGTTGCCTGTGCGAATGCCGCGCGCGCCGAAATTTCTCGCAGGTCTCGTTGACGTGCGCGGCGTAATGCTGCCCGTCGTCGATTTGCGCCTGCGCGCAGAATTGAAGGATGAGACGGTTCCGCGCCACATCATTGCCGTGCGTTTGCAAGACCGCTTTATCGGCGCGATTGTCGATGAAGTATGCGAAGTCTATGCGGCGACGGACGATGCTATCGGTGACATTGCGCTGTTCGCCGAAAAACTCGATTTGCAATTCATTCGCCGCGCGCTGCGTTGGGGCGCGCATCGTATTGTGCCTGTGATGGACGCCGCCAAACTTCTCACCTCCGTCGAAACTCTGCGCCTTAAACGGCTGCGCCCGCCGCGCCGACGACGCGGCGAGAAATAGTCGGGCGTTAAGAACATGAAAAAGTCGAAGGGCAATAAGCCTTACGCTCTTTGCCCTTCGACTTTTTGTTGCAATTCAAATGCTTAATGCTGCGTTTGTTTGTCGTGCTTTTGCCGGTAAATGGCGCGGTTGGAATGATTCAGTTCGCGTTGTATGCGGCGGCGTTCGCGCGATGTGAATTGCCCGCCGGATTGACGCGCGTAAGCTTCATTGACGCTGATTTTCGCTTCACGCGCTTCGATTTGTTTCGCCTCGCGCTCAGTTAACGCGCCGTTGCGCTCGCCCTGAAGAATGCGTTTCTGCTGCTCTTTCTGGCGTGCGTTAATGCTTTCCGGGTGCTCGCCGCGTTCCTGCTCGTCGTGTTTTTGTTTGTAGATGGCGTGATTGCTGCGGTTCAGTTCCGCTTGAAGACGGCGGCGTTCAGCAGTCGTTAATTTACCGCTGGAGCGTCGCGCATACGCTTCGTCTACATTGATTCGCGCTTGTCCGGCTTCGAGCCGTCCGGCTTCGCGGCGCGTCAATTCGCCGCTGCGTATGCCCTGTCGAATACTATGTTGCTGCCTGCGCTCGCGCGCGTTGATTCCCGAAGGATGTGTGCCGGTTGTCGTTTGCGCCCGCGCCGTTATCGCCGTCGCCGGAAAAATCGTTGCCGCAACAAGCGCCAGCGACCCTAATAATATCGTGCATTTTTGTTTCATTGTTTTGTCTCCTACTCTTTCCTGAATTTTAAACTCGAGGAGAGCATGAAATTATGACGTGCGCGGGCTGTGAAAAGTTTGAAAAACTGACAACGCTTAAAGTTGATCGAATGTTTTTATGACGAGCGCCGTATCGGTGAGATCAAGCAGGACGGCGTTCGGATTATGTTGCGATAAGTCATCAACTGAATAAGAACGATTCGTCGCAACGGCGACGACATGCGCGCCGAAATGTCTGGCACAGTCAATATCGTTCGGCGTGTCGCCGACGACGATGAATTGCGCGGGCTGAAAGTTGAACCCTGTGCGTTGATTAATGCGCGCGGCGGCGATGGCGGGAAGTTCGCGGCGGTCATGCGAATCGTCGCCGAATGCGCCGGGCAGTTGAAAGAAATCCAAAAGCCCGATAAGGCGCAGTTTGAGCTTTGCGGCGGGTTCGATATTGCCGGTCAAGAGCGCATTTAGATAGCGCGGATGTGCTTCCGTCGCTTGCAGAATCTCGCGCGCGCCGGGCAGCGCATAAAACAAATCTTCGCCCGTTGCCGTGACGCGCTCCATTTCCTGCATGTAGGTTGTGCGAAGCTCCTGCGCGCGCTCGCGTATGGTCGCATGTGTGTGGCCTTCATCGCGCAACGCTTCGGCGACGATCTGCAAATCCGTCATGCCGGAAACGGTCAACTCCTTGAGCCTGCCCGACGTGCCGAAAACCTTTTCGAGCACCGGAGCCGTATAAAGCTTGAACGCTCCCGTGCGCGACGAGCGCACCAGCGTGCCGTCGATGTCCCACAGAATGACGCGCAAATCTTCCACGCGCACCCGCGATAAATCTTCAAATTTCATATGCAGTTCAGTTGAGTCGATTAGAATAGCGCCGCATTATTCCGGCTTGCATGGCGGATTGATTATTCATCGCTGTTCGATTATTCGATGACGGCGAGCACGTCGCCCGCGTTGACGGTTGCGCCCGTTTCGGCGGTGAGTTTTACGACGACTCCGGCACGCGGCGCTTTCATTTCGTTCTGCATTTTCATTGCTTCGACGACGAGCAAGCCGTCGCCCGCTTCCACGCTTGCGCCTTGCTCGACAATGACGCGCACGATTTTGCCGGGCATCGGCGCGACAATCTGCGCCGAGCCGTTTAACTGTTGCGCCTCTGCTCTTTGCCCGGAACGCCTGCGCTTCGGGTCGATCACGTTGACGGCGTAGGCTTGGTTGCCGACGTAAACTTCCGCGATTCCTGTTGCGCCGTGCGCCGCTGCCGTTTTGTCTACACGGCACTGATAGACGCGCCCGCCGTTCGAGATTAAACGGATTCCTGCGGCGATGTCGCGCGCCGTGATTTCGTAGCGCCGCCCATCGACGACGGCGACGAAACGCGTCGGCTCGTCATTGTTACGCTCAATATTTACTTCATGCGATTGCCCTGCGATGTCTGCGATAAGTTTCATTTCGTGTTCATTGCCTTCATCGAACGATG
>JBPCOJ010000104.1:0-18075 GCA_051000345.1 Pyrinomonadaceae bacterium | reverse complement strand
AAACAGTAATGATAAAAGTGTCTCTGTCCATTGAACTGCTCCTTTGCGGATAAGCTAGGTTTTGTCACCAGCCATTCTACAGAGGTTTCAGTTCAATGGATTCTTAAAAAGAGTCACACATTAGGTTTCCTTATACTTTTCATCGTTTAACTGCGAATGAAATTCATCAATGCTTCTTGACGTAATGCGCTCCACACTTGCTGAACAGGCCGTGAGAAATATAAGTGAAACTGCTGCTAAAGCTAACGCAGATATTCTTGTTTGCGTCGTAGGCTTCATTAACTTACTTCAAATTCAAAATAGGCCAATCGTGATGCAGCGCTGTTTGGCGTAGCCGCATGTCAGGGTTGACTGCCGCCGGATGGCCGACGATGGAGAGCATCGGCAAATCGCTCATGCTGTCCGTGTAGGCGTAGGAATCCGAGAGGCTAATGCCTTCGCGTTCGGCGAAAATTCTGATCCAAGACGCCTTCGTCGCCGCCGCGAGCACGGGCGGTAAAAGCCTGCCTGTCGCCACGCCGTTGACGAATTCGAGATGATTGGCCGCGTAATCTTCTATGCCCAGATATTTCATCAAAGGTTCGACGGAGATGTCGAGCGCGCCTGTGACGACGACTTGACGCAAGCCTAAGCTACGCGCTTTTTCAATCAACTCGAACGCGCCGGGATAAACGGCTGGCTTCAGCACATCCTCGAATAATTCTCCGGCGAAGAAACGCAGGCGGTCTTCCGTTTCGCCCTTGTAGCGTTTGAAGAACAGATCGTTGAAGACCTTGCGGCTATACTGATCCGTCACGGCGAAGACGGGCAAACTCAAAAGCGTCGCCGCGCTCTTCTTAAAAGTTTTCAGCAATCCTTCCTGCCGCTTCGCGTAAAAGCCGAGCGTGTGGACGAGATTAGTGCTGACCAGAGTTCCCTCTAGATCGTAAAAAACGGCTGCCGCCAACTGTTCCCTCCGAAGCGTCCGGCGCTGGGACGTTTGCCTTGCGCGTGCCGGAAATAAATTAGTGCTGCGTAATGAAAGTATGGGATTTAATTCAATTGCCACTAGCAACAGACGAGTGGACAGCCGTAGCACAGATTATCGGCTTTAGCCGAACCGCTTTGGCTAAAGCCACACTCTTTCTTGATTTGTATCCTCCAGCTAAAGCTGGAGGCAATTTACCAAAACTTAAATTACAGAGCATTAGAAAAAATCCCGGCGCTTTCATTTACGTCGCGGAAATATACCTTATTCCGGTCTCTTTCGTAAGCTGTGATGATCGGTTTGGAAGGGTGTGCGGGCGGATTAAAATTTCAGATTTGAAACAAGATACGGGAACGGTATGTGTTCGGCGTCGCGGCCTGCCTCGCGCAACGCATCGAGCATTCGCGCCGCGCCGTAGTCGTTGAGCGAGTGAATGATGATCGTCGCATCGCGCTGACAATCCGCGTGGCACGCTAAGTAGTGGGCAATTGCATAGCCGGTTCGCTCGTCATCCGGCGCATCCGAAAAATAATGCTCATCGAGAAGATCATGGTCGAGCAGGATAATCGAATAATCCCGCGCGATTAGCCAACGGACGGCCTGCGCCGCATCGCACGTCACATCAATCGTGTGTCTTGCAAATCGTCCGCGAAACCACGCGCAACGCGCTTCATCGTCTTCGACAATCAAAATGCGTTCGGGCTGGTATTCGCTCACGCTAAATCAATCGGCATTAAAGCATCGGGTTGGATTCGCAAAGTAAATGCGCATACGTTGTAATCAAGCGATGCTCGTATGAGGCATTTAATTAGATGGCAATGATGAAAGAGATGATACGGGCGGGCGGATCGAACGACTTGTTGCGCACCGTCGTCGGCTAAAATTATGCTGCCGGACGAACTTTCTCTCTCAGCATATCGCTCACCAATTGACGGACGGCGACGCCTCTTTTTTGAGCTTGCTCCGATAACACTTTCATCAGGTCTTCATCAATTTCTATTTCATAACGACGATGCCGGAGTTCTGTTTCAGTGGCAACGGTTTCAAAGCCGTTCGGGTAATCAGTCGTGTCATGTGCATCCCAAAACTCTGCCGCTTCTTCGTAGCTGGCAAACTCTTCCGGGATCGGTTCAATCTGCTTCTGCCTGTCGTTCATAATACTTACGCGCGGACGTTGCGAACCCAAGCCGTGCTGTCTTGCATATCTTCGCGGTCTCGCCACATGCCGACAAAGCTTTCTGATTTCAAGTCGGAAGCGGGCGCAGTTTTGATCGGCGGCGATGACTTGTAACGCTGGCGCAAAAAGACGACAAAATCTTTTATCTGGCGTTGCGCCTCAAGCGGTAGAGCATTGATTTCGCGCAAAATTTCTTCGTTCGTCATAAACCCTCCGCTTTCATTCTTCGCTCTGGCATTTTACGGAAGTTATTAGCGGTGTTCTTCTTTCTCGGAAATGTCCCTGCTTATCTTTGTAAATGTATGTGCGCTCCATACATTCCTTTAGTTGATACTGACTACCGTCGAATTTGTAGAGCGATAAGCTAGAGTCCGTAGCAGAGCCGTGCATCGCGGTGATTACGTCGCGGTATCCATTGCTGAAAGTATGTTGGAAATAGAATTGCTGTACGCCACCTGTATCCAATATCCGTTCATATCCTTTCTCCGTTTGACGATAAATCCAAAACGCGCAGTTTCCTGTAATGCTACATAAATATTGTTCAATGCCTTGCACCACAAATTCCGGCTTTCCATCGCGGTTAAGATCAATCCTTTTTGTTCTGAAGTTGTCGGAGCAATTAAATGCTTTAGCGTTATAAAACTCAAGCTCATCTACAAAATCGTCATCACGTAACAAATCGCCGGATATTTGTTGAAGCAACTCATCGCTGCATAGCAGAGTGATCTTAACTTTTGCAGCTTGTTTTGTGGGAACTGTTGACGCAGATACGTCAACACTGGAAGGAACATCGGCTGATCGTTGAAAATACAGAAAGATAACGCTTCCCACCGCAAAAGTTAAAAGCGCGACAATCAAATGATATGTAAGTTTACGCATATTTCCTTCCTTGTTTCCCGGTGTCAAATGTTACCGCTGTGGTTGCCTCAATTCTTCGAGCGTGCGTTTGTGTGCTTCGAGGCGTTCTCCGGCTTCGCGCAAGCGGCCTTCGGCGGTGAGGCGTTGCCAGTCTGTGAATTCCTGATAGGCGCGCTCGATTATTTGGCGCTGTGAAGCGTTGGGCGCGATTGTTTGCGAAGTGTTGGGCGCGTTCGACTGTTGCTGCGGCGATGTGGCTCGATCAGCGTTTTGTGAAGCGGGTTGCGCTGTTGCCGTTGTGCCTGCGCTTGATTCGCCGAAGAGGTTGGTCATCGCTTCGGCGAAGTTTGTGCCGTAGGCGAGGCGGTCGGCGGTGGCGAGGACGACGAGGCGCAGTTCGGGCATCGGGCTGCTGCTGGCTTTGAGGTAAATCGGTTCGACGTAGAGCAGCGCTGTGCCAATCGGAATGACGAGCATATTGCCGCGTTGAACGTGCGAGCCTTGTTGATTCCAGAGCGTGAGTTGCGATGATAGTTGCGCGTTCTGGTCGATGCGCGCTTCGATCTGGAGAGGCCCGGCGACGGCGCTCGATTTCGGGAAGTTGTAGACCAGCAAGGAGCCGTAAGCCGCGCCGTCGCTGCGCCCTGCCATCCAGCCGATCATGTTGTTGCGGTTCGACGGCGTAAAGGGAAGTATCTCGACGAACTCGTCGGCGATTGTTTGTTCGCCGGGCAACTGCATCAGCACAAAGTAGGGATCGAGCGGTTCGGCTTCCTGTCGTTTGTCTGCGGTTGAATTAATCTGGCGCGCGACGCTCCATACGTCTTCGCGTTGGAAAAAGACTTTCGCGTTTTGCGTGTGGTACAAACTGAAGACTTCGCCCTGCGTGCGTATCAAAGTTTCTGGATAGCGAACGTGCGCGCGCAAGTCTGCGGGCATTTCTCGCGCGTCGTGAAAAAGGGCGGGAAACGTCGTGCGGTAAGAATTGATGATCGGGTCTTCCCTATCGAAGACGTAAAAGTTGACCGCGCCCGTGTAAGCGTCAATCGTGACTTTGACGCTGTTGCGGAAATAGTTTGTTTCCACGCCGGAGCGGTCGTAAACGTAGTGGCGCGAGTAAGGATAATTTGCGGAAGACGTATAAGCATCGATCATCCAAGAGAGGCGTCCGTCATCGCCGACAACGATGTACGGATCATTATCGTAAACGAGAAACGGCGCGAGCGACTGCACGCGTTCGGATATATTGCGGCGCATCAGCACGCGGCTGTCGGTGGTGATTTGATCGGAGAAGGGAAGTTTCGATAAATCATCCAACGACCACGCGAGAAGAAAGCGGCGAAATGCGTTGCCGAGTTGAATGCCGCCCGTGCCTTCGTAAGTCGAATAATTGTTGGCTTCGCCCTGCGGGTAATTGAATTCCTTCTCGCGCGTTTTGACGTAAACATCCGTGTCCGTCTTCTGCCCGAAATAAATCTCCGGGCGCGTGACTTTGATTTCCGGCGCAGCAGATTCAATCGGCATGTTGGAAAGAACGAACTGCGGCAATCCTTCGGCGGTGAAACCGTTGACGGGATTCATCGTGACGCCGTAGCCGTGCGTGTAAATAAGTTTTTCGTTGACCCAATTGCGCGAAGACGCGGGCAGATTGTCGCTGTTAATCTCGCGCGCCGCGAGCATCATCTGGCGCGTTTGACCATTGATGCGATAGCGGTCAACGTCCACATCCGGGAAATCATAGTAAGTGCGAATCTCCTGAATCTGTTTGAGCGTGTCTTGCAGCGCCTTCCAATCCCAGAGACGTATATTGTCGAGCGTCTGGCGGTTGTGCTGTAAATCAAAGGCGGCTGTGGAACTGTCTGCCGCAAAGTCGCGCGTCTCGACGTTCTCGATCTTGAAGGCACGGCGCGTCCAATTGAGATTATGTTCAATGTAAGGTGTTTCGCGTCCGAGTTCATTCGGCTTGACGATAAAACTCGTGACATAAGACGGAACGACTATGAGCGCGATGACCGACACAATAATCGGCAGCGCGACTGCAACGAGAAGCAAACGCAACGCGCGCTTCGTCAACGCATTGAGCAGTAAGATTACGGCGGCAATGATTAAAGCGACGGCAACGACAATCAAGCCCGGCAATAAATAATTTGCTTCCGTGTAAGTGACGCCAGAGAACGTTTGGTGATCCTGCCAGAGATACGGAAAGCGCGAGAGATAAACGCGCCACGCAATCAACATGAACAGCGGCGCGAGCGCACACGACAAGACGGCGACAGACAATCCATAAGATTTAGCTGAAGCTCTTAAAGGCTGCGGCATGTCAGGGCTAATTGCCCGCAGGCTTTCGTTTTGCGTCAGCGCGAGTAATGCGTAGAGCGCCGCCGCACAAAGAGCGATGAACGCGAGCATCGTCAGCCACGACGCGAGTTGTTGATAAACGGGCAGCGCGAACAAATAAAAGCCGATGGATTTGCCGAACACTGGATCGCGCTCGTTCGTCGCCGCCGCGTGCAAAAAGAGCGCCCACTTTTGCCACTCGCCGCTCATCGCAAGGCCGTAAACAATGCTGAAAAGAATCGACACAGCCCATCCGACGGGACGCAGCACGCGCGCCGGTTGAAAATTAACAGGCTGATTATTGACCACCACGACGCGGCGTTCGAGCGCGGTGGACGCGAAGGCTTTTTCGATAAGCCGGAACGCCAAGCGCAGAAGAATCAAAGTGGCGAGCGAGAAAATTGCGAAGAGCGCGAGTTGCAGCCGCCACGTATACGCGTAAACCGAAGCGTAGCCGAGCGAATCGAACCACAACCATTCGACATACACATTGATGAAGCGCGACAAAGCAAACAGCAGCGCGATAATGGCGAGAATCACCCACCGCCGCCAATGACGGCGCGCGGGCGTTCCAACGTCGATGATCTCACCGTCCATATCCACCGGCATAGGTCTTGTCATGCCTCACAGCATACTGCTAACCCGCGCCGCACTCAATGGAAGATGAAAGTTTGCGTTTATGAAAGTTATGCTGTCGGGAACTTCACTCGTAGCTCAACGCATCGACTGCATCAGCCCGCGCCGCGCGCCATGCCGGATAAAGCGCGCCGATTGTTCCGCCCGCAAGCCCTACGCCGAGCGCGACGGCCATCCATTTCGGTTCGAGTTCGACGCGCAGCGAAGTCGAGCGCATCAATGCAAAGCGCGCGAGCAGCGTCAAGAGAAGTCCCGCCGCGACGCCCATCACGCTGACGAGAATCGCTTCCTGTTCGATGACCCACGCGATTGATAGTTTCGACATGCCGAGCGATTTGAGGATGCCGATTTGCCGTGTGCGTTCTGTCACGGTCGTGTACATCGCAAGCAGTATGACGAGCGTGCTGATTGAAGAAGCGACGGCGACGACGACGTTGATGAAGATGTTGAGCGCAGGCACGCCGGACGCGTAGAGTTCTTGAAGATCGCGCGTGAAAATAATTTGATCGTCCGGGAAACGCTCTTTAATGCGCGCCGCGACTTGCTCTTGCTGCGCGGGATTTTGGCAGGCGACGAGCACTGCCGTGCAATGATTTTCGCCGCTCAATTGTTCCTGCATCGTGCGCAAAGGTATCTTGATGCGCGCGCCGCTCGGCGGTTCATATACGCCGACGACGCGAAACGGGCGCTCGTATAAAGTGACGCTCGATCCGGCGTGCGCGTTGTTGTGTTCCTTTTGCCAAGTAGTATCGACGATAGCGACATCGCCCGCATCCGGCAGCGCCGTGCCTTCCGTCAAATTCAAAGCGCCGATTTTCGTGTATTCATCAAAATTGATGCCGTCGATTAAACGGCTGCCGAACCCTGTTTCGCTTTTGTCGAAGGTTTGCCCGAGCGGAACGGCGGCGCGCACTCCTTCGAGTTTCGCAATCTCTTCGATGCGCGAGAGCGGCAGCGCGAAGGGCTGCGAGCCGATCAAGCCGATTGAACCCGCCGCGCTAACGCGTATTTCCGCGTTGAGGTTCGAGTCGCGCCGCCCGCGCTCGCGCAAAATGCCGTGTGCAAGGCCGACTGTGAAAACGATCAAGAGCACGCCGAGCGCGATACCGAACACGCTGACTAAAGTGCGCGCAGGCCTGTGCGCGATGTTTGAAAGCACTAAGCTGTCCATAAGTTTTTGTAAGCGCGGACTTTTTTTCGTTAAGTGGCGTGCTGCATTCGGCACGCCGCGCCAGATCAGTATAACAGTACCTATTCCCGTCCAGAAAACCGTGCCTGCCTTGCGCACGAAGGCGAGTGTCAGCCCGGCGGCGGCGGCGTAACCGAGCGTGTACAAAATAACGCCCGTGCCGCCTTCGTAAACGCCGATTGTCGCAGGCACAAACCCGAACACGAAGTTGATAACCTTCGTCAGCGATTCGATGACCATCGAGGCCTCGAATCCGGGACGAAAGCCGAGCATCCTAAGCGTTACATAAACTTCCGCGACGCTCGTCGCGTGCGATAGAAAATCGAAGCCGAGCATGGCGAAGAAGGACGCGCGGCGATGTTTATAAAAATCGTAAACATCCTTTTCGAGTCGGTTCACTTGTTCGCCGCGCTTCAGGAACAGTTTGCGCCCGACGCGAAGGCGAGCAAAACGTTCCATGCTCCACGTCAGCGGCATCACGCGGCGGCTCGCTGCGAAGACGACGGCGGCAATCGTCAAGCCTGCCGACACTGCAATCGTAATGAGCGCGTAGCTGACGACGGCGGGCAATCGATACGAAGCGAGCATCACGCACGCGCCGCTCAAGATAAGAATTGCCACAGAGAAATTGTAAAGCAGATTGTCTATGACGAGCGCCGACACGCCGTAGACGAGCGGCACGCGCTTGCTGAGGAGCGCGACCTTCGTCGCTTCGCCGAGCAGCGGCCCCGTGAAGGTGAGAAAGCTAATAGCTTCGCCGCCGAGACGCGCTGAGAGCGCTTGGAAAAAGTTGAAGCGGCGATGTTCGGGCGCGACGGCGCGGCTCATTGCCAGCGCGCGCAGGGCATGGCGCGCGCCGCTGATGAGAAGCAGTATGAAAAATCCGTACCCGATGCGCTTGAGCGCGTCGAAGATCGGCTGCACGCCGACACGGTTGATAACGTAAACGAGCAGCGCGAAGCCGAGCAGGAAGGCCGCGCCCTGCAGCCACAGCATCGAGCGGCGCGCGCCTTTTGAATTGCCCGGCGAAATTCCCTCATCCGGCGAATCGAGTTGCGTCGTGTCGTTTAATGTTGCGCCGCTTTTCGTCAATTCTTCATCCGTTATCATTACGGCGCGGCTCCGAAATTTTCAGTTTTCAACGGAACCTTTTCGCGGCTTCCAGCGCCCGGAGTCGTGACTTCTTCGATGAGGCGTCCGGGAAAGGAACGAAAGCCTTTTTGCCATAGATTAGATACAGGCGTGCGCCCGTCGTCTTCGAGAGCATTCGTCAAAGCCAGCACCGTCGGCATAAAACTCAAACTATCATACGGCTCTTCGACGCTCAGGCCGCGCGGAATGCCTGTGCGCGCGCCGCCCGCGAACATCAGCGTGGCATGTGTCGAGACGCGAAAAAACGAGCCGTGATTGCCGCCCGGATTAAAGCCGCGCACATCGAAATTCCAATGATCGCTGGCGACAAGAAGCAAATCCGTCGCAACCAGATCGCGCTGGCGCTGGCGAAATTCGCGCAAGAGCTTTTCATTTCGTGAAAGACCTTGCGCGTTTGCGTCGAGCGCGTCGGCTTTGTGCCGGATAAATTGTTCGGCTAAACCGACGAGGCCGTTCGAGTATTTCGTTCGGTGAAGCGCTTCGAGCCACTCCGTATCCGTATGCCATGCGCTTAACCAAGCGTTATTGGAATTGCCTTCAGGCACTTTTAATGCCGCGTCTTCCCATATCTTGAGCGGGAATCCTTCGCTCCATTCCGCGCGCTCGAAATGGATTGCGCCGTCCGCATCTTGAATCAAATTTCGGACGGGCAGATAACGCAAGCTCACTTGTCCCTGTTCGTTTTCGCGCGCGAGAATCAGCGCCTGCTTGTCTTGCCCGCCGTAGAGCCAGATCGCCTGCGAAAGCTTGCTCGCGTCGTCTTCGATAAGCCCTTTTAAGAGAGGCGTGGAAATAATCGCGGCGACAAAATCGAGCGGGCGATTGCCGACGCCCGTTTGCACATTGTTGCGTACAGTCTGGTTATGCAAAAGCGAGAAATAATCGACGCGCGCAAAACTTTTCTCCATGTCGAGCGCGCCCGTATCATTCAGCACGAAGCCGTTTGACGCAACGCCCGCCACATAGTTCTGCAATTCATTAATCGAATTGTGGTCGCCCATCGCGCCTTTTTGTATCACGTCTTCTATCTTAATGCGTTGTGGCTCGAAATTCTCGCGGCGCAACGCCAGAAGATTGGAGAGCGTTTGCGCATACTCTGTGTATTTGCGCTCGTCGGAAATCATCGCTTCCGTGCGCGCGTAGATGCGGCGAGACTCCTGATCGATTCCGGCGTCCTTGTCTGCCTGCGTCCATTTCTTCGGCTGCGATTCTGTAATGGCGCGTTGTTTATCTATCAACAATCGAAGGGCGTCGAGTTCTTCGCGCAAGCCCGCCAAATCCTTTTCCCATTCGCTGCGCCGCCGTTCAATCGTGGCGAAGAAGGCATTCGTTAGCGCGGAACGCAGGCGTGCGTCTGTGTTCTTGCGTTGAAGAGTTTGTAAAAGTATGTGCAGCACATTGAGGTCGCTGTCGCGCAGATGAATCGCGGCGCGCTCGTTGCCGTCGAAGTCTAAGAGCGCCGTCGGGTAATCGGTGCTTTGGTTTTTCAGATAATAAGAATCGGGCGTCGTCGTCGTAATCAGCGGCACAAGCGGATAAATGCCCTTCAAGGCGTAGTCGTTCATTACGCGGCGCTTGGTGATAACGTGATGACCGCCTCCCGCCTGACTGCCGAGAAGCTTCACCAGATTGTAGCCTTGACTGTACACGCGTTCGTCCGTATTCGTGCCATGATCGGAAACGAGTATGAGCGTGGTATCGGCGGCCAAAGGCGATTTTTGGATTGCTGTCCAGATACGCCCGACGAGCGCATCGACATCCTGCATGGCGAGAAGATGCGTCTGGCGATCACGATTGTGATGCGCAGCATGATCGAATTCCGTCGTGTAAAAATCTAGATAGCGTATGCGCGGATCGTTTAGTTTTTCGATTAGCTCGCGCTCTAATTGATTCATCACGACATTGCGCGTGTCGAAGCCTGTCGTCCATTCGTCGATGAGTTCGCGCGGGCTGATTGCGAGACTGTTTTTGAGGCCGCGTTCGAGCGTTGACCAACGCACGCCGCGCTGGTGAAGCTGAAAGCTTTGATGGCGCTCGGCGTAAGGGTAGGCGTCGATTAAGAGCGGCACGCCGACTTCGTCGAGAACTTCCGGCCCCGCCATATCGACGCGGCGCGAGAGCGAGTAGTTAATGTAAAAGGGAATGAAATTTAGATAATCGTAGGAATGCAAAGTGTAGCGGTCAAACTCCACGTTGCTTTTAATCTGCAAGTGCTGGCCTGTGTCGAGGAGCGACCATGAAGGGCCGGAGAGACTCATGCCGCGCACGTAAAAGTTTGCGACGCGCGTGCCTCGTTCGTAAAAGACGTGCGTCATCCAAGGCAATAAACTTTTGCCCGTGCGCGCATCCCGCTCGCGCGCGAAACGATCAACCATGTCGTATGGCAGACCATCGACTTTGATGACGACAACACGCTTGGTCTGGGCGCAGACGTTTGCCGCCAACAGCAGCATTAACAAAAGCGGCGCGGTGAAAATAAAAGCGCCATTTCGCCGCCGGTGAATTTTCGTCGGGTGCAATAATTTCACAGTCACTGTCCAACCACAGCCGAAATAATTTTCGCGTCGGCGGGCGCAATGCGTTGCTCTTCGCGCACGGCCATGCGCAAGTATTCTGCGCTCAAGGTGCGCCACACGGCTTCGAGTTGCCCATTCTGATACAAATGCAAAAGCTCCTTCTTCGCCGTTTCATTATTGATGCGGTACAAGCCGTTGATGCAGAGGCGGCGCGTTTCGTCGTCTTGCGTGTAAGCGAAAATGCGCGCCGTCGCCAGCGCCGTTTTTTTGTCGGCTGCCGCGCCGTGCTCTGCGACAAAGCGCAAGCTGCGTTTTACGTCTTCGATATTCTGTACTACTTCGATCTGCGGGCTGCTACGCGATGCTTCGCGCAGAAAGCGTTCGTGAAAAGCGAGGCGGCGCTGAATGTCTAATTTTGCATCGAGCGTCGCAGAGCTTTTTTCCCTGTGCGTGTAAAGATTGAAACTCAAAATGTTGGCGGCGCGAAAAAGAGTTCGTTCGGCGCGCCCGTGTACAAGCGGCATCGCTTCGGCGCGGCGGTCAAGCTCTAAGCGCGCGGGCAATCCTTCGGGACGCCGCGCATAATCGAGAAGCGCAGCATATTGACGGCGCGCAAGCTGTGATTCCGCTTCGTAATCGTTGTCGAGCGGATTACTTGAAACAGCGTTGAGCCTGCGGTCTATGTTGTCGCGTAGCTGCGGGTCGAGCGTTTCATTGAGCGCGAGCAGCAGTTTGAGTTGCGAAACGGCGCGAAGGCGCGACGGCTGATTAACGTCCATGCCGCGCCGGTTCGTCACGAAATTATAAAGCGTGCGCCCGAAAAAATACGGGACATCGCCGAAGCGCGAGAGCGAAAGAATGTTACGCGTGACATCTTCGAGCGCGCGACGCGACACCTCGCGCTTTTTCGGATTCAGTTGATTGCGAAAGTCTACAAGCAAGATCGGAATCTTCGGGTGATCCAGACCATAGAGCGCCAGCGGAATCAATTCATCCTTCCGCGCGCCCGGCGTATCCTTCGCCACGCGGTTGTTGTCTGCATCCAGATAAACAGTTTGCGTGTAGCCCTTCCACGAAAGCAATTTTTGGTCGCGCCAAGGGCTTGCGATATTCAGAAAACGTTTGTCGAAACTTCGATCAGCTTTGCGCTCCAAGTCCGCGCGCGAGACGTAAAGCAAGGCGTGCGTGGCGCTGCCGTCGGGCAATTCGAGCGGCTCGAAAAGGAGCGCTTCGGCTTCGGCGCGCTGGCGCAGCAATTCCCAATTATGGCCTCGCACGTCGTTTGTGTCCGCAACGTGCTTGCCGTAAACGCGCGGCAGTTGAACGTCATCGACAATGCCGCCCAACAGCTTTTCCGAAAGCAGCAAGCGCGATTGAATTTCGTGTAATTCCTGTGTAGGTAAAGCGTGCGACGCGCCGTTTGTCGTTTCGTAGAGCGAGAGCACGGAGAGGGCGCGCGCAATGTGTGCTTCACGGTAATCAACGGCGTTGCGTCGATAGGTTCGCGTCGAAGCTTTAACGGAAAGACTGACGGGGTCTATCAAAGCGGTTTGCAGCGCCGTCCAGAAAAAATGTCCCCACACTCTTTGCCCTGTTGCGGCGAGGTCGATCAAGGGCGGCGGCGCGCTTTGAGACGCGCGTTTTTTGTCTTCGACATGAGCGTAGAGAAAGGGAACAGCGGCGGCAATTTTTTGTTTCGCGGAAGGGTTTGTGTAGGTCAGCATCCACACATATCGCAGCCTGTCATTCTCCGGGTCGGTATCCTTCAATGTATCGCGCAGCAAGCTGATGATCGGAACTTCCTGTGAAGCGCTCGTGTTGCCGTCGCGCGTGGAAGCGGAAAGCTTGCCGAAGATTGTAATCAGTTCGGCTCCATCAGCGACGGGCAATCGCTCCAAACGAAATTCCGGCGGAGCATGTGCAGCGACGGCAGGGAGCGCAGCCTCATCTCCAATCGAATTCGGAGCCTGAAGCGTTTGGCCTTGACAGTTGAATGAACCGGAGAGAGTGATTGCTAGTAGAAGCGCGAAGCCACTCAAAACTGCGCTGCTCCCGCGCAGTCTTCGTAAAACGCTCTGCATAGTTTACCCTCTTGCTCGATTGGTAGAGACGCATCCGGCGAGGCCATCTATCTCAGCCGCCATAGCCTTCTATGGCCTTTTACTTTTACCTACTACGCGAGGCCGATTTAATAAAACTTCAATCCGACGCATCGCCTGCAATGGTTTCTTTATTCTTGCAGGATTAAGACGCGATGACTGTTTGTTATGTGACACTTTTTGAAGTGTCCTGATTATCCAAACAAGCCGCCGCGTCGAGTTTCGTTCGATGATGCCGTCTTGCCGCAGCGTTGCCGCACGCCGTTTTTAATTCTCGCCAAGGAAAGAGCGCAAGCCTGCGACAAAAGCCGCAAGGTTACATGAATTTGAAACTTCGTGTCAAAAAGGTTTTCAATGAGTAGCGGGGATGATTTGCAGCAAATCGGGCGGGAAATGAAATATCAGGTTACACGTTCTTCATACATCAACGAGTGTTTGCAGTGGAGTTAGAATTAGCGTTCCGCGATGTCGAGTTAGCGTTCCGCGAGGTTGAATTGGAAGAGACTGCGCCGCCGTTTTTGTTTTCCACAGGCGGCTGTTCGGGAAGCGTCATTCCGGCGCTCTGCAGCAGTGCAAAGCTGTAACGAATCGGCACCGCGAAATTCGATGCGGAATTCTCCACAAAGACAGCGAAGTTGACGCCGATCACGCGCCCCGATTGACCGAACAAAGGCGCTCCCGAGCCGCCTTCGGCGGTGGTCGCGTCGTAGGCGATGCGGCGCGCATTGAGGTCTGTGATATGTCCGCGCGTGGTCAATGGCTGAATGTAATTTTTATCGGATAAACAGCCGAGCAAGGACTGCAAGGATGCGCCGCAACGCGTTTGCAGGCCGCGCGCTTCCGTATCGTTATCTAGGCGCGCCAGCAAGCGATCCGGCCCCGAAGGATAACCGATTAAAACCACTTCCTTGCCGATGGCAACGGCATCCGAATCCACATCGAGCGGAAGAATCGGAATATCCGTAGGATTGTCTTTAGGGTCTTTCATATCGAACGAGCAAACGGCCAGATCGTCGCGCTGCGATGCTTCTTTGAAGCGCAAGGGAATCGGCTGCGGGTGTTCAGGGAAATAAGCGACGAGTTTTTTCAGGCGCGGGCGCGCTTTGACTGTGCTGCTCAAACTCTGCACGCGCTGGTCGCCCGCGAGCCAAGGCTGCGCGACGTGTCGGTTAGTTAAAACGTAGCCGTCGCCGACGTGGAAGCCTGTCCCGACGAATTCAAATTCGGCGACGGTTCCGCTGCCCTGCGGGGTCAACTGCGGCTCGCCCGCCATGCCGGACGTTATGGAGTCTGCATTGTCGGCGCTTTGCTGCGGTTCTGGATAACGCAAAGGGCGATTGGTAGCGGGATCGACGAAAATGAATGAGCCTGCGATCAAACAAACTCCGTTGCCGTAGCTTGTGCGAAGTCTCGGCGCAAAGGAAATGCTCGTGATAATGCTTTGGTTGGAACGGTCAATTTCCTCTAGCTGCTGGTTGGTGCGCTTGACTTGATCCTGCATCGTGCCGAGCTGCGTTTTTTGATCGTTGATTAAGCGGCGGCTGAACTGTAACTCCTTGTACATCGCAAAGCCTATGTAAAGCAGGCCGCCGATGAGCGCCACCACCAGCGCGAGCGAAACGAGCTTTGTCGTAACGCTGATTTCGCGCACGAGTTCGCGCGTGAATTCGCGCAGGAAAATCTTCGCGTCATCACGGCGCGCCGTCGCAGACGATTCGAGCGCCGCGTTTTCGATAAACGGCGCAACCTGCGATTCGTAACGCGATGAAACGACGGCGGCGGGCGAGTGGCGCACCGGAAAAAACTGCAAAGCGTAATCGGAAGAACCGAGCCGCACTTCATCGCCGTCGGCTATCTCCGCGTTTGCGACGAGCGGCGCGCCGTTGTGCGTGATGCCGAGCGAGGAATCGAAATCGGTGACATGGTAAGCGCCGTTGGTGCGCGTTAGTTCGAGCAGCGCCGCGCGGCCTGTCGTTCCGCTCGGCACTGCTGCCGAATCGACGCGCAAATCCGCATCCGCGCCCGTGCCGACGCGTATGCGATCCTGCATCAGCACTTCCGTGTGTGTGCCGAGACCGGCGACAATATGAATTGCCAGACCACTTGCCATAAAGGGAATCGAGTAAAAAGGCGCGCGAGTTTTTCAGCGATGACGTGAGCCGCCTTTGCGACAAAGAGCGATATTACCTTATCCGGCGATGCACGCAACGTTGCCGTCGGGTTTCCGAATTCAAGCGAACGATTACATGCTTTCTGCTGCAACGCAAAATACGCTTTATGTTAGCATGAAAAACATTCTGCATCGGAGAACAGAACGGCAGTAAAACGAAAAGGCTATGGGAGAACACTAAATCTGTGTAAGCTGATATTATACGTCTTTTCATGTGGTGGTTCGCAAAAACCGTTATGCTTGATTTGCAACCTGCATCTTTTGAAGAGTTCGAGCGCGAGGCCGAGCGCGGCAACGTGGTGCCTGTGGTGCGCGTGATTCTCGCGGATTTGCAGACGCCTGTGGGAGCGTTTTTGCGCGTGGCGAACGAGGCGCGGTATGCGTTTCTGCTCGAATCGGTGGAGGGCGGCGAGCGCGTCGCGCGGTATTCGTTTCTCGGTGCGGAGCCGTGGATGATCGTGCGCGGGCGCGGCACTCGAACCGTGATTGAAAGAAACGGCGTGACGGAGACGTTGACGAAAACGCGCGCGATTGATTATGTGCGCGAGCATTTTCAGGAACGCAAACTGGCGCGCCGCACGGGACTTGCTCCGCTCGCGGGAGGCGCAGTCGGGTATCTCGCGTATGATGCGGCGCGGTGGTTCGAGCCGTCGATAGAGAAGAACGATGGCGGCAATCGCGGCGCTAATAACGGCAGCGACAGCAATGGTGCGGGTGAAACGGATGATGCGGTGTGGATGTTTTACCGCACGCTGCTGGCCTTTGATCGCGTGCGGCAGCAAATGGAAATTACGTCCGTCGTGTTGACGGAAGAAGCCGCCGGAAGCCGCACGCGTTTGCGCGAACTCTACGAAGCGGCGATTGCTGAAACGGCGCGCATCGAAACTGTTTTATCGAGCGCCCCGCCGGACATTGCAGCAAGGCAAAATTCGTCGCTGCCTTCCGCCGCAGACGCGCGCGCGGTTGAAGAAAGCGGAAAGTTTGCGTCGAATTGGACGCGTGACGGATTCGAGAGTGCGGTTGAATCCGTCAAGGAGAGTATCGCGGCGGGCGATTGTTATCAGGCGGTGCTGTCGCAGCGTTTCAGCAAGCGAACGACGGCTGAACCTTTGCAGATTTATCGTGCGCTGCGTGCGACGAATCCTTCGCCGTACATGTACTTTTTCAAGTTGGACAAAGAAGCAATCATCGGAGCGTCGCCGGAAATGCTTGTGCGTTGTCGCGGGCAGCGGCTCGAATACCGCCCGATAGCAGGCACGCGCAAACGCGGCGCGACTGAAACAGAAGATTGGATGCTCGGCGAAGAAATGCGCGCCGACGCTAAGGAAGTCGCGGAGCACACGATGCTCGTCGATCTGGGGCGAAACGACTTGGGGCGCGTCGCGGATTACGGCTCAGTTAAAGTCGAAAATCTAATGTCAGTCGAGCGCTATTCGCATGTGCAGCATCTGGTGACGAGCTTGCGCGCGCGGCTTCGTGACGGGCTTAATCGTTTCGATGCGCTCGCGTCGTGTTTTCCGGCGGGAACCGTGACGGGCGCGCCGAAGGTTCGCGCGATGCAGATTATCAGTGCGCTTGAACCCGAACGGCGCGGCGTTTATGCGGGCGCGATTCTGTACATGGACTACGCGGACAATCTGGATTCGTGCATTGCGATTCGCACGATTCATTTAGGTTCGGGCGGCGAAGCGAACGTGCAGGCCGGAGCGGGCATCGTCGCCGATAGCGTGCCTGCATCGGAGTATGAGGAAACGATCAACAAAGCGCGCGCGCTCGTTCGCGCAATCGAAATGGCGGAAGGCGGATTGTGAAAATGTTTTATCGCAGTAGGCTTCATGTCGCGGCGTTGGTGATGTGCGTTGCGGCAAACGCGGCGCTTGTCAGCGCGCAGGAAAATAAAACGCTGCCGCCGAATCAGCCGTCTAAAGGTAATGCCGGAATTGAAGCGAAGAAGGCGAACGCGCGCCCGTCTGTTTCAATCGCCGCTGCCGCAAAGCCCGAACCCTTCGACACGGCTACCGTCGAGAAGATGGCGGCGCAGTGTGTGACGCTTGAAACGGGCAGCGGCACAATCATCGCGGAGATGTTCCCGGAAAGCGCGCCGGAAACCGTGCGCAATTTTCTTAATCTCGCGGCGACGGGCGCTTTCGACACTACGACGTTCAGCCGTGTCGTGAAGGATTTCGTCGTGCAGGGCGGGAATCTCTCGACACGCGAAAACTATACGACGGAGTTGGCGCGCCGCGCTGCGCGCACCATTCCCGATGAGCCGGGCAACGTCAAACATGTGCGCGGTATTCTTTCAATGGCACGCACGCCGAAGCCGAATACTGCGACGACAAATTTCTTCATGCTCGTTAGCGATGCGCCGCATCTAGACGCGACATTCGCCGCCTTCGGACGCGTCGCGCGCGGCATGGAAATCGTTGACGCGATCAATCATGCCGCCGTCGAAGGTGAGAAACCCGTTAAGCCAGTGCGTCTCATGCGCGCTATCGTTGCACCCTGCGCCAAAGATGCGAAGCAAACAAGCGAGACACAACCTTAAGCTATAAAAGCGCCAACTATCGTTGAACTCTTCAGATGGAATCGTAGTCTTTATACGCCGCAACTGAATCGCATGTTGATTCATATTCGCAAGAACGTTTCTTGTCCCATGTCGGCAATCGTTTTGTTGGCGTTGCTTTGCGTATGTGCGAGTTGCGTTAATACTGCGGGCGGCAAGCCGACGCCGGAGACAGCGCGGCGCGGATTGATTTTCAAAGACATTCCATTCGACGAAAAATCTTTTGTTGACAGTGCTACAGGCGGTGATCTGCTGGCGGTCAATCTGTTTCTCGCGGCGGACATGACGCCGAATGCGCGAAACGAACGCCGCGAAACGCCTTTGATTGTCGCTGCCGAAAAGGATTACCAAAAAATCGTCGGCGCGTTGCTGGCAAACGGCGCAGACGTTAATGCTGTGGATGAAAAT
>JBPCOJ010000054.1:0-10492 GCA_051000345.1 Pyrinomonadaceae bacterium | reverse complement strand
GCGTTGGACAAGGGCTGCGTTATATTGTTTCCAGTTGCGGAGACGGTATTGTTGTTTGGTTCTCTTCTTGGTCACACATCAAGATTACCAGCACTGCCGTCTCCGTAGCTATTTATGCAACAACGCCCGTAAACACTCTCATTACAACCTTGTGACACTCTTTATTCTTCTTCCTCGGCTCGGATTCTGCCTTCGGCGCGGGCTTGTTCGACGATCTTCTGGGCAATCTGGCCGGGGACGGCGTCGTAGTGCGAAAATTGCATGTGGTATGAACCGCGCGCGGCGGTGATGGAGTTCAGTGTCGATTGATAATTGAGCATCTCGGACATCGGCACTTGGGCTTTAATCATTTGTTGTTTGCCGCGCGCTTCCATGCCTTGCACGCGCCCGCGCCGTGAATTCAAATCGCCCATCAAATCGCCGCTGTATTCCTGCGGCGCGAAAACCTCGACATCCATAATCGGTTCGAGCAAAGTCGGCTTGACCTTTTCCATCGCCGCGCGAAAGGCTTTGCGCCCCGCTGCGCGGAATGAATGTTCGTCGGAATCAACCGTGTGGTATGAGCCGTCAACGAGCACGGCTTTGAAGTCTACGAGCGGATAGCCTGCCACTGCGCCGTTCGTTGCCGCATCGACAATGCCCTTCTCGATTGCCGGGCGAAAGTTTTGCGGAACGGAGCCGCCGAAAATCTTGTCCTCGAATTGAAAGCCTTCGCCGCGCGGCAAGGGTTCAAAGACGACTTTGCAATCGCCGAACTGCCCGCGCCCGCCCGTTTGTTTCTTGTGGCGTCCCTGAACTTCTGCGCGCTCTGTGATGGTTTCCTTGTAGGGAACCTTCGGCGGGTGCAGCGCGACTTCGACGCTGTAACGCTTTCTTAATTTATCAATCACGGTTTCGACGTGAAGCTGCCCGCTGCCCGCTAAAAGGAATTCTTTTGTTTGCGCGTCGCGCGAGAAATGAAGCGCGGGGTCTTCCTCTAAGATTTTGTGAAGCGCGACGCTGATTTTTTCTTCGTCCTGTCTGGATTTTGGTTCGATGGCAAAAGCAATCGCCGCTTCCGGATATTCGACGGCGTCGTAAACAATCTGCGCAGACTTGTCGCAGAGCGTGTCGCCGGTTTGCGTTTCCCTCAATTTGACGCACGCGATAATGTCGCCCGCGTGCGCTTCGTCTACCTTATCGAGTTGCTTGCCTTGAATGGAATGCAGCGCGCCGAGACGTTCCTGTTGCCCGCGCGTCGAATTGAGTTCGGTGGCGTCCGCCTTGATATGCCCGCTGATGATTTTCATGACGTTGATGCGCCCTGCGAATGGGTCTGCGATGGTGCGAAAAACGTAAGCAGAGAAAGGCTCGTCATCGCTGTAACGGCGCGTGAGAGTATCGCTTCCGTCAACGGCATCGACGACGCGCCCGTGCTCTGCTTCGTGCGCGGCAGGGTTCGGCGCGTAATCAACGATGCCGTCGAGCAGGGTTTGCAATCCGACGAGCGTCGCGGCGGACACGGCGAAGACGGGACACAGGCGGCTGGCGGAAATGGCTTTGCCGATGTTTGCCAGAATGTCTGCTTCGTCGAGCGTGCCTTGCTCGAAATATTTTTCCATTAACGCGTCGTCGGATTCGGCGATTACTTCGATCAGGCGTTCGCGTTCGCGTGTCAGAATTTCGCGGCCTTCCGTCGGCAGTTCGCGTTCTTTGGCGCGTCCCTGTTCGTCGAATTCGTAAGCCTTCATGTGAACGACATCGACGACGCCCTTGAAGTCCTTTTCAGTGCCGATGGGAAGCGTGAAGGGAACGATGGCGCGGCTAAAAGTCGAGCGCGCGGAATCGAGCGCCGCACCGAAATCCGCGCGCTCCTTATCGAGTTTGGTAACGACCATCATGCGCGGAGTCAAAAACTCGTTGGCATAAGCCCAAGCCTTTTCCGTTTGCACTTCGACGCCGTTGACGCCGTCCACGACGACGATGGCGCAATCGGCGACGCGCAATGCGGGACGGGCGTGCGCGATAAATGCCGCGTAGCCGGGCGTGTCTATTAAATTGATTTTGGTGTCACGGTGTTCGAGGTGAGCGACGGCGGAATTGAGCGTGATTTTGCGCGCGATGGAATCTTCCTCGTAGTCCGTGACGGTTGTGCCTTCGTCAACATGCCCCCATCGCGTGGTCGCTCCGGCGATGTGCAGAAGGGAACTGGCGAGCTGCGTTTTGCCAGCGTCGCCATGGCCGATAATTGCGAGATTGCGAATCGAATCGATGGAATAAGCTTTCATGGCGCGACAAAAACTTCCTTTCAAATTTTGATTTTGAACAAAAGAGGATGAGCCGTTCCCGTTCGGTAAAACGATCTGCAAATTTCAGTCGGGAAGCGCGCTTCAGGTGAGAAAGTAATTTATCCGAGCGGGCGCGTGAAAGCAAGAAAAGAAGCTTAGCCGCAGAGTCGAACAGTTTTGAGTTTTGAGTTTTCAGATTTCGGTCATCAGTAGTTAAGGCGACGGTTCTATGCTGAAAACACAAAACTGAAAGCTGCTTTACCCGTCCTTTAGCCAATCGCGCGTGATGTCGCACCAGAGGGCGAGGCCGCGCCACTGGTTGAAGCGTGAATAGAAGCGCGCGATTTTTTTGTCTGTGGCGGCGCGATTGTTGTTGCGCGTGCGCTTGAAGGTGGCGCGCACCCATGAATCGAGCGCGAGCACATCATAGCGCCCGACGAGTTTCAGCAAGTTTTCCGCCGCATAGTCGCCGACGCCTTTGACTCGTTTCATTTCGCGCTTGAGTTCGGCCGTCGGCAATTCGCTCGTCAGCCACGCTTCGACATCGAGCGCGCCCGCTGCCACGCGTTCAGCCAATTCTTTAAGGTAAGCTGCGCGATAGCCTGCGCGGACATCCTTTGTGTAGAAGTCCAGCGGCGCATCAGCCATCGTTGCGGGCGTCGGAAACGCGCGGCGTTTATCCCTCGCTTCGCGCCCTAGATTGTGAACTAATCCTGCGACCATCTTTTCCGTGAACGCCCATGAGCAATTAGTCGTGCAAATCGTTTTCACTAAATCTTCGTAAACAGTCGCGGAGCGCAGCAATCGTCCGGCGCGTTTATGTGCGATCCATGCGAATTCTTCATCCATCGCCATCGTTTCGTAGAACGAAGTTAAATCGTCGTCGAGCCGAAACATGCGGCGCACGTCGCCGGTGATTTTGCGTTGCGCGCGTTGGCTTAAGCTTTGTTGCGGGATGTGTACGAGCAAGGAATTATCATCGACATCCGCCGCAGCATCAGCATCCTCATCTTCTGCGCTGCTGATGCGGATGCTGACGGGCGATTGTTTTTCGCCCAAGTCAATCACGCATACGAGCGTCCAGTTCGCGCGATCAAATTCGAGCGGCAGTAGTTGATACCAGCCGTGGCTCAAGACAGTTCTCCTGAAGCTGAAATCCGGCGGAGTGGTGATGCGCATTAATAATTTCCCTTCAATGTGTGAAAGCACACAGACGGGGCTTCCCGCCGCGAGTAAAGTGGGCTTTCCTTAAAACATTTACGCACTCAACGCGAGGTATTCGAGAATGCTTATGCCAACTTACGAAAAAATTTCGGCTGAAGATTTTGAATCGGCTGCCCTGCCGCACCTGAACGATATCTTTCGCACAGCCGTGCGGCTCACCAGCAATCGAACGGAGGCCGAAGATTTAGTGCAGGAAGTTTATCTGCAGGCATGGAAGTCATTTCACTGCTTCGAGCCGGGAACTAATTGCCGCGCGTGGCTCTTCAAAATCCTTTCCCACAAGGTCAAGCATTACTATCGCACGAAACTTAAATTCAAGTTCGTTGACGACGGCGAAAAACTGCTGGATGTAATGGCCTATACGCCGCCCGTGCCGGAGCATTTGTCAGATGAAGATGTGCTGGCAAGCCTTGAAAAGATTCCGTTGTGTTACCGTCAGGTGGTTCTGCTGGCCGATGTCGAAGAGTTTTCCTATAAAGAGATGGCGGACACGTTGAGCGTTCCCGTCGGCACGATTATGTCGCGGCTCAGTCGCGGCAGGAAATTATTGAGAAGTGGATTAACCGATAGCGTTTGCCATACAATGGATAAATCACAGCGAATGACCGCGTGACATTTGATTCACCCGAAAATGTTTTGCCCGCTCAACTCCGCGTTCGATGCCGAAAAGTTTTGGACTGCAGGGAATATAGAGATGGCTCTGTGATATATATTTAAAGACGCTCGTGTTTATAATTTGTGCTGTGCTCTGCGGAAGTTGAATATGGTGAGACCCTTCAATTATTTTTGCTCTGGTTGATCGCTTGAGTTGCGCGCGGCAAAGCTTGCTAAGATTCAGGAGTAGATTTCAGCGCGCCCACAATCGTCTTCGTCCGAGCCATCCCGACACCCCAACGCTCGAACGATTGCTGACGCATTAAGTACAGTCTCTCCTAGACAGTGATACCTGAATTAAAAATAAAAGCGAACGTAAATAGCGGTAGCCTATGAATACAGGGAACCATAATAGCCCGCTGATACTCGTCGTTGAGGCCGTTCCGGGAATCCGTGACGGTATAGAAAAATTGCTGGCGACGAGCGGTTATCGCGTTGACACGACAAGCGACGAGCAAAGCGCCTCGTCGCTTGCCCGTCGCATCCTTCCCGATTTGATTTTAGTTTGTCTCGGCGAGCCGCCGCCCGACTTTATCGCCGCTGCTAGCCGTATCCGTGCCGACGCACAACCGGGTGAGGAAGTGCCGTTCGTTATCTTTTGCCAGACGGCAGTCGCCGAAGGCGAAGAAGTCGCTTTCGGGCGTAACGTGTATGCTATAAGCCCCGATAATTTCAACCAACTCAGAAAATTCCTTAAAAACCTTTTGACCTCGAAATAATTTCCACTCGTAACACCCCTTCACGAGTCTGCTGGCACTGGCTTGCGTTTCGCGCCCGTAGCGTTGCGGAATATTCTATGCGAATTGAGCTTAGAAAACTGCGCGCTTTGAAAAATATAGGAATTACAGGAAAAATTGCGTAGTGTTTGCGGCAGCACACATAAATTAATTCAATCTTCACATCTGATTCAATTCCTGATTCGTATATCCTACCAACTGATTGGACAGCGATGAAGCGTTAGCCTCAGCCTGCTTCATTTTGCCGGGCGGTTAAAAACTACACCGCCATAAATTTTACTATGTACGGTAACGGTCATATATGGTATGGTTACCCGAACTCAATTTCACAGCTCTTTTGTGAGATTCGTTTCTCAGTCCTTAAATCGCACCTGTAACCGGAATCGCTCCTTCATCTTTAATCTCTAGTTTCGGCTTTAGCCAGCACGGAAAACAGATTGCTCATGCCCGACATTGCAGAAGTTCACAATCCGATTGGCAATCGGCTGCTCGCCTTGTTGCCGGATGACGAGTACAAGCGGATCGGCCCGCATTTGGAGCCGGTTACGTTGGCAGTCGGCGACATTGTCTATGAGTCCGGCGTGCCTATGAAGCACGTTTATTTTCCCGTTACCGCGATTATCTCCCGGCTGTACACGACGGAAAACGGCGTCACTGCGCAGATAGGTTTGGTTGGCAATGAAGGCGTAATCGGCACCGCGCTTTTTATGGGCGACGACCGCACACCCAATCACGCGATAGCGCAGGCCGCCGGACAAGCCCTGCGGCTAAAGGCCGGAATATTGCAGGATGAGTTTAAGCGGTGCGGCAAGTTTCAAGATTTATTGTTGCGTTATACGCAGGCGCTTGTCACCCAAATCTCGCAAACAGCCGTCTGCAATCGTCTCCACTCGGTCGAACAACAACTCTGTCGTTGGTTGCTGTTGAGCCACGACCGTATAGACTCGGACGTGTTGGTGATGACGCACGAAGTGATCGCCAACATGCTCGGCACGCGCCGCGAGGGTGTCACCGTCGCCGCCGGTCATCTACAGGACGCCGGACTCATCGACTACCATCGCGGGCGCATCCAGATTCTCAATCGCAAGGGTTTAGAGGATGCCGTTTGCGAGTGTTACTATGTGGTCAGGGACGAGTACGCGCGCTTGTTCAATTTATAATCCCACATTCTTCTCTTCATTCCCGCCACAGTTCGTAAATCAGACGCGCATTCATTCTTTACAATGTACGCGAATCTACTTGATTGAGAAACTTCATCAGCCGCCGAACTTTACCTCAACAAAATTCCGTCGCGCTTCCCCGCTAAAAAATTCGCCTAACTTTATCCGCCTGTAACTTCAATGCACGGCACGTCGGTGGAAACCCGCGCGCTCAGGCAGTCAATTTCAGAATATATCCAATCCGCGCGCGCCGTTTCAACTGCGCCGAAGTTTCGCGCGCGCTTTACACCAGCATTGATTATTTGCATGTGAGTTCTACCAATATTTCGGACAGGATTATGCCGCCATCGCCGCTTAACTCTGTCCGAATCAGCGGGGTAATTAACAGCTATTTCATCTTTCATTAGCAGACTGCTAACAAGCGCGTCTTATTCTTCTTTTCAATTAGCAGAGGATTTGTAACTTCTGGATGCGACGAGACTGCATACTCTCGCCGCGCCACTTTATGGAGAGATTGCTGTGAATGATCGTCAGCTACTTAAACGAAAAGTCGCCGCATTGAACGAAACCGAAATCCTCGAAGTGATTGAATACATCACCATTATGGAGTCACTACGCGAAGAAGCGAGAACGTCCGACCTTTTCGCCGATGCACATATCTCTTCGCAGATAGAACGGAAATTCAAATTATTTGACCACGCGGGAATATCTGGAACAAAGTCGGGACTATGGGTTTTGAATGCAAGTTTAAGAATGGAGGAATATCTGAAATGGGTACCCGCGCCCGCTTGTTTGAAGAGATTGCTTCGGTCTCTAATGCTCTAGACGTGCCGTTCGGCATGGGGCAGCCGTCGTCATCGGCTTGCCGCCGCGACGCGCGCCATTACACGCCGGAAAAAATACATAAAGACCCGTACGGCTATGGTGATAAGAGCCTTCGACATCGTTCCGGTAAAGCGACGAGCGTTGCTGCCGGTGCGGGCTTCGATGACATGCTGCTGGTCGGGCGCTCGCCTTCGATGCTGCGCCTTTTTTCGCTTATCGAACGCATCGCGCCGACCGATAGTTCGACGCTCATTATGGGCGCTACCGGAACGGGTAAAGAACTCGTGGCGCGCGCCCTTCATCAGCGGAGCTTGCGCCGCCATGCGCCCTTCGTTGACATAAATTGTTCAGCCATCCCGGACACGCTGCTCGAATCCGAACTTTTCGGCCATCAACGCGGTACCTTTACCGGCGCGCACGAAACGCGGCGCGGATTGTTTGAAGCAGCCGACGGCGGCACGATTTTTCTAGACGAAGTGCATTCGCTCAGTATGCCCTCGCAGTCGAAGCTATTGCGCGCGTTGCAGGAGCGGTGTTTGCGGCGCGTCGGCGGGCGCGAAAATATTCCCTTCAATGCTCGCATCATTGCTGCCACCAATAGCGATTTGCAGGCAGCGGTTGCCGACGGCACGTTTCGCGCCGATCTGCTTTTTCGCTTGCGCGTGATGCCGCTGCATGTGCCGGAACTGCATGAACGCGGGGAAGAAGATACCTTATTGCTGGTCACGCACTTTTTGCAAAAACATGCCGAGCGATACGGCCTAGAGCCGCGCCGCTTCGCCCCGAACGCTGGCGACGCGTTGAAGGCTTATCAATGGCCGGGCAACGTGCGCGAATTGGAGAACGCCGTCGAGTACGCGCTCGCTATCGGCATCGATGATGAACTGAGCCTCGGCGATTTGCCGCCGGAAGTCATAAAAGGCGCTGCCGAAAACTATGGCGTAATGAGGGAAAACGTCACAAGCCAGGCACCGCTCGCGGAAATCGAGCGCCGCTACATTCTCCACATGTTCGATAGCTTTGGCGAGAATCAAGTCAAGGCAGCGACGGCGCTCGGCATTAACCGGCGCACGCTCTACCGCAAGCTAAAGGAATACGGCCTGCTCAAGCACTAGCCCGCTCTCGAACGGCAAAGCAAAGGCTTGCACGTGAAGTTCTGCATATTCCATAAACAGTTTTAAGGAGACGAAGATGAAAATACGACGAACCGTAGTTCTCGCCGCTGTAAATTTAAGTGCCGCGCTAGCTTTGACCGCGTGCGGCTGGGGAGCAGGCTCATCGCCCACCGCGACGATGAAAGAATTCAATAAAGCTATGAAGCAAAAAGATAAAGAGGCTGTCAAAAAAATGCTCTCGAAGGCTTCGCTGCAAACAATCGAAGTGGATGCCAGATTAGCCGATGAAACGCTGGACGACGCCCTCCAGACCGGCCTCGACAAGGCTCCTTCCGATATGAAGTTGCCGGAAATGCGCAACGAAGTTATCAAAGGCAACACGGCAACTGTGGAAGTAAAAGACGAGCAAAAGAAGCTCTGGTTTCCGGTGTCCTTTGTTAAGGAAGACGAGCAATGGAAAATCGCTTACGATAAAGCGATGCGCGATCCGAGTCACAAAATGCACGGAAAGCCCTTTTATGATGCGATGCCGGATAAATAGTCTCGAAAGTTTCAGAGCGTTGCGCGCCGCCTCCGGCGCAAGTTAAAACACCAGCCCTTCAACTCGAAGGGCTGGTGTTTTATTTTCTGGACTGCGCTATCAAGCGCGTGTATGTAATCAAGGCTAAAATGTTTCAGAGCCGCGCAACGGCCTTGCGTGCCATCGCCGTTAATTTATCGCGCGTCGCCTGCGGCAGCCGGTCTGCGCCGGGAGGAAGCTCTCTGCCTGCAGTTTTAGGAAGAGCCATCGGAGAATCGTCCTTAATCCTGATGGCAAAGTAAGTATCACCGGCCAGAACGTGTATTTCGCGCAACTTGCTGATAAAGGCCGTGTCTCCGATATCCTCTACAGCCATGTCGTGAGCAACCAAATCGTTTACCGCCTTGAATTCTTTTTGCGCGGCACTTCCCGTGCTGGTTGTGACGGAAATGTTGTGATCGGCAGCAGCATTGGCATAGGTACACATAAGGTCTGGATTGTTGTTTTCCTGAGCGGGAGCGCCGACCTGCTCATTGAGGGCGGCGGCGGCCTCGTCCCGCGTGAGCAGCTTACAGGGATCGACGGAGGCGGCGCGCCTCGTGGCCGATGCGCCCGGCTGCTCGCTACACGATACAGAGGCCAGCATGAGCGCGGCGAGGACACAGATGACAATAATTTTCATGAATCACACTCTCTTTTGTAAAGTTGTAAAAAGCTGGAAGACACATCTTCAATGCTTTTCCTATGCCACGATTATTCATTCGTTTCCTCGCCTTTTCATGCCTCTTCCCAAACCTTCCATATCCGGCGAAAATCACGCGCATTACAACTATTCTGCGGCGGCGGACGGCTGGAAAGTCGCTTCGTCTCAAATGCGGAATACAGTATCGATGCGTAATCTTGTCCCATCATCCGGCAAAGATGTCCCATAAAATGTTTCGGGCGCGGCGGCGAAACGCGCGCGTGATTCTCATTAAGATCATATAAGGCGTCGGTTTCCCGCCTTCGCAAAGCTTACCTCGACGGCTCGAATAGCTGGCATAAGAGTTGCACCTGTCGCCAGCGGAAAGCAGTTCATGCGGTATGCAGATATGGTGAAGGCGGTGCCTTCGCTCTTTAATTTTTCGCTCGCTCTTACAAGCGTGTGTTTCAGATTATGCAAGCGTCGAAGCCGCGCGAGTGTTGTCAGCATCTCATCGCGGTCATTTCGCGCTTTCTAAAGAGCAAGCCCGCTTATCGTGCAGATTAAAACGACACGACGATTGATACAGCAACTACAGCCGTTTAGGAAAAGACGGGTAGGCAAGCCGGTCTTTCAATCAATCTTACAAATCTGGTTGCCCGGTTGTAGACAAACACATAGTGACAGGAGGAATGTCATGATTGGATCAGATATGCGAAAGCTTTTTCAAAAGCTTTTCACGCTCGCTCTTCTTGCGGGCGCGCTCGCTTTTGTGAGCGCCCCCTCGGATGCAGCGACAACGGCTGCGTGCGACGACTGTAGCGCAGGCTACACGACCTGCACTCAAGCCAACAGCAGCGCCGCCGGTGTCGCGGCCTGTAGAGACGCCCTGAGCGCGTGCGCCGCGAGTTGCACGCCGACCGGCGACGATGCCTCAAGCAGATGCGCAAGCAAAGCCCACGCCTGTCATGCTACGGCTGAAGCAGATTACGATGTGAGCAGGGAAGCCTGCGCGGGCGACACGTACTGCATCGCCGCGAGCGGTGAAGCCAGAGCCAAATCGCACACTTCCTGCAAAGCAACGCAGGATTCATGCTCTGCTTCAGCCTCTTACTAAGGCTGAAACGATTAAAGCAAAGAGGGCAGCGAGCAACCGCCCTGCTGCATGATGCGCCGTTAATTCTCAAGAAGATTAACTTGTTACTTGCAAAAGCACATTGGTTGCCATGAAGCGCACGGGCATTCGCGGAGGTACGCGAATGGCCGTGCGCTCTCGCATTCATCGCGTCGAATTAATTCGGCAATCGA
>JBPCOJ010000004.1:0-73211 GCA_051000345.1 Pyrinomonadaceae bacterium | reverse complement strand
GAAAAATTGTTCGATGTAAATTTAGACAACTTTTCCGCGCTCGTCGTGTATCTATCATTGATTTCTCTGGCGGAGCTGCCTGATTTATGGAAGGAGCATCACGACGAAAATTTGATTTTCACGAAGGCCGATTTCCTCGCGCCCGAAGCTTCCGCGCTGTTCGCAAAAGTTAAAGAGATCGGCGCGGAACATCGAAGGCTCGCGGAGATTCTGGAGACGGCGGCGAAGAGTGATCCGTCGAAGGTTCCGTCCTTGCTTGAATTAGTGACGGCGAAATCGAAATTGCCTGCGTGGATGGTTGCGCCAATTGGCGCTGACGTGATCGGGAAAACGCGTGAAGTCGCGCCCGTTAAAAACGCGGCGGCGGCAACTCCCGCGTGGACTGTATGGGAACAGCATCGTGATAGAGCGATGCCGCAATCGCCCGGCTCTCACACAGTGCAAAGCGTCTTCAGCGGCACGCCGCCCGCGCAAAATTCATCCGCGACGATCACGCCGCCGACTAATCCGCTGGAAGTTCGCAAAAACGCGATTGTCTATGCGAAAGCACTGCCGCAGATTAGAAGATGGATGTGGTTTTGGTTTGTATTGTTTTTTAACATGGCAAATGTGGTGGGCTTGCCGTTTGGGTATACCCTCTTGATCTTGATTATGGCTCTTGTCGTAATTCCTTTGCTGTACGGTTTTAACCGGGCGCTCAAAGAACGCGATGCCTTTCTACGCAACGTTTCGCTTACCGGCTCGAACGCGCTTTCGTCTTCATCGCCGCCCGCCAAACCTTTGCCGTGGTGGATGATGAAGGCCAACAACGCCGCAAGCGCGCAAAATGCTTCGCAGCCCATGCTCGTGAGTGTGACTGCCGATGCGATTATTGCGAATCGTGCTTTAGGAATTTATCACTCGCCGGATTGCGATTGGGCGGACACTATATCGCCGAAGAATCGCGTCGGATTCTCGACATCGCTGGCTGCGCAAACTGCCGGTTATCACGCCTGCAAGGTTTGCGCGCCGTAGTTGGAAGGCAATTAATTTTGTCGGAACGAAGGCGGCTTTAACGCGATTCGCGCGGGGCGAGGCTCGTTTGCGGCTTGCTTTTCCGCGAGGCACGCCATGCGCCGAATGAGTCTCTCGTGATAGCAAAGATTGTGCGACGGTTTTGCGCGATTACTTTGAGCCAATCGCGCTTGTTCATCTGCGGAAAGTAAATGCCGCGAAAGAAGAGTCGCGCGACGAAGTGCCCGATGCGAAATTCGAGCGGCTTGCCTTCGAGCGATTGAAATACTTCGTAATTTCTCTCCGGGCTGTAAGAAGACCGCCACGCGTGATCGACTTCCGCGCGCGCTTCCTTCATCGTTATCTTCAAAGGCTCGTGCGCCATCTCGAACGGCGCAAAATCCATCCAGTGCTTCGGGCGGGCGAGTCGTCCGGCTTTTGCGAGACGATCATAGAGCGGCGTCGCGGGAAACGGCGTGAGCTGACCGAACACAGGCAAGCCCGGCGCCCATTCGTGAATCTGTTCGAGTGTGCGTTCCGCCACGCCCGTCGTATCGTTGTCCATCCCGAAGATAAAGGACGTGATCGCGTAAACGTTGCGGTCTGCCAAACGCTGAAGCACTTCCTGATACTCGCCGGGCTTATTGAAATTCTTGTTCACGTCAGCAAGGTTGGCCGGATCGATTGATTCCATGCCGATGAAAATCCACTTGCCGCCGGATTGCGTAATCAAGTCAACGAGTTCTTCATCGCGCAAAAGATTAGCGCTGATCTGCGCGACCCATGGCAATTCCGCGCCCGCCGCGATAATGTCGCGCAATAAAGATTTCGTGCGCTTTTTGTTGATCGCAAAATTGTCGTCGATAAAGAAAACAGCGACTTGCCCGCCGTCCTGACGCGCGCGTTTTTTCAGTCGCAGCAATTCGTCAACAACCGATTCGTTTGTGCGAAAGCGAATCGAGTCGCCGAAGAATCCCGTCACGGTACAGAACTCGCAGCCGTATGGACAGCCGCGCCCGGACTCGATAGGAATCACGCGAAACGTGCCCCAGCCCGCGCCGTGCTTCTCTAACAGCGGGCGGATAAACTTCGGCACGAGATTGAATTGATCCAGATCAATCGTCTCCCAAGGAATCGTCGGGTAGTCTTGCAAGCTCGGCTTGACATCGACACCTTTGGCGTCGCGCGACGGTTGATAAACTTCCTTTCGTTCGCCGCGCGCGGCATCTTCGACAATCAAAGGCCACGTTTCGTCCGCTTCGCCGAGAGCGATGGCGTCCGCGTGGCGCTGTCCGCCGTCGCGTCCCAATGGTTCGTCAGGCACTTCCGTGACGTGGGGGCCGCCCATCACGACGAGCACTCCTGCGGCGCGAATCGCGTCTGCCATGCGGTAGGCTTTAGCAGCCATGCGCGTCATCGCGCCGATCCCGACGAGGCCGATTTTCTCTTTCTTGATGTAGGCGACGAGTTCTTCTTCGTTCATCGATTGCGCGTTCCCGTCAATCAGCAGCACTTCGTGGCCGGGCGGAGTGAGCGATTGAAGCAGAAACATCCACAGGTGCGGCATGAAATTGCGCGTAACACCGTTGTCAGGATTGTATAAAAGAATTCGCATGACCCGTTTCCCTCAGCTTCGTTTCAAACGCTCAAGCAGCTTTTTTCAAGTCCTTGAAAGAAATTAAATGATTGACAACGCAAGGAGGAAGGAGAGGGGAACTCGATCCAAACAGCGAGCCATACATTATTTGAATGTATTGTAGCAGCTACGTGCATTACCGTACATAGCTGGCTGATAATTATTTGATTGATGAGTAAAAAAAGCTTTGTGATGAAGCGCGAAACTTACGCCACCGCGTTATTCCATGTAGTGCTCGTCGAGCTTTGTCTGCAATGATGCAGGCACAGCCTTCCAGCGAGCCATAGACAAAGCCTTTGCCACAGGATCATGCGGGTGAACGCGCGAGCCGCTCCACTGCCCCGCTTCGTAGCGCCAGCAGTAATACGGCCCGTCGGCGCGACGGCTATAAAACGTTCCCTGCTCGCCCGGCAAAGAATTTTCCGGGTTGATATAGACTCGTAGTCCGCTCATGCTAAACGCAGATGCCATGTTGTTTCAAGAAGCTAATTGCCGCTAAACGGTTGCTATGTAAGTCGCGCGGGAAAACATGCGCGGCTTGTATTGCGCTATGGTTTTCAACGCACGGGTTCAAATTCCGTTTCGGCATGTTGTCCGAAGATTTCAATTAATTCCACCCGCCCGCTGGCGTGTACGCGCGCCACAGTAAATGTGCGCTCGCCGGATTCGCGGCCGGGCATTACCTCCGCGCGAAAAGTGAGCCGCGTGCCGATTGCCGCCCACTCGGAAACAGGCGCGCGGTTGTTTCTTCGCAAACGAATCTTCTGAATCCTGTTCGTTTGTTTACGCCTGAACACGCGAATGAATGAGTCTGCGCATACGGTCTGGAAAAAGCACGTCGATTTTTCGCGGCTCGATAACGGCCATTACTTCGCCGACGCCGTATGTCGGGTGCAGCATCGTCTGGCCGGAGCTATACGTGCGTGCCTGATCGTAGGGCGCGCCGACCTTCATCGCCGCGCGCGTGCCGTGAACGGCGTTTTGCTTGAACGTGCTGCGCGTTTTGCATCTGGCGCAATCGACGCGCGAAATCTGTCCGCGCTTGGTGACGGACGCGACGACGTGGCCGCGTTCTTCGCCGCACACCAGACACAACTTTTCAACCCGATCACCGACCGCGTAAATGTGCTTTTCTACTTTTTCCATAAAACCTTCCTTTGACGGCCAAGTGTTTGCCGTCCCGAGCCAGTAGCCGTAAAACGAAAACTGTTTTAGACATGTGACTGTTGAATATACGTTCTCTGAAATTTTGCTTCCCAAGCTTTTATTTGTATCTGTAAGTGATACGCCCGCGCGTCAAATCGTAGGGCGTCAGTTCAACGCTGACGCGGTCGCCGACGAGAATGCGTATGCGATTTTTGCGCATCTTGCCGGAAATCTGCGCGAGTACGACGTGCTCCGTGTTATCGAGTTGCACCTTGAAAAACGCGTTGGGCTGCTTGTCTATAATCAAGCCTTCGGCGGGAATCAAATCATCTTTAGCCAATCAATTTCTCCTTATATCTTTATCTATCTTTGTTGAAGCCGACAGATGCACGATGCACGGGCATCTGTCGAGCATTCATGTGCGCTAAAGTTTATCTACTCGCGCGTCGCGGGCGAAATGAACGACGCCCGGCGCTGCTGCCGTGTTTGGCGGAAGCGAAGGGTTTCGGCGAAGTGCTTGCGCCCGATTCCTGCGAGCCGCCGAAGGCAGGCAGAAAAACGCGCTTGATGGGTTGCCCTGTCAGGCGTTCGATGCCGCGCAGAGACATTTCTTCGGCGGGCGTCAAAAGCGTAATAGCGCGCCCTGTTTTTCCGGCGCGTCCCGTGCGCCCGATTCTATGCACGTAATCTTCGGGCGCGGCAGGCACATCGAAGTTGATAACATGCGAAATGGAATCAACGTCAATGCCGCGCGCTGCGATGTCCGTTGCGACGAGCACGCGCGTTCCTCCGTCTTTGAAGCCGCGCAGTGCCGCTTCGCGTTGCGGCTGCGTGCGGTCAGCGTGAATACGATTAACCTGATGCTGGCGCGCTTCTAAAATATGCGAAAGACGCTCGGCTCCGCGCTTGGTGCGCGTAAAGACTAGGACGCGTTCAAAGCGCTCGCGTTCGAGCAGATCGAGCAGAAGCGCCGTCTTCGATTCCATTGCGACGGGGTAAGCCGTTTGTTCTACAAGCAAGGGAGCATGTCCGCGTGTGCTGACTTCGACGAGCGCCGGTTTCTGCATCGTCGTGCGCGCGAGTTGTTCGATTGATGGCGACATCGTCGCGGAAAAAAGCAAAGTCTGGCGCTTTACGGGAAGCATTCCGAGCACGCGGCGAATCGCCGGCCAAAAGCCCATGTCGAGCATACGGTCTGCTTCGTCCAGCACGAGCACTTCGATGTGAGCGAGATTGACGGAGCCGCGCTCTACGTGATCGAGAAAGCGTCCCGGTGTGGCAACGACCAAGCCTGCATCACGGCGACGCAAAGCTTCCGTCTGCCGCGACATATTCGCGCCGCCGATAATGCTGACACAGCGCGGAGCCTTTTTCGGCGCTAACTCGCGGTAGCTGGCTTCGATTTGCGATGCGAGTTCGCGCGTCGGAGCGAGAATCAAAACGCGCACGCCGGGGCGCGGCGTGTCCGCCATTCTTTGAATGATCGGAAGCAAAAAAGCGGCTGTTTTTCCGGTGCCTGTTTCAGCGCACCCGATTAAATCCGAACCGGCGAGGATAATGGGAATCGCTTGCATTTGAATCGGCGTCGGTGTGACGTAGCCGAGAGACTCGCAGCCGCCAAGCGTTGCTGGTTGCAGTCCAAGTTCTGTAAAACTCATTCGTTCCTTTATATAGTGCGCGCGTAACTATATTGACGCGCGACTTTTGTTTGAAAAACCGGAATGCCCGCGACAAGCACATTCGCTCGTCGCGGGCATTCTGTGCAAAGAATTGTCGTGTTATGTAAAGCGACAATTAGTAACGGTTGCCGCCACCGCCGCCGTAACCACCGCCGCCGCCGCTGCGACCACCGCCGCCGCCGCCGCGACCACCGCCGCCGCCGCCGTAGCCGCCGCGTCCGCCGCCACCGCCGCCGCCACGGTCTTCACGCGGTTTGGCTTCGTTGACGTTCAAATTACGACCGTTGACTTCCTTGCCGTTGAATTCTTCGATGGCTTTTTCGCCTTCTTCCTTAGAAGACATTTCGACGAAGCCGAAGCCGCGCGAGCGACCCGTTTCACGATCTTCGACAACCGAAGCCGATTCGACTGTTCCCGCTTGGGCAAACAACTGCTGCAAATCTTCGCTCGCAGTCTGGAACGCGAGATTGCCGACGTATAGTTTCATAGACATGTAGATGTACCTCTCCCAGATGGGAGTATGTAAGAGAAGCTTCGAATGAAAAGTGGCTTCGGAGTAACGGTAGCAGCGAAGGCTCGTGTTCGGGTGCTCTATTAAGTTGAGCGGCTTCTGAAGTTGAAATTAGCCTGCTCTCGAACGATCCCGAAACGCCGCCCGTAATGCTAATTAAAGCGGGGACGCATCACCGTTGATGCAAGAGAGAAGGGTTTACCAGCCACTAAGATGCACTATTTCGCCCTTCAGTTGCAAGTCTAAATCCAGTATACGGCAAATATGCGGTGACTTACGCTGGCGCAGTTTAGCGATTTATGCCTTGAAAAGATGCCTATCGCCGCTTGCGCGGTTACACAACTATTACAACGCGCGCGGCTTCGACTTGCTACGATATTAAGGAGCACGGGCATCACAGCACAGGCTGAAAATTTTTAATCGAGGTAATACGAAAATGCGCACGGCGATTGTCAATGAAAGTGAAAGAACTCCCAACCGGGTCAACATTTTGATTCTTTCGATCTTTCATCTCGGCGCGGTGGCGGCGCTTTTCGTGTTTACATGGAAGGCTTTGGCTGCCGCAGTTTTTCTCTGGTGGCTGACGGGAAGCTTCGGCATCGGCGTCGGCTATCATCGCCTTCTGACGCATCGCGGCTTCAAGACGCCGAAACCGCTTGAATACGTTATGACGCTCTGCGGCGCGCTCGCCATGCAGGGCGGGCCGATTGATTGGGTGGCGACGCATCGCATACACCACGCGCACACGGACGCGCCCGGCGATCCGCACAGCCCGCGCGACGGCGGCTGGTGGTCGCACTTTATCTGGGTCATCAGCGGAACGGCGCAGGATCACGATAAGGCAGTGCTGATGCGTTACACTCCCGATCTGATGAAGGATAAATTTCATGTCGCGCTCAATCAATTGTACTGGCTGCCGAACGTCGTGCTGGGAGCGTTGCTGCTCGTCTTCGGCGGTTGGTCGTATCTTTTGTGGGCGGTCTTCTTCCGCGCGACTTACGGATTGCACGCGACATGGCTCGTCAACTCTGCAACGCATTTATGGGGAACGCGCCGCTTTGCGACAAAGGATGATTCGCGCAACAGTTTCTGGGTCGCGCTCTTAACCTTCGGCGAAGGCTGGCACAATAATCATCACGCCTATCCGACAGCCGCAAAGCATGGCCTCGCGTGGTACGAGATCGACACTAACTGGTGGATTATCCGCACGCTCCAAATGCTCGGCTTGGCAACCTCGATCAAACTCGCCAGCTTGACTGATGGATTTGAACTCGAAGCGACGAAAACGACTTAGCTCGTGTAAACAAGCGCGAGAGTGATTTTCGTTGCAGTCTTTCACGCGGCGGTTTTATATAAAGGAAGAAGCAAATGATTACAGTAGCGAATCGTATTTACGTCAAGCCGGAATATGCCGACGCCTTCGAGAAGAGGTTTCGGGAGCGGGCGGGGCTGGTGGACAAGATGCCGGGATTCGTTTCCAATCAAGTGCTGCGTCCCGTCAACGAAGGCGATCCATACGTAGTGTTTACAATTTGGAATAGCCGCGAAGACTTTCTTAATTGGGTGCGCTCCGATGAATTCGTAAAGGGACATGCGCAGTCCGGCACGCTCCCGAAAGATGCCTTCCCGAAGCCGAATGTGTTGGAAATGCACGAGGTCATTCAAGACTCGGCTCGCCCTGATTTGCCGCCCGAACCGCATGGCGGCGCTTTCAAGATGCACTGAACTTATAAAATATAAGTTGCCACTAGCTTCAGCTAGTGGATCAGATAAGCTAAATATGTCGGCTTTAGCCGAACCGATTTGGCTAAAGCCACTACTTCTTGATTTGTATCCTCTAGCTAAAGCTAGAGGCAATTCATAAAACTTAAATTACACAGTCCTCAGTTTCGCATCAGGAACCATTGATCCATACGGGTTTGGAGTTGCAGCCCGTGCCATCGCTGCGCCACTTCGGGCATGACCAGAAATAATTGCCGGATGAAGCGGGGCCGCGTTTGAGCATGGGCGTATTGCACAGCGAACATGGCTGGCCGCTTTCTGCCGGAGCAACGGGTTCTTCAAGCGCGCTCTGTTCATCGAACCATCGTCGTCCCTGACACTGCGGATAATTCAGGCAGGCGAGGAATGTTTTCTTGCCTTTTTCCTTCGGCAGCCGTATGCGCATCGCGCCGCCGCAAGCGTGGCAAATCGTTTGAAGCATAGACTTGCGCTGCTTCGCGTTCTTCGGCGCATCGCTGATAAAGCCGCAAGTTTCTCTTCCCGTCGCGCAGATTAAAAACACGCCGTTTGCGCCGCTTCGTTCAAGCAAAAAGCCTTGGCGATTCTCGATCTTGCATTTCGGGCAATCAATCGCTTTGTCAGGCCGGTCGATCTCGCGCTTCGGCGCTGGATTGGAATTCATCTCGATTGGCGCGGCAGTGATTTGTGCAACCAACTCGGCGACCATTTCCTTTACTTCGCCGATGAACGCCTCGCGCGCATACTCGTTCTTCGACATCAGCGAAAGCTTTTTCTCCCAACTGCCAGTCAACTCCGCAGATTTGAGCAAAGGCGACGGCAGCATCTTGATAAGCGCGATGCCTTTCGGCGTCGCCGTTAAGGATTTCTTTTCGCGCACGATGTATTCGCGCTTGAGAAGCGTTTCGATAATAGATGCGCGCGTCGCCGGAGTGCCGAGGCCGGAGTCCTTCATCGCAAGGCGCAGTTCTTCGTCTTCGACTTTTTTTCCTGCCGTTTCCATCGCGCCGAGCAAGCTGGATTCCGTATATCGCGGCGGCGCTTTGGTTTGCTTGGCGAGCGCTTCGGCGTTCAACGTCTCGACAGTTTCCTGAGCTTTCACGGGCGGCAATTCCGCATCATTCGTTTCGTCATCCGTCTCGAATTTCCTTTCTCTGCCGGGCGGATCAACCGCGCGCCAGCCCGCCTTCAACACGACTGTGCCGCGCGTGATAAAGCTTTCGCCTTCGGCGTGCGTCGTGATCGTGGTGCGTTCTATTTCGGCATCGGGATAAAAGGCGGCGAGAAAGCGGCGCACGACGAGATCGTAAATGCGCTTTTCATCGGGCGAAAGCGCCCCTGCGTTTATTTGTTGCTTGGTGGAAATAATCGCGTGATGATCGGATACTTTCTTGTCGTCCACGTGGCGGCTCGTCAGCGAAATTTTGCCCTTCGCCAGAATGGTTTCGATGAACTCGACATACGGGCCGATGCGCGCGGCCAAGACGTGTTCTTTGATCTCTTTATTCACGCTCGCCGAAAGATGCCGCGAAGCGGTGCGCGGGTAAGTGAGAAACTTTTTTTCGTAAAGCGATTGCGCCACTTCGAGCGTGTGCGCGGCGGAGAAACCGTAACGCGCGTTGGCGGCGCGCTGCAAACTTGTTAAATCATAAAGCAGCGGCGCGCGTTCCTTTGAAGCTTTCCTATCTACCCTTTCGATTCTTCCCGGCTTGTCTTTGACTTTAACGACGATTGCTTCGGCAGCCTCTTTTTTATCGAAGCGGGAACCGTCTTTATTAAACCAGAGTCCCAGATACGCGCCCGATGTAGATTGAAAATCCGCCCTGACCTCGTAATAGTCTGTCGGCACGAAGGCAGCGATTTCCCCGTCGCGCCCGGCGATGAGCGCGAGCGTGGGAGTTTGCACGCGCCCGAGCGAATAAACTCCGTCGTGCCCGGCTTGTCTGGCTTTGACGGTTTGCGCGCGCGTCGCGTTCATGCCGACGAGCCAATCCGCCTGCTGGCGCGCGTGTGCGGAATCGCGCAAGCCTTTGTATTCATCTGCGGACTTCAGAGCGTTGAAGCCTTCGATAATTGCATCATGCGTGAGCGAAGAAATCCACAATCTCTGCACGGGCTTCTTGCAGCGCGCGAGCGTATAAACGAGATCGAAAATTAATTCGCCCTCGCGCCCTGCGTCCGCTGCGTTGACGATTACTTCCACGTCTTTGCGCTCGAGCAGGCTCTTAATAATGTTGTATTGATCTTTGGTTCTCTCGGACGGATGATATTGAAAGCTTTGCGGAAGAATCGGCAGCGTGCCCATTCTCCATTGCTTGAACTTCGGATCGTAGGCTTCCGGGTCGTCGAGTTCGATGAGGTGGCCGACGCACCACGTAATGAGATCGTTCGCGCCTTCAACGAAGCCGTTGCCGCGCCGCGTCGCGCCGAGCGCCGCCGCGACATCGCGCCCCATCGAAGGTTTTTCAGTGATGATTAAGCGCATAGATACAAAATTTATCCTACAATGGGAATTCAAATCAAACGAGGCGTGCTGTCATGCCAGCAGAACGCAGCAAACTATTGCTGTTTAATTTAAGTTTTAAGATTTTATGAATTGCCACTAGCTTCAGCTAGTGGATCGGATAAGCTAAAGGTAGCGGCTTTAGCCGAACTCTTTTGGCTAAAGCCACACTTCTTCTTGATTTGTATCCTCTAGCTAAAGCTAGAGGCAATTCATAAAATCTTAAATCATAGAGCACTAGATTCAGCTTCAGGCTTTATCGACCTTATGTTAAGCCCGCACATCGGGCAGCTTATAAACGGCACGAAAGGCGTTCATGTAATGATCCCGAAAGCGATCTTTGTTATGAAGCAAGCACACGGCAAATTTATGCGAATCAAAAAAAACTCTTCGATGCGACAAGCATTCTATTTTATTCTCTGGCTGCTCGCCATAAACTCACTTGCGGCAGCGCAACAAGCTGCCGGGACAAATACTAAGTATCAAGCAAGTTACCCCGCGCCCGTGCAAGGCGACTTTTCGATACGGGACTTTCGCTTCAAAAGCGGCGAAGCATTGCCGGAACTGAAATTGCATTACACGACCATCGGCACGCCTGTGCGCGATCACGCGGGCGTTGTGCGCAACGCCGTGCTTATCATGCACGGCACGGGCGGCGCGGGAAACAATTTTCTCACCGCGCAATTCGCGGGCGTCCTCTTCGGTCACGGCCAACTTCTAGACGCGACGCGCTATTTTATCATTCTGCCGGACGGCATCGGTCACGGCGCTTCGAGCAAGCCGAGCGATAAACTTCACGCGCGCTTTCCGCATTACACTTACGATGACATGGTGCGGGCGCAGCACGCATTGCTGACAAAGAAACTCGGCGTCGATCATTTGCGTCTCGTGATGGGAACTTCGATGGGCGGAATGCAAACGTGGGTGTGGGGCGAAACTTACCCTGATTTTATGGACGCGCTGATGTCGCTCGCAAGCAATCCAGTCGAAATCGCCGGACGCAATCGCATGATGCGCCGCATGATTATGGACGCGATTCGCAGCGATCCGGCGTGGGCTGACGGCGACTATCAAACAGAGCCGCAGCAGGGACTCACTTCGGCGATTAACATACTGCTGTTGATGGGCAGCGCGCCGCTGCAATGGCAAAAGCAAGCGCCGACGCGCGATGCGGCAGACACGTTCCTCGCGGAACGGCAACGCGCGTATCTTTCACGCACCGACGCCAACGATATGCTTTATCAATTCGACGCTTCGCGCGAGTACAATCCGTCGCCAGATTTAGAGAAGATTAAAGCGCCGCTCGTCGCCGTCAATTCCGCAGACGATTTAATCAATCCGCCGGAACTCGGAATCATAGAGCGCGAGATCAAACGTGTTCGGCACGGGCGCTACATTCTTTTGCCTATCACGGAGAACACGCGCGGTCACGGCACGCATTCGCTGCCCGTCGTCTGGCAGCAATATCTCGCCGCACTGTTGAGGGAATCCGCAGGCTCGAAGGAGTGAACAGACATCTTGGAAACACTTAATGCTTCTGCTCCGGCAACGCCCGTTTTCACCGATCTCGCAAGCGGCAAATTACGCGGCGAGTCCGTCGTGACGGCAAAGAAAACAATCAATGACTTGATCGGTTACTGGCACGACCCGGCGGCTCTCGCGCGCATCAACCCGGACACGCCGCTTTACACCACAGAGACGTGGTATCCGTTGAAGGACGGCACAACGGGCGCGGTGTTGTGGGGCAACACAACTCTTTACGGCGGCAAGGTCGGGCGCGAATACTTTATGACGCGCGGACACCGTCACATCAAACGAACGCATGGCGAGTTGGTCGTGTGCGTCAGCGGGCGCGGCGCGCTGCTGTTGATGAACGAAGACCGCGAGACCGTTATGGAAGAGCTGCGTCCCGGCTCGACGCACTATATTGAAGGCTACAATGCGCATCGAACAGTGAACACGGAAGCCGAAGAGCCGCTCGTCTTTTTGTGCGCGTGGCCTGCCGACTGCGGGCACGAGTACGAAGAGATTCGTCAAAGCGGTTTCAGTCGCCTGCTGCTTGATGTTGACGGTCAACCCGGCCTCGTGCAAAGAAAGGATTGACTAAGATGCAACAAAGGGAAAGTAAGAGCGGCAGCCAAAATAAACGCCAAACGTCTCGATTGCTTTAGCGATAATACGTTGCCGAAACACCCGTTGATAAAGTATTAAATGAATAATCGAAGAATATCGAACGAGGGCGGGAAGCCGCGCACAAAAAACAGTGCGGCGCGGTAAATTTTTGAAGGGTTTAAGGGAAAGGGAATCATTATGGGTTTCAATCAATATCACGAACCGGCAAGCGAGTTATCGGAGAAGACGCGCACCTTCGCGCGCATGATCGCATCGCTCACGGAAGAGGCCGAAGCGATAAATTGGTACGAGCAGCGCATCAGCGTCGAAAAGGACGGGGAAGCCAAAGCGATTATGCAGAACGCGCAGAAGGAAGAGTTCAAGCACTTCGGGATGGATTTGGAATTCCTGCTGCGCCGCAAACCGCAGTGGCGCGAGATTCTGCAAGGCATACTCTTCAAGGACGGAGACATCGTCGAACACGGCGAACAGGCCGAAGAAGACGCCTGACATTAGATAAGACGCCGTGTTGGTGCAAAGGCATATGCCTAAGCCTGACAAACACGGCGTCTTATTATCCTTCAATCAGCGAGTTCAGCTTGCGGAATCGGCATCGAAAATCAAACACGATGCGAACCGTTTATATCTCACGAGCTGTTTTCTCGCCTTCGCGTTTCCTAAATATGGCAATGCGCAAGCCCGCGTTTCTCCAGATACTGCTGGTGATATTCTTCCGCACGGTAAAACGTGGATGCAGAAGTAATCTCTGTGGCGATAGGACGCTTGAAATGACCGCTCGCTTCGAGTTGCGCTTTGGAGGCGCGTGCCGCAGTTTCCTGTTCCGGCGTGTGAAAGAAAATCGCCGTGCGATATTGATCGCCAATGTCCGGCCCCTGCCGGTTAAGCTGCGTCGGATCGTGATTCTCCCAGAAGACCTTCAATAAATCTTCGTAAGACGTTTGCGCCGGATCATAAGTGACTTCGACGACTTCGGCATGGCCTGTGCGACCCGAACAAACATCCTTATATGTCGGGCTCTCTAGGCTGCCGCCGAGATAACCGACCTGCGTTGACGTGACACCCTCGAGCTGCCGAAACGCCACTTCGACGCCCCAGAAACAGCCCGCTCCGAAAGTTGCTTTTTCCATTTTATTCGCTCCGTTTCGATGTGCGCTTACTTTAACGCAAGCGCCGTCTTGTTTACATGTGCTTAGGCCAGCCTGAAACAGCATCAGAAGTTTGCATTATAAATTATAATGGCTGGCAAGTATTAGATGCCGCAAGCGCCCGATTCTATTCCTGCTTTATTTCGTGCGCCATAGAACGGGCGTTGACGGATAAAGCGCTTGTTCGACGGCGACGGCGATGTGTCCCATCGTGAGGCGCGCGTTGATTTCAAGCAGCGGATGAAGACCGTTCGCGTGTTCGAGCGCGTCCATTCCGGCAGCGCCCGTATAGCCTTCTGCAAAAAGCCGCGCGCCGACGATGCACGCAAATTTTTCAAGCTCCGTTTTTCTTTGCGGCTCGATTTCGCGCCCGAGCAAATAGCCGTAGCCCGTGCCAGCGCCGTTTGTTTGCAAATCGCTGATGCCTTCGATAACGACTTCGCCGCTTGCTTCGATGTTCATCGCAACGCCGTATTCGCGCACGACATCCAGCCAAGGTTGAAACATCAACGTTTCGCCGAGAGTGAAACGCCGCCGCACCCACACCGCCTGCGTCGCTTCGAGCACTGCGCCGCGCCCCAGCACCCGATCACGCGCGGCAAATCCGAAGGGACTTTTGATGACCCATTTATCATTCGCCTTCGGGCAAGCGCGTTCGATGACCCCTTGCAATTCGTCGAAGCTTCGTGCGATTGCGGAATGCTTCAAAGCGACGTCGAGTTCTTGTTCGAGCGCGTAACTCCATAGCTTTGAATTAACGCGCGCGACTATTTCAAGCGATGGATGCCGCACGCTTGCGCCCGTGCCTTCGCCGAGCGCGACGGCGCTTTTCGTCCAGCCCCACGGCGTGAAAATTTTATCGCTTTGATTTCCCGCGCGAGTCTTCGACAGAAGTTCAACGCCGCGCTCTTTTGCTTCTGCGGCGAACGATTCGTTTGGCGCTTCGTCGTCTTTTAACAGCAACGCATCGCCGCGCTTTGCGAGCCACAGCAGATGCGTGGCGAGCCTGCGATTGATTTTATCGAATTGGCTCGAACGCCTGTAAACTTCCGCGCGATGCTGCGCCGCCAATTCCATCTCGAAATCGGCGTTCATATACCAGAGCCTCGCCTGTGCTTGTCTGCGACTCACGCGAAACCTCGCACATGTCCCCAGAAAAAACCATTGACATTCGCGGCGCGCGGCGATAATCTCACCGCCGCTTCATAGCTTATCCGCGATTCGTTGAATAATATCGGCATCGCATTCCGTTCATTCGTCAATACAGAAGAGTCCGACTTGATACAGCTTTTCTCTCGTGCTGTTTTCCGTTTTATCTTAGGAAGCAATTTCGCTTTTCATATACCGGCGCGCCCGGCGTTTCTCCTTCTTCCTTTATACCGCAGCGGCAGCTATTTTCCCTTTGAGCAGAGTGCGCCCGCGCGGACGCCGTCTTTTTTGCTCAACGCTTCGCACCTTAACAATTCACACCAACCCCGGAGAAAAAATGAAGAAGCTTGTTGCGTTCACAATCTGCATCGCTTTTTGCGCCGCGATGTTCCTTTCAATTTCCAGCCACGCCCAAAACCCGAACAAGGCAGATAAGACTGCCGCCAAATCCAATTCTTCACCGAAGAATAAAGCCAAATTCCGCCACGTCGCCGCAGATAAAGTTATTCCCGGCGAATACATCGTCGTGCTCAACGATGACGTTGCGGATGTCGATAAAGCGTCCGGTAATCTCATCGCTTTACACGGCGGCGGCTATCGCAAGCATCAATACAATCGCGCGCTCAAAGGCTTTTCCGCGACGCTGACAACAGAGCAGGCACAGAGCCTCGCGCTCGATCCGAGCGTCGCCTATGTCGAAGAAGACCAATTGATGAGCCTCAGCGCGACACAGAGCAACGCGACTTGGGGCTTAGACCGCATAGACCAGCGCGATCTGCCCTTGAACGGCACATACAATTACACCAACACGGGCGCGGGCGTGAAAGCCTACATCATTGATACGGGCATTCTCACAACGCACACGGAGTTCGGCGGGCGCGCCATCTCCGGCTACACGGCGATCACGGACGGCAACGGCACAACCGACTGCAACGGTCACGGCACGCACGTCTCCGGCACAGTCGGAGGCGCAACTTACGGCGTCGCCAAAGGCGTCACGCTCGTCGCCGTTCGCGTCCTCGATTGCTCTGGTTCGGGCAGCAACTCCGGCGTCATCGCGGGCGTTGACTGGGTCACGTCCGACCATCAAGCGGGACAGCCCGCCGTCGCTAACATGAGTTTGGGCGGCGGCATCTCAAGCGCCCTCGATACGGCAGTCACCAATTCAATCAACGACGGCGTGACCTATGTAGTCGCGGCTGGCAACGACAACCTCGATGCGTGCAACTCTTCGCCCGCGCGCGTTGCAAGCGCGATCACCGTCGGCGCGAGCACCAACACGGACGCACGCGCTTCGTTCTCCAACTACGGCACATGCCTCGACATCTTCGCGCCCGGACTCAACATTACTTCTTCTTGGTACACAAGCACGACGGCGACCAACACGATCAGCGGCACGTCAATGGCGACGCCGCACGTTGTCGGCGTGGCCGCGCTTTACTTGCAATCGAATCCGTCGGCTTCGCCCGCGACTGTGACCTCTGCGATCATCAACGGCTCGACGCTCAATCACATCACAAGCCCCGGCACAGGCTCGCCGAATCGCTTGCTTTATTCTTTGCTGACGAGCACGCCGCCGCCGCCACCCACCACAACATCGCAACTGCTCGCCAATCCCGGATTTGAATCCGGCAACGTCAGTTGGACAGGAACGAGCGGCGTGATTACCAATTCGACTTCGGAAGCCGCGCGCTCCGGTTCATGGAAAGCATGGCTCGACGGCTACGGCTCGGCGCACACGGACACCTTGTATCAGCAGGTGACAATTCCTTCGACGGCCACCGCCGCGACGCTGCAATTTTATCTGCACATAGACACGGCGGAAACAACGACCACCAGCGCCTACGACAAAATTAGCGTGCAACTAAGAGATTCGAGCGGCACTTTGATTACAACGCTCGGCACATACTCGAATCTGTCCGCGTCGTCCGGCTACGCGCTTAAATCCTTCAATGTCCTCGCGTACAAAGGCCAGACCGTGCGCGTTTACTTTACCGCCACTGAAGACAGTTCCTTGCAAACGTCCTTCGTCATAGACGATACGTCGCTCAACGTCTCGCAGTAATTTAATTGGCATCGAACGAAAAAGAGAGACGGGACGTATTGAAATTGCGCCCCGTCTCTTTTGTTTTTCTACGTTTTAATGCGCTGCCGGATGAACAAAAGTAAGCGTGTGCGATATGGCTTGCGAATGGACTTTGAGATTGTAGGAAGAATCACGGAGATTGAGATTATCGCGGTTGGTAGCTCTATCCGTGACATAGCACGGCTCCGCCGCGTATACGGCAAGGGACGCTGGCGAAAGCTAAAAGGCATTGCTTCTGTGCGCCTGATTGATGGTACTATTCAAACAGCGGAAATTCATTGGTACGAGGCGCACGGCGTTGGACAATTCGAGTATAAAATTATTCCGCCGCTCATTGATTAGCTATGAGTAAAAGAAGAAATTCCGTAACGCAGTTTGCAGTTTGCGTCAACAATACAGGCTATGAAGCTTCGCTCGAAGTCGGCAAGCTATACCGAATATTGCCGGACGATAAAGCAAATGAGCATGGCTATATGACCGTCGTTGATGAAAGCGGCGAGGCTTATTGGTTCGCCGCAATGCGGTTCTTTCCTATAAAAATCCCGGCAGCGTTGGCGCGTGCTTTAGAGGCGGCAACCTGAATCTCCGATAAGTAATGTCACTTTCGGCCAATGTCTGTGGAAACTAATTTATTTACTTTGAGTTAAGTGCCCGTCAACTTGCTGCGGAGTTACTCTTCCACACGCTACGCGGCCTCAACCGTCGTCGCCGCCTTGAGCAATCGCCACGTTGCCAGCACGTCGGCGCGCGCGCGATGAGTGCCGCCACATAAGCCGTAGCGCGCGCACGCTTCATCCAGCGTTAGCGATTTTTTTGTGCCGACTGTTTTCTTTATCAACTGCATCGCGCAACGCCAGCCGCGCTCCGTCGTTGTTTGCCGGTAGCGCGAGCATGTCGCGGAGAGCGCGCGCCTGTCGAAACTCGCGTTGTAGGCGACAAGCAATCTGCCGTCAATCAACGCTTCGATTTCCGGCCAGATGTCCGTCCAATGCGGCGCGTTTGCTAACTCCGCCTTATCGAATCTTTTGTGCTTCGACGGCGGCGGCAGAGCGTTGAAAACCGGCTGCACCAACGAATCATAAACGATGTTGCCCGACGTATCCGCCAGCGCGATTTCGATAACCTCGATGCCTGCGCCCGCGCCGATGGTCTCCGTATCGACAATCAACGCGCGCTCGTTGAACTCGTAAGCTTCGAGCGCCGGAGTGTAAAGCTGTTTCGTGTTGTAAAGCATGAAAAAGTTTAGATGTTAGATATTAGGTGACGGTATATGTTTCTGCCGTTCTTTCATTTCTCGTGCTTCTTGTGCTGTAATTTCGGCATCGACAAAATCAAAGACTCGTTGCATTTCAATAGGTAGTAAACCAACAAAATCTGCGCGCGTGTATTTTTCTTTATTAACGAAAACGAAAGCCGTATGCCTTTCTTTATCCTTCGGCTCGAACATTGCCTTACGCCCTTTGACTTGAATCTTCGCAAGCAATCGTTTGGCTTCTTCTATTTGTTCGCCGCTCAACTTTGCGGAATGTTCTGCTTGCATAGCCCAATTCGGTACGACTCGGCATGTAGAAGCAATACCGTCTTTACGAAGCTCCAAGATGTAGTAAAAACCACGATTAGGTGCAACGTACCAGACAGCCTTGAATAAGATGTCAGGTGTAATGCTATTCGCTTCCATGTTGAACCACTGCAACTCAGAAGCGTTTAGAAAATTGTCATCCTGATTGTTTTGGGCAAGACAAGTACCCGCCGCCAAAATTAGAGAGAACACAAGCAACTTGATAGGGCAACGTAAGTTTTTCATTAACAAATCTTACCTTTGAAACTTGAACCACTACCTCATCTGCATCTTAACTGACATCCTACGTTTACTTTAACTCCGCGTAAGCTGCCGATATTTGATGCGGTGCGGTTGGTCTGCGGCTTGGCCTAAGCGTGCGCGGCGATCCGCTTCGTATTCAGAGTAATTGCCCTCGAACCAGACCACGCGGCTGTCGCCTTCAAAGGCTAGTATGTGCGTGGCGATGCGGTCTAGGAACCAGCGGTCGTGGCTGATGACGACGGCGCAGCCTGCGAAGTTTTCGAGTGCCTCTTCGAGCGCGCGCATTGTGTTGACATCGAGATCGTTGGTCGGCTCGTCGAGCAACAGAACATTCGCGCCTTCCTTCAACATGCGCGCGAGATGCACGCGATTGCGTTCGCCGCCCGATAGCTGCGAGACTTTCTTTTGTTGATCCGAGCCGCTGAAGTTGAACCTTGCGACATACGCACGCGACGGAACTTCGCGCGAGCCTAGTTGCACGACATCTTGCCCGTCCGAAATTGTTTCCCAGATCGTTTTGTTCGCATCGAGCGCGCGGCTCTGGTCAACGTAAGCGAGCGTGACGGTCTCGCCTTTGCGAATGGTTCCGCGCGTCGGCTGTTCCTGCTCCGTAATCATGCGAAAGAGCGTTGTCTTGCCCGCGCCGTTTGCCCCGATGATGCCGACGATGCCGCCGGGCGGCAAGCGAAACGTCATGTCTTCGACGAGTGCGCGATCATCGTAAGCCTTGCTCACAGCGTCTGCTTCGATCACGACATCGCCGAGACGCGGGCCGGGCGGAATGTAGATTTCGAGTTCTTCTGCGTGGCGTTTGTCGGCGGCTTGATTAAGCAGCGCTTCGTAGGAATTGATGCGCGCTTTGGCTTTGGCGTGGCGGCCTTTCGGCGACATGCGTATCCATTCGAGTTCGCGTTGCAGAGTGCGCTGGCGATCCGATTCCGATTTTTCTTCACGCTTTAAGCGTTCCTGTTTTTGTTCGAGCCACGAAGAATAATTTCCTTGCCAGGGAATGCCCTGCCCGCGATCAAGTTCGAGAATCCAGCCCGCAACGTTGTCCAGAAAATAACGATCATGCGTCACCGCGATGACCGTTCCCGGATACTGCTGCAAGTGTTGTTCGAGCCACGCGACGGATTCCGCGTCCAAGTGATTCGTCGGTTCGTCAAGCAATAAAATGTCCGGCTGTTGCAAAAGCAAGCGACAGAGCGCGACGCGACGACGTTCGCCGCCCGACAAAGTTTTAATCCGCGCATCGCCCGGCGGACAACGCAGCGCGTCCATCGCCATCTCCAACCGCGCGTCCAAATCCCATGCGTCTGCGGCGTCCAACTTTTCCTGCACCGTTCCCTGACGTTCGAGAAGTTTTGTCATCTCGTCGTCCGCCATCGGCTCGGCAAAGCGCGCATTGATTTCATCGAATTCCTTCAAGAGATCAACCGTCGCCTGCGCGCCCTGTTCGACTACTTCGCGCACGGTCAGAGATTCATCCAACTGTGGTTCCTGCTCTAAAAATCCGACGGTGTGGCCGGGCGAAAGAACCGTCTCGCCCGTGAACTCTTTATCCTGTCCGGCGAGAATGCGCAGCAGGCTGCTTTTGCCGGAACCATTGAGGCCGAGCACGCCGATCTTCGCGCCGTAGAAATAGGAAAGATAAATGTCTTTGAGAATCGGCTTTTTGTCGTAAAACTTGCTGACGCCGATCATCGAGTAAATAACTTTGTTGGGTTGTGTGCTCATAATTTCAGTGTGGGTTATAAGGCCGGAGTTTTCGGAGATGCCAAGCCAGCGCGCGCTTTAAGAAATTCATCGACAATTTGATTCAGCGCTTTTTCACGGGAAATTTTACCATCGAGATAATCAATCCAGATTGGCCGCTCTATCTTTGCGATAAGCGGGACTTTTGCATAATAGCCTGAAACATCGCCGTAATGCTTGTGGGATGAATCGAGAAGGCGTCTTACCGTTTCCGCCGCCTGAATGAACATAAGAGTATGCGGCACGTTTCGCATGTCCGGATCGCGCTCTGTAATTCCTGCCTTCAGCAGCCGGTTGCGAATGTCTATGAGAACATTTCCATTACCCTTCGCCTCCAGATCGAGGGCATGAATCGCTTCATGCAATAGCGTCTCGAAAAGCAGTGAACCTTTATTTCTTTCAACACTGATAAGGCAGACTCCGCTTCCGTCATCCTGCCGAAATGTAAATCCTCCCGGCAAGGGAGCATCAGCCACAAGATAAACCGGAACTTTATAAGCGACGTTCTGCATACCGAGATTCTTCGTGATGTAAGCGAAGCATTCCTGCTCCTTCGGCTTAAATGTCTTGGAAATGCTTGCCGCAGCTTGATTGATAATTAACTTGTGTTGCGGCCAAATTTTTTCAAGGAACGGTTTTTCAATGACAGCTAAAGCCTTTGCGAGATTGACAGCTTTCTCGCGCAAAAGAAGCGTCTGCCCCGCGCCTACTTTTACCGTCTCAGGAAGTTGCGCGAAGACACGCGCCGCGTCAGAAGCATTATCACACCGGATGACCACGATGTTTATGAGCCGGGGAGCAAACCGGAGCGGGCGGGCGGCCTCGACAGCTTGCGCAAAGCCGTCAATCTCCGGCGGTTTTTCAGAGCCGGAAGCGAGCGCAGAAATAAAGTAATAGAGGTCTACGAAGGGCGCAACGCGGACATCTATTTCGCCCTGATTTGTTTGCTGAACCTTCGCCGCCGGAAGTTGCGATGAAAAAGATTGAGGCGCGCAGAAAAGGGTCATTAGGATAACGATGATTAACTTGGTCATTCGATACTCGCTTACTATAAAGATTGAAAAACGCGTTTTGTCTTCACAAAGATAGCTTCGCCATACTTTATTCTACTTTCCGCGCAATCGTCCATCACGTTTCAGATTATACTGTGCGGCGCACAAACATCGGCATAAGCAATCAAGGCACAAATTGTAAGGAGAGAATCTCATGCAGGAAAACGAAGTTGTCAAATCGAATGATGCGCTCGCGGAATTAACCAACGCGCTCGAAAAGATTTTCGACCAGTTGAAGGAAATAAACACTTCTCTGAAAAGCATCGCGCGCAGCCAAGCGCAGCAATCAACTGTTCAAAAGCGCAGCAGCAGCAGTGGCGGCTAACAGTCAGTAGTGGATTGATTTGAAATAATCACGCCGTAGGTCATGCACAGAAAGCGGCTGAGAAAAGAAAGTTTATGGAAAACAAAAACCAGCGCATTGGCTCGATTAGCAATACCCAAGTAGGGAGAGAGTTCGAGGAAGCTGCCCGGTTATTTTTTGCCGAAACGGGAGTCTTGCTTCAGCTTGGATTCAGCGAAGATGTTGGATACAAGATAAAGAAGCCTCACAAATTCGACTTGGGCAGCAAAGACCCACCAATACTCGTTGAGTGCAAGTCATATACATGGACGAGTGGCGGTAATTCACCAAGCGCAAAAATTAGAGGGCTAAACGAAGTGATGCTTCTGTTCAGCGTCGCTCCAGAGCATTATAGAAAAATCCTATTTGTCCTGAAGCATCTGCGAAAAGATGTGAGTTTAGCCACCCACTATATCAAGACACAGGGACACCTAATCGGGCCAAAGATCGAGGTTTGGGAATTTGACCTTGATAAAAAACACGGTGAGCAAGTGTTTCCAAATTCAAACTGCTTCATTACCTAATAATCGAATCGCTTGACACCTTCGCGTTCTCTTTACAGGATATGGCGAACGATAAAACCAACGCGCTCGCGGAGAATCTTGCGATGACAAAAGAAACATCGTCTGTCCAAAATAACACGAACGATTCTTCACAACAGAACTCCCATCGTTCGATCACAGCGCCGCGTGGACGGGAAATCAGTTGCAAGGGCTGGCATCAGGAAGCTGCGTTGCGAATGCTGATGAACAACTTGGACGCGGACGTTGCCGAACGCCCGGACGAGTTGATTGTTTACGGCGGCACGGGACGGGCGGCGCGCAATTGGGCGTCGTATGAAGCGATTGTGCGGAGTTTGCGCATCCTCGAAAACGACGAAACCTTGCTTGTGCAATCCGGCAAACCCGTCGGCGTTTTTCGCACGCACGAATATGCGCCGCGCGTGCTCATCGCTAATTCCAACCTCGTCGGGCGGTGGTCGAATTGGGAAGAGTTCAACCGGCTCGAACGCATGGGACTGACGATGTACGGGCAGATGACGGCAGGCTCGTGGATTTACATAGGCTCGCAGGGAATCATACAGGGTACGTTCGAGACGTTCGCTGCCGCCGCGAATAAACATTTCAATGGCACGCTCGCGGGCAAGCTCGTCGTCTCCGGCGGCATGGGCGGCATGGGCGGCGCGCAACCGCTCGCGGCGACAATGAACGATGCTGTTTTCTTAGGCATAGACGTTGACCGCGCGCGCATCGAACGCCGCGTGCGAATGAATTACTGTGACCGCCTCGCGCTCGATTTAGACGAAGCCTTGCGGATTTGCGAAGACGCGATTGAAGGGCGGCGCGCAGTCTCCGTCGGGCTTGTCGGCAACTGCGCGGAAGTTTTGCCGGAACTCGTCCGGCGCGGCGTGCAAGTGGATGTCGTCACGGATCAAACAAGCGCGCATGATCCTTTGAACGGTTATGTGCCGCAAGGCTTAACGCTCGAAGAAGCAACCGAATTGCGCATTCAGAATCCGCGCGAATACGTCGAGCGTTCGCTTGCATCAATGGCGCGACACGTCGAAGCGATGCTTGCTTTGAAGCGCGCGGGCGCGGTGGCGTTCGATTACGGCAACAACATACGCGCGCAGGCGAAGTCGGCGGGCGTCGCGGATGCTTTCGAGATACCGGGCTTCGTGCCTGAATACATTCGCCCGCTTTTTTGTGAAGGACGCGGCCCGTTTCGCTGGGTAGCACTTTCCGGCAACACGGAAGACATCCGCCGGACAGACGACCTCGCGCTCGAACTTTTTCCCGAAAACGAAACCTTGCGGCGCTGGCTCAAACTCGCGGGCGAGCGCATACAGTTTCAAGGCTTGCCCGCGCGCGTTTGCTGGCTCGGCTACGGCGAGCGCGCGGAGTTTGGCGCGGCGATCAACGTTATGGTCAAGACCGGCAAATTAGATGCGCCCGTCGTCATCGGACGCGATCATCTGGACACAGGCTCCGTCGCTTCACCGTACCGCGAAACCGAAGCGATGCTGGACGGTTCGGATGCGATTGCCGATTGGCCGATTCTGAATGCGTTGCTCAATACGGCTTCGGGCGCGTCGTGGGTGTCCGTGCATAACGGCGGCGGCGTCGGCATCGGCTATTCGCTGCACGCGGGAATGGTCGTCGTCGCCGACGGCACAGACGAGACTGGCAAACGACTCGAACGCGTGCTGACAACCGATCCGGGAATCGGTGTTGTGCGCCACGCCGATGCGGGTTATACAAAAGCTCTCGATGTCGCGCGCGAGCAGAATATTAAGTTGCCGATGATTGAGAAAGAGAACGAACTTTGAGCGCGAATTCAATTACCGATGATCCGCACTGGCCTCGCGCGAGTGCGTGGCTAGAAGGCGCGCACGCTGACGATGTTCGCGGGCGTCTGGCGATTTTAGGCGCACCGCTCCGGCTCGGCTCGATCACGCCGGGACGCTGTGATCTCGCGCCGCAGGCAATCAGAAAAGCGCTCGCGCGTTTCAGCACTTACGATATTGAGAACGACATTGAACTTCAGCAACTCGCAGTCAGCGATGCGGGCGATCTAGATTTGAGCAACGCGCGCCCGGAAGAGGCCTTCGCACCGCTTGCAGATGCGGTTCGCGCAGCACTCCAAACATCAAACGCGCTCGTTCTGCTCGGCGGCGACAACAGCATCTCAAGGCCGGGCTGTCACGGCGCAAGTTCATCGCTCGCCGAATGCGGTTTGCTCACGCTCGATGCTCATCTCGATTTACGCGACACGAATAAAGGTTTATCGAACGGCAACCCTGTGCGCGCGCTGCTCGATGACGGGCTTCGCGGCGCGAACATTATTCAAATCGGCATTCAATCCTTCTCCAACTCGTGCCACTACGCGAACGTAGCGCGTGATGCCGGAATCACCATCGTTACTGTGGACGAAGTTCGCGCGCGCGGTCTCGAAAGGATTGTCCGCGAGTCGCTCGAACAATTGGCGTTGCGCGCCCAAAACATCTACGTCGATCTGGATGTAGATGTGCTGGATCGAAGCTTCGCTCCGGCAACACCCGGCTCGCGTCCCGGCGGCTTGCTGCCGTTCGAGCTTCGCCGCGCCGCATGGTTGTGCGGGCAGCATAGAAAAGTGCGTGTGATGGATTTGGTGGAGATTGACCCGACGCAGGACATCGCGGACGCGACTGTAATGACGGCGGCAGCGTGCTTGCTCTCATTCGCTTCCGGCCTGTTGCAGCGCAGCGAGCACAACCATTCGAGCGAATCATCGAAAAGTTCAGACACTTTTTCAAACATATGAAAGAACCCGCTGCGCCGTCTTCTTCGACTCACAAATCTTCAACGGAGCATGACGCAAACGCAACGCCGCTGCTTGCCGTCGTCAACTGCGCGCAACTCGTGACGCTTCGCGGAGCGGCGAGGCCGCGCGCGGGCAGAACTGAAATGCGCGAGCTTGGCCTCGTCGAAGACGGCGCGATGCTTGTGCGCGACGGGCGGATCGAATTAGTCGGCACGCGTTCAGTTGTCGAACCGCAAATCAAAAACGATTGCGAAGTCGTTGATGCCGGAGGCCGCATTGTGCTGCCCGGCTTTGTTGACGCGCACACGCACGCCGTGTTTGCCGGAACGCGTGTTGATGAATACGAGATGCGCGCGGGCGGCGCGACTTATCAGGAGATTGCAAAAACGGGCGGCGGCATTCGCGCGACTGTCAGACGCACGCGCGCTGCAACCGAAGATGAATTGGTCGAAACGGCGAAGCGTTACGCTCGTTGGTTTCTGCGGGGTGGCACGACGACCATCGAAGCGAAATCCGGTTACGGCCTCACCGTCGAAGATGAATTAAAAATGCTGCGCGCGATTCGCCGTTTGAACGAAGAAACGCCGCTACGACTTGTCCCGACATTCTTGGGCGCGCACGAAGTGCCGGACGAATTCCGTGAGCGGCGCGAGAGATACATCGGGTTAATCGTTGAAGAAATGTTGCCGCATGTGGCGGCGGAAAATCTCGCTGCTTACTGCGACGTGTTTTGCGAAAAAGGCGTGTTCGATGAAGCGGAGTCGCGGCGGATTCTTCTGACGGCGAAAGCGCTCGGATTCGGTTTGCGCATTCACGCGGATCAACTCTCGCTTGGCGGCGGCGCAACGCTCGCGGCTGAACTCGGCGCGGCGACGGCGGATCATCTGGAACACACGAACGCGGAAGGCATCGCCGCCTTGCGCGCGGGCAACGTGCAGCCTGTGCTTTTGCCCGGCGCGGTTTATGCGCTCGGATTGAATCGTTATCCACCGGCGCGCGAGATGATCGACGCAGGGTTAGCCGTCGTGCTTGCGACAGACTTTAATCCCGGCTCGTCGCCGACGACTTCAATGCAGATGATTTTATCCATCGCTTCCACGCACATGAAAATGACGCCCGCCGAAAGTTTGACGGCGTGTACGATCAACGCCGCTTACAGTTTGAATTTAGGAAGCGAAACGGGATCGCTCGAAGCGGGCAAGCTGGCTGACTTTGCGATGTACGATTGCATGGATTACCGCGAACTCGCATACTTCTTCGGCGTCGAACACACGCACGCGGTTTACGCGAACGGGCAACTTGTTTATCAACGAACATGAACAAACGCGGATTCGCTTAAAGCATAGTTGAGCGGCTTTATTCGATGCGAACACGATCTGTTGCGCCGCGCCCGAAGGTTTCCGGGTGATACATTTCTTCTGCCTTCGGCGGCGGCACGACGAAGAGGCCGGGCGTCGTCGCGCGCGCCACATAAGAATAAGTGTAAACGCCTTCCCACAGCAGCGACGTGAATGCTTCGGCGCGTTCGTCGCGCAAGTTCTGGTGCTCGAACCACGAACGCTGCCACCAATAATTATTACTGTCCGCCGCGTTTTCAGTTTGCTTATCTTGCGGAATGCTGCCCGTCGTTGCGAGCGCAGGATTCGAGGCTTCGAGTCCGGCGGGCAGCGGATCGACGAGCGCGACATGATAACGGCGCGTCGGAGCAACAAGCGTCAAACGCACACGCACGCGCGCTCCCGCTTTGATGTTCCACACGCCGTCGGCATCGCGGCGCACGTCCGTCGGGTTATCCAGCGCTTCGTAAACACGCTCGACGGCAAAGCCGTAATCCGCCGCGTCTAGTTTCAGACTCGCGGGCGCATACTGCATCCCGATTCGATAGTAGAGCCTGCCAGCGCCTTCCTTGCTCAACACAAGATTCTGCTGCGGCGCGGCATGTTCAGCGAGATAGCGCATCGGCACATTGATTTGCTGCCGCTCCGTTGTGCGGCCTTTGTAACGTTGCTCTCCGGCGAAGCGTTCGCCGAGCCATGCGCGCGCGATCATATTTGGCGTCGCCTTTTCATAAGTCGCAAAATATCTGTCGAGCGCGAGCAGCACGAAGGCGTTCTCCTGCGTGTTTTCCCAGCGCCCGCGTGTGCGATGCGCGAGAAGGCCGCGCACGATCTTCGGAATCAACTCGCTCTGTGGTTGGTCGCCGATCAAGGCTTCGAGAATCACTCCGTCGGCGCGCCTGTCGGAGTTGAGCAAAAGATAATCGCTGTCGGAATATGAACTGGCGAAGTGCGCCGTCGCCGCTTCCTCTGTCGCGCGGTTATCGAGATGCCTGCGAATGTTTGCGACTTCCGTTTGCGAGTTCGCGTCGTTCGACAACACGGGCAACAGCCAGCCGACGCTTTCGAGCGAGAGATGATCGAGGCCGCCCGCTTCCGTGATTAACTTGCGCGATCTCGCGGCGTCCTTGTCGCCGAAACGATTGCGCACGTAGAGCGCGTAAGCGATGAGGGCGCGGCGTGCTTCCGCGCTGTAAATCGACGGAATGCGTTGCTCTATTTCACGCAAGTATTTCTTTGATTCAGTGAGCATGTCGGCAGGAACGTCGAAGCCCTTTTCCTTGGCGCGTTGGAGTGCGTGCGCGACGTGTATGCTGATGTAAGGCCATGATTCATCGCCGCGCCGCCAGAAGGCAAAGCCGCCGTCTTCGTTCTGTAATCCCTGCAAGTTTTTGAGGTCGCGCGCGACTGCCGCCTTCATCGCTTCGGGCGCGGGCAAATCCTTCGCTTTGAAGGCCGTGAGCACATCGCGCAGGGCGGCGACGCTCATCACGCGCGAAGAAATTTGTTCGGCGCATTCGTATGGATAATTCTGCAAATAAATGAGCGCGTCCGTGAGTTCCTGTAACTGCGTGGAAGAAGTTTCAATGTCTAGGCCGCCGAATTCTTTGACGACGCCGTTGGGAAGTTTGAAGGGTTGCGTGATTGCTCCTTCGTCTAGCTCGCCGTAGGTGGCGAAGGCTTCGGTGGTCGCGGGCGTCCAGACGGGCAACTTGATTTCGGCGGCGTCGCTGAAGCGCCCCGAAGCGGCGGCAATCTGGAAACGCGCCGTACCCGCGCGCTGTGCCGCGACGGGAAAGCGCACTTCGACGCGGTCATTGGCGGGAACGGTGACGCTTCGTCCCGCGCCGTTCGTTAATAGGGCATTGCCAGCGCGCACGGCGACGTTGACTTGCACGGGCGCATCGGTTTGATTCTGCACGACGACGGGCAATTCAAAGTGGTCGCCGAAGTTAAGAAAGCGCGGCGCAGACGGGCGCACCATCAAAGGCTTGCGCGCCGTGATCGCCGATTCACCCGAACCGAATTGCTTGCCGCCCGCGACTGCCACTGCCATTACTCGATAGCGCGTTAAGTTATCGGGAAGTTTTACAGAAACCTGCGCGCGCCCGTCCGCGTTTGTCGGCACGGAAGCAGCGAAGACGGCAAGCGCATTAAAGTTTTTCCGCAACGGTATTCCATTATATTCCGGCTCGCTTGCTGAGACGGTAACGGTTTCGGTTGCGCCGCTTTTTGACAACATCTCGTAATCACTTGCAGTACGGCTATTGAGCGGCAATTCTGAAACTTGCCTTGTCGCAAACATTCCGCCGCCTGCGCCACCTTTACCAAATGTAGCGTTCATTAAATCTTCAGGGTTTGCCAGCAACACTTTCTCGCGCAAGTGATAGTCGCTTGTCGCTGCATCGCGTTCTGCATAAAAGATTGAGAGCGGGTCGTCGAGTTTATAGTTCGTGAGCGCGAGCACGGATTCGTCAACGACGATGACGGCGGCTTCGCTGTTTTTGACGGGTTGACCTTTTGCGTCTCGCACCGTGACATCGACAATCGTTTGCGCGCCGGGTTCGAGTGTTTTGTCGCGCGGTGTGGCTTGCACGTTGAGCTTGCGCGCGAGCGGCGGAATGGCGAGATTCAGTTCGCCGGAAGCAAAGGCAGGACGCTTCGGCAAGTCTGTTTTTAACTTGCCTTCGTCGTCCGTGCGCGTGGCGGCTCCGACGAGATCGACTTGCGCGTGTACGTTCGGCGTGTAAGCGTCTTCGATGGGAATTTTTAGTGTGAAGGATGCGGCGTCCATGCGAAAAGGAATTGTTTTGACGATGCCGCTGCGACGCAAAGTCAGAACGCCTTCCGCCGGATAAAACGGCGCTTGCACTAATAGTTCCGCCACATCCCCGGCTTTGTATTCCTTGCGGTCTGGAATCAACTCGATTGTTTCCTGCTTTACATCGCGCTGCGATTGCTGCCGCTTGCCGCCTGCGACCCATAGCGTTAATTCGCTTTCGTTGCGCCGCTCACGTTCATCCATGATGCTCGCCGTGACGCGATACGCGCCGCCTTCCTTCGGATTGAAAACGCATTTGACAACATCTGTCGCAGACACGACGGTACACTCCTGTGGATTCGTTTCCTTTTGTTTGTATTCGCCTTTTTCGTAAACCCAATCGAGCAGCACGGCACGCATCCTGATTGAACGATTCGCCACCGCTTTACCGTCGAGGTCTGTCACAATCGCTTCGACATCGAGCGGTTCGCCTTGCTGCACAAACGTGCGCTGGCTTCGCAAGCCGACGTACAAATCAGCCGGATGAACGAGCATCGTCGTCGTTGCGTTCAAGGTTTGGCGATTGACATCCTGCACGCTCGCTTCAGCTGCAACGCTGGTTGCGCGCGGCGGATTAACCTTATCGAAATCAATGCGCAAATGATGTTTGCCGGAAGCATCCGTGCGGCCTGTGAATTCTTCCGTGTTGGTTTCATCTGAAGAGGAATCCGAATCGCGCCACCACGCCCGCCATGTGCCGAAAGTAAAATCGCTGCCATTCGGCGGCGTGAAATTAGCGGGCGCAGAGGTGACTTCCCACTTGACTTCCGTGTCGGGCAATCCGCCGCCCGCGTAATACTTCGCGCTGACGTTCACATCCGCGTGGCTGCCGACGATGTGCGTGCCTTCGCTTGTTTCCGCCGCCACTTCAAATTCGGGACGGCGAAATTCCTGTACCTGAAAATTATGCGTATGCTCCCGATCTTCAATGTTCTTGTCGCCGCCCTGTGCTTCTAATTCAAGCCGCGCCGTTCCCAAGTTCATCGTGCCGGGCAACTTGAAAGACGCATCGAAGCCGCCGAGCGCGTTTAGCCGCAGCGTGCCTTTCGTAATTTCATTATCCTGCGCATCCTTCAGAGTGTAAGCGACGCCGGTTGCTGCGCGATTGAGTGTTTCGACATCGCCGCGCGTGCCGCCCGTGATGCGCCTGATCCAACCTTTGATGTGAACTTCTTCTCCGGGACGATACAGCTTGCGGTCATCGAAGACATACCAGCCGAGCGCGTCCTTAACAGGCGTTTTGTGCCAGCCGCCCGATGTGCTGTACCAGTCGAAATGTTCGGGCAGGATGGCAAGATCATCGCCTTTGCGAGCGACCAGCACATTCAAACTTTCATCCTTCGTTGCTGCATTCAAAGGCAGGCTGGCGAGGCCGTCTGCGCCGCTCGCCGCTTTATCGCCAAAAGGCAACAAGGATAGTTCGACGCCGGAAAGCGGCGCGCCATCCCTAAGCGAAGTCGTCCAGCCGATTAAGTTTGTGTGGTCAACGAAAGCGTCTAGGCCGATGTTCGTCGCTTGTATCCACGATGCGAGAACGGAACGCTCGCGGTTATTGAATGGCGTGATGGGTTCGACGATGACGAGCGCTTGCCCTAGATGATTACGCAGCGCCGGATCGAGATCGATGATCGTTTCGGTCAGTTCGTCCGGCTTCGTTTTTATTTCAAGCGGCTTAGAGTACACGAGGCGTCCGGGCGGGTTGATTTGGTCGCCTTTCGCCGGAATCTTTTTGTTCGTTCGGTTGTAGTCGTAAACGTAGTTCATGTAACGAACATACTTATCCCAATCTTCGGGTGTCACACTGTAAAGACTGACTTTAAGCTGCGTGTAGTTGACGCTGTAAATGGAAACCTTCGGCGGGCTGTTGGCGGGATTGAGCACGACGAAGCCTTCGCCGGAGAGTGCGAGCGCGGGCGTGGCTGCGCCGACGTTGAAGGTAAGCGTTTGATCTACGCCAAGCGTTTGACCGAACGCGTCTGCGATTGCTTTGTCGAGCGTGACTTTGTAAGCCGTGCGCGCTTTCTTGACGCCTTCGATGCGCAGCGAATCGCCGTACACGTTTATTTTCAGCCCTGAAATCTGCGGCTCGATGCGAACGCTCGAAGATTGAAAAACTGCTGTGTCGAGACGGTTGCTGAAAGTAATTCTCCACGAATCGAACGGCGAACACTCGTTGATGTTGTAGCCACATTTGTGCTCGACAACGCGAAGCGCGCCGTAGGTGCGAAACGAAAAAACTTGCGCTTTGTCGGTTGTGCGCGTTCCTTCGGCAGACGGCGCGCCGGGCTTGAGTGTGACGAAAACTCTTGCGTCGGCGGGCAAGGCGAGCCGCGTGTCATTATTCGCTTTGTCAACTGCGCGAAAGGCGAGCCAGCGGTCTTTGACGGCGGCTTTGGCAAGCTCGCTGACGCTTGCATCGGCTTCGATTTCCGCTGCGGCGGCGAGCCGCGTCGCTAAAATTTCCTTGCCCGCCGCAACGCTTATGTAGCCGAGCACCGCCGCCGGATCGATGCGTTGATCGAACTCTATGAACATCAACGCATCGCGCCGGTTAGACCCCTCTGCCGGATAACTTGTTTCGATGTTGAGCGGCGGCGTTTTGAAATCCCACTCGACAGCGTTTGCGAGCGTGCCGCCAAGCGCGGACTTTGTGCCAGCCGGAATCGTCACATGATATTCGGTTGCCATCGGAAAGCGCCCATCGGGTTCAAAGAGCAGCGTTTTAGTTCCGACCCATCGCCATTTTCCTTGCGGTTGCGGCGTGATTTGGACAGGGAGATTCTCCGCAACCGCATCCTCTTGCGAAGCGACGGCAACCATCGGCTGCGAAAAAGTCACGCTCAACTGCGGCGCTACCGGCACTTCGCCTTCCGGCGCATGGCGCGTCACTTCGAGGGAGCGCGCCGTCGGGTTGTTAAGCGTCGCAGAAGAAGATTGATCGGGCGATGATGAATCCGGCGGTGGAAATGAAGCGTTGATGGTTTTGCCCGTGCGCGGCGGCGGAAGCGAGCGCTCGCGCATGGCAAAGTTTTGTTCGTCGCTCGCTTCGGTTTTAATCGGCGGCAATCGTCGCAGCACGTTTTGCGTTTCGGCGTCGGAGAGTGGTGACGCTTGCGCGATACGTGCGCGCACCTCCTGTGTCGGCGGCGCTTGCTCCGCGCCTTCGCTCAAACGGAATTTTAGCCCCGTCTCTTCGTCGTTTGTTTCATCGTTGGCATTGTCGGCGGCGTTCGCCTCGATGCTGCTGTTTTTACCGGCCTGCGGCGCGGCACTTGTGAGCGCGCGCAGCGGCGGAAATGGAAAAATGGATAGCGCCAGCATCAGGCAGAGCAGTTGTTTGCAGCGAGTCATAATCTGTTTTCTCCAACGCTCAAGGTCAGTGAAACGAATGAATGCAGCCGCGAAGGTACGAAAGTTTTTGCTGCCTTTAACGAACGGCGAAAAGAAGGTTTCTTGCATCGCTGCCGGAGTATCCATTCATCTTTGAACGAAAAACGGCGCTTAATTATTAGCTCGGTTGAATAGAACTCTGCTGTGGGATTGCCGGAACGAGAACGAACGATGCCAGCATCAGAGCAGCCGCAGTAATAATGCTTTCAGACGTACAAGCCTTTTCATATAACCTTCTCCTTAAGCAAAGGAGACGGTCAATAGTTATACCGGTGCAATCTCTTTATTAATGACAATGGTTTTCGTAAGCAAGATAGTTTTCAGGCGCAGTATTTTCCCGACGCCTGTCAGATCGAGTTACAGACAAATTTCGCACATCAGCGGGTTGTCAGAACGAAGCACCCGGTTATCGCCAACCGACGGAGCCTCTGACGGATTCGATCAGCTTCGCGGAGTTGTAGCCGACGCCGTCCTTGAAAACGATTTCGATCTTTTCGATGTCGTTGATGTTCGTTGACGGGTCGCCTTTGACGACAATTAAATCAGCTTGCTTGCCAGCGGCGATTGTGCCGATGCGATCTGCGGCGTTTAAGTATTGCGCTCCGTTGAGAGAGGCGATGCGTATCGCTTCGAGTGTTGTGAAGCCCGCTTCGACGAGGAGTTCGACTTCGCGCTGGCTGCCGAAGCCCGCGAGGACTGCGCCGTTGCCGGTCGGGTCTGTGCCAGCCAGAAGCAAGCCGCCCGCTTTCACGAAGGCGCGCTCGAACTGCATCTCTTTGGCAAGCGCGACGGCGTAGGGCGAATCTTTTCTTTCGCCATTGCGCGCGCGCGTTGTCAGATATTGAATACGCGCGTCGCTTGTCATTGCGTCTAAAACTCTTTGCTGAAGCGGCGGGCGGTTCGGGATAAATGCCTCGAAGACGGAGAGCGTCGAAGTGACGGCGACACGGCGCGCGACGAGGTCACGAATCATTTCTCGCACGGGCGCGCTTTCGATGTCGAGCTTCGTTAAGTTGAGAATGGTGTCGGATTGCGCCGGGCATACATCGGGTTTCTTGCCGGGCAGAAATTCGGTGTCAACGATGATGCCGTGCTCTAGATTGTCTATGCCGAGCGCGGCGGCTTCGCGGAACCCTACGGCGCAGAGATGGCCTGTGATTTTGTGTCCGCGTGCGTGCGCGGTGCGTGCTGCTTCGGCGAGTTCGGCGCGCGTGATGTACATGTAAGCTTTGAAGGAAGTCGCGCCTTGATCCGACCAGTATTCGACCATGCGGCGCGCGTCGTCTGCGCCCGTCAAAACGTGAAACTGTGTGGCAAAACTTCCCGCGCCGTCTAGGTAGGGGCCGGTCACGTCCATCTTCGGGCCGGGAATTTTGCCTGTGTCGATCAGCTTCTTCAAATTAATATCGGTGTAGGGTTCGACGCTGCCCGCCGTGCGTAAGGATGTCACGCCGCCCGCCAGATAAAGCTTCGGAAAGCTCCAACCGAGTTCGTTAAAAAGGACGAGCTTGCCCGCCGGATAAAACATGTGTTCATGCAGCATCACGAAACCGGGCATCACTGTTTCATTCGGCAGATCGAGAATCTTCGCTCCGGTTGGCACGGCGGCGCTGCCCGCGTCGCCGAGCGTTTGAATTTTGCCGTTTGCAATGATGATCGTTTGATTTGTTTTCGCAGGCGCGCCCGTGCCGTCAATCACGCGAACATGCGTGAGCGCGACGACGGGCGCATCGACGCTTAGGTATTCGCGCACTTCGGGCGAGAGCGTCGTAGAAGTTTGCGCCGCCGCAGCAATATTGAGTAACAGTAAAATGAAGAACGCGCTGATTGTTTGTTTCATGGTGTGAGTATCTCCGTAGGCTCTGTTGACATAAGACATTGGCTTTTCAATTGCCACTAGCTTCAGCTAGTGGTGAAGTTTAATAACAAGCAAGCGGCTTTAGCCAAACAAAAAATAAAAAAATCAATCATCCTTACAGCTTTAGCTAAATTAGGCTAAAGCCAATCGGGTAATATTATTTTCTTTTATTGGGCTAAAGCCCTGTCAAAGATTGCAATGTTCTCCACTAGCTGAAGCTAGTGGCAACTTATAAAATCTATTCTAGTGTCCTCATTATCGCGCTCTCGAATTCACTTGAAACGATGAATGGTGTCGCGCCGGTTTGCGTGGCGATCCATGCGCCTGTGCGATTGGCCGATTCGCTGATTTGTTCGAGCGATGCGCCTTGCAAATAATTATGCGCGAGCGCGGCGGCAAAGGCGTCGCCCGCGCCGATGGTGTCGGCGACGGGGACGCGAAAGCCGGGATGCTCGACCATGTCTTCGGCGGCGACGAGCAAACTGCCGTCTGCGCCGCGCGTGATAGCGACTAAATCCAGATCGAATACTTGCAGCAAGCGATTGGCAAAAGCGTAAGACCCTCGCCCGCCGAGTTCGAGCATCGCGGAGACGCGCGGCAGTTCATCGCTGTTGAGTTTGACGACGTTCGCCGCTTCGAGCGATTGGGAAAGCATCTCCGCCGTGACAAAGGAATGACGCAGATTGACATCGAAGATTCTGAGCGCGTCGGGTCGCATCGCTTGAAGAAATTTTTGAATGGTCAAGCGCGATTCCGTCGAGCGTTGCGCCAGCGTACCGAAGCACACGGCGTCGGCGCGCATCGCCAATTCCTTCCACTGCGGCGTATATTCCAGATGATCCCACGCATCATCTTGAGAGTTGGTGTAGCTTGCTTCACCCTGCGCGTCTATCTCTACGCGGACAATTCCCGTCGAATACTTTTCATCACGCTGAACGTAAAGCGTGGACAAACCGAGTTGCTCTAAACGATTGAGAGCCTCGTGTCCGTGTTCATCATCCCCGATGCGGCTGGCGACGAAGGCTTGGTTTCCGAGTAGCCGCGCAACGTAAGCGAAGTTGGTCGGCGCGCCGCCCAATTGTTTGCCTGCGGGCAATACGTCCCACAGCAATTCGCCAAGGCCGACGATTGTGTGTGGTGAATCATTAGAGCTTTGAAAGTGCTTTGACATGATTCGGACTTTAGCGGCTTTTGCAACATAAAGCATTGTATTATACAACCTGAAATTTTCTTTGGGCGCTTGATCGTGTACGATAGATTGAACGCAATCGAGTTGAAGCCCTTGTTGAAAGATGCTGTTTAAGACAATGCGTTCGATTATGCCGCCACGCGCGAGTTATAAATTGACGACGCAGGCGCGGCGCGGGAAACATCTGGAAAGCCTCAAATCCAATGCACCGAAAAATTGAAAAAATTGATGCGTCCACGCCCGATTTAGCGGAGGAACGCCGTGAACAACTGCGCAAGATTTTCCCCGAAGCGTGGAGCGAAAGCGGCATAGACTTCGACAAGCTGCGCGCCGCGCTGGGCGATTTATCCGACGAGCGCTCGGAGCGTTATCTTTTTTCGTGGGCGGGGAAACGCGACGCCTTGCAACTCTTGCAAACGCCTTCGCGCGCCACTTTGCGGCCTGCTCCCGTTGAATCCGTCGGCTGGGACGAAACGCAGAATCTGTTCATCGAAGCGGACAATCTCGAAGCGTTGAAGTTGCTTTATAAACCGCTGTTCAATCGCGTCAAGATGATTTACATAGACCCGCCCTACAACACCGGCAACGATTTTATTTACCCGGACAATTTCGCCGATTCGTTGAAAAACTATCAGGCGCAAATTGGGCAGAGAGACGCCAACGGCGATTTGCAAACCTCGAAGCCCGACGCGAACGGCCACATTCATTCGCGCTGGCTTTCGATGATGTATCCGCGCCTGTTCCTCGCGCGCCAATTATTGAAGGACGACGGCGTGATCTTCGTTTCGATTGACGATAACGAAGTTCATCATTTGCGTTTGTTGATGAATGAAGTGTTCGGCGAAGAGAATTTTGTGGCGAATGTTGTCTGGGAGAAAAAGTATGCGCCGTCGAATGACACGCTCGATTTTTCTTATATGCACGATTACATAATGGTGTTTGGAAAACAACGACAACTAAGTGATTCTGGAAAGAATGTCGCTTTTCTGAAGAAGACAGAAAGAACCGAAGAGCAAAACAAACTTTACAAAAACCTCGATGATGACACGCGCGGTTTATGGAGAACTGATAACTACGTCTGCAATAAAAACGCTGAAGAACGTCCCAATCTCTATTACCCAATCATTCAGCCTAAAACTGGCGAAGAAATATGGCCTAGTCGAATGGCTGTCTGGAGATATAGCAAACAACGGCACGAACAAAATGTCGCGGAAAATCGCGTTTGGTGGGGAATTAATCAAGATAACAAAGTACCTGCCTATAAACGTTTTCTCACAGATGTGGGCGGCATCATCTCCGGTACATGGTGGCAACACAAAGATTCGGGACACAACGATGAAGCAAAGAAGCAGTTGAGAGATTTATTCTATGATGATTCTTTGGTATTCGACACGCCAAAACCAACGAGATTGCTTAAAAGAATGCTGCGGTTGGCGACTTCTCCAAAAGAGGACGACATCATTCTCGACTTTTTCTCCGGCTCCGGCACAACAGCGCAAGCGGTTTTAGAACTCAACCGCGAAGACGGCGGCAATCGTCGTTTCGTGTTAGTGCAACTGCCCGAACCGACGGGCAACGCGCAATTTCCGACCATCGCCGAAATCGGAAAGGAGCGCATTCGCCGCGTCATCGCGCGCATGACGGAAGCGCAAAACGGCAAGCTCGAGTTAACCTCACGCGAAACGCCCGAAGACTTGGGTTTCAAAGTATGGAAATACGGCGAGTCGAATTTCCGCCAGTGGCAACAAACGCCCGAAGGCGACTCGCAAGCCTATCTCGCACAACTCGAATTGATGAACGATGCGCTGTTGCCCGGCTTCGATTCGCAAAGCGTGATTTATGAAGTGGCGCTGCGCGAAGGCTACGGACTCAATGCGCGTCTCGAAAGCGTGCCGGAAGTCGCGGGCGTGTGGCGCGTGCATGACGCCGAAAAGAATCAAACATTTTACGTGACGCTCGAAAGCACAATCGACTTGGAACTTCTGCGCCCGCTCAAATTGTCTGCCGACGACCTTTTCATTTGTCGCGGCATCGCGCTGGACGACACGACCGCCGCCAATCTCGCGCTGCAATGCCGTTTGAAAATGATTTAAGTCAACCCGAGTTGCCGATTATAAATTGCCACTAGCTTCAGCTAAGTTGTAGTGGCACAAGAAGCAGGATTTATAAGTTGCCACTAGCTTTAGCTAGTGGATCAAGCAAGTTACAAAATAGGCTTTAGCCGAATATATGTTTTCGATCAATCCTTATGGCTTTAGCCTAAGATTGGGGCTAAAGCCATAAGGAAGATGGTTTTTATCAGAAATTCGGCTAAAGCCCGCTGATTTGCAATCTTTCACCACTAGCTAAAGCTAGTGGCAATTGAAAATCTCCAAACATCTATAACGGCAACTCGGGTTGAGTTATGCAATTCAAATTTGAATCAGGCCAGCAATATCAACTCGACGCCATCAGCGCCGTCGCCGATTTGTTCGAGGGACAAGCGCGCACCGACGCTTCGCAAAATCTAGTGCTCGGCGAAGGCATTCCCGTCGCGGGCAATCGTCTCGATTTAGACGACGCCGCGCTGCTACACAATCTACGAACAGTGCAAATTCGCGGCAACCTCGCGCCCGATACCGAATTGCAATTCATCGAAGGAAAAATCGAACGCAAGGAAAATCGCAAGAAGAAAATCGAAATTCCCGTCCGCTTTCCCAACTTTTCAATCGAGATGGAAACGGGAACGGGCAAGACTTATGTTTACCTGCGAACCGCGCTCGAATTGTTTCGCCGCTACGGACTGCGTAAATTCATCATCGTCGTGCCGTCGGTCGCCGTGCGCGAAGGCGTTTTGACCACGCTTCGCCAGACGGACAAACATTTCGCGCAGCTTTTCGACAACACGCCCTACAAATTCTCTGTTTACAATTCGGCGAATTTGTCTTCGGTTTCGGCGTTTGCGCGTTCCGGCAACGTAGAGTTTCTGGTGATGACGATTGACTCGTTTTCCAAAGTCGATCTCAACGTTATTTACCGCGACGCAGACCGCTTGCAGGGCGAAACGCCGCTTCATTTGCTTCAAGCGGCACGCCCTATCCTGCTGCTCGATGAACCGCAAAACATGGAATCGGAAAAGCGCATCGCCGCTCTCGCCGCGCTCAATCCGCTTCTAGCCTTGCGTTACAGCGCGACGCACCGCAACTCATACAACCTCGTTCATCGCCTGTCGCCCTTCGACGCTTATCGTCAGGATTTAGTGAAACGCATCGAAGTCGCTTCCGTTTTGCAGGACAACGATTTCAATCATGCTTTCGTCCGCGTGGACGGCATCACGTCAGTTAAAAACACCATCACGGCGCGCATCAGCCTTCATCAACTTCTTCTTGACGGCACGATCAAGGAAAAAACACACACGTTTCGTCCCGGCGCTAATTTGCGCGAAAAAGCCAACCGTCCCGATTACGATGGTTACGTTATCGAAGAGATTAACCCCGGCGGCGGCTTCGTGCGCTTTGAAAACAATTTGGAATTGGGAATCGGAAGCGCGCACGGCGTCGCCAAAGAGCAGATTTTCCGCGCGCAAATTCGTTACACCATCGGCGAGCATTTGCGCAAACAAAATCGCTTGCGCGAAAAAGGCATCAAGGTGTTGTCGCTCTTTTTCATTGACCGCGTCGCCAATTATCGCACGGAAGAAGGGCAGCCCGGCCTTCTCGCGCAAATGTTTGCGGAAGCCTTCGATGAAATGAAGAACGAGCCGAATTTCAAAGAGTTCTGGGGCGACAAAAGCGCGGGCGATGTGCAGGCCGCTTACTTCGCACAGAAACGAAAAAGCAAAGAAGAAATTGTTTTCGAGGATTCGATTAACGGCAAAGCCAAAAAAGACGAAGCCGCTTACGACCTCATCATGCGCGACAAAGAAAAGCTGCTTTCGTTCGATGAACCCGTCGCGTTTTTGTTTTCGCATTCGGCGTTGCGCGAAGGCTGGGACAATCCCAACGTCTTTCAGATTTGCACGCTCAATCAAACGACTTCCGACATGAAAAAGCGGCAGGAAGTCGGGCGCGGCGTGCGTCTGGCGCGCGACGCGAAAGGCGATTTAGTGCGCGAAGACAAAGTCAATGTGCTGACCGTCATCGCCAATCAAAGCTATCAAGCCTACGTCGAAACGCTGCAAGAAGAAATCGAAAGTGAATACGGCCCGGATGCGAAAGCGCCGCCCGTCACCAAAGCCACGCGCGATAAAGCCGTTGCTAGACTACGCACGGATGTCGAACTCGATCCTGAATTTTCGGATTTATGGAACGACATCAAGCGCAAGACTCGCTACACGGTTCATCTCGATACCGGGCAATTGGTAAAGGAAGTCGTTGCGGCGCTTGACCAGATTGAAATCAGCCCGCCGCGTGTCAGCGCCACGAAAGCGCTTTTGGAAGTGGAAGCCAAAGACGAATTTCTAACGCAACAACTCAGCAATCCCAAAACCATTGTGGACTTGTCGGGTGGTTTGCCGCAGACAGATTTGATCGCCACGATGCTGCATTTGCTGGAATTCACCACGCCGCGCATGTGCTTGTCGCGCGCGACGCTGCTGCAAATTCTGAAAGGCATCGCCGACCTCGACGCCGCGCTTGCCAATCCGCAGGAATTCGCTTCCAAAGCCGTCGCCGAAATCAAAGTGAAGTTGGCCGCTCATCTCATCGGCGGCATTCAATATCACGAAACAGGCGAGTGGTTCGATATGACGATTTTCGACGGCGAAGTCGAAGGACTCAAAGACAAAATGATTCGTTCACCCAAAGGTCTTTACGATTATCTGGTTTACGATTCGCAAACCGAATGCAAGTTCGTCGAAGATTTGGAAAAGCGCAAAGATGTCCGCCGTTACGTTAAATTGCCGCGTCTTTTTCTCGTGCCGACTCCTATCGGCGACTACAACCCGGACTGGGCTGTGATCGCCGACGACACAAACGAATTCGGCGAGGAAACCGGACGGCAACTGAACCTTGTGCGTGAAACGAAAAGCACGCTTGCGCCCGGCAAGTTGCGCCCCGGCGAAGAACAAAAAATCAAATGCGGCAAAAAACATTTCACAGACGCTTTAGGCGTGAACTTCAAAAAAATCACTCAAGCCAGCGAACTGTTGCCTTAAGACCCGAAACGCTCGACGGTGGCGAGAAACTTGGGCGGGCGACGCAACTTTGTCGCCTGCTCATAGGCGTAAGCGAGTTTAATCAAGACGGGTTCTGTATAAGCTCTGCCGAAAAAGGAAAGGCCGACGGGCAGTCCCGCGACGAATCCGGCTGGCACGGTGATGTGCGGATAGCCCGCGACTGCCGCAGGGCTTGAGAAGCCGCCCGTCGTGTGGTCGCCGTTTAATAAATCAGTCGGCCACGCGGGGCTGCCCGTCGGCGCAATCATCGCGTCGAGCTTGTATTGATTCATCACCGCGTCAATGCCTTCTGTGCGCGAAAGGCGATGATTCTTCGCTAATGCGGCGAGATACTCTTTGCTTGTCAGCGCGCCTTTGGCTTCGGCCTTCAGCATGATGTCCTGACCGAAATACGGCATTTCCTTATCGCGGTGGCGCTCGTTGAATTCGATGATTTCCTTGAGCGAATGAACGGGCGCGCTCTGGCCTAATGAAGCGAGATAAGCATTCAAGTCTGCTTTGAATTCGTAGAGCAGCACTTCAAATTCCGAGTCATCAAACTTGCCTGTCGTTGGAATCTCCGCCGGATCAATGATAATTGCGCCGAGTCGTTTCATCGCTTCGATGGCGGCGTTCATTAAAGGATCAACCGCTTCATTGAAGCCGAAGAATTTGCGTGCGACGCCGATGCGCGCGCCGCGCAGCCCATCGGGATCGAGAAATTTCGTGTAGTCGGCAAAAGCCTTGCCGCGACTCTCCTGTGTCACAGCATCGCGCGCGTCGATGCCCGCGAGCGCGCCCAAGAGGATGGCGGCGTCCGCGACGGTGCGCGCCATAGGGCCTGCCGTGTCTTGGCTGTGCGAGATGGGAATAATCCCTGCGCGGCTGACGAGGCCGAGCGTCGGTTTGATGCCGACAAGGGAATTGGACGACGACGGGCAAACAATCGAGCCGTCTGTTTCCGTGCCGACGGCGACGGCGCAAAAGTTCGAGGCTGCAGCCGCGCCCGATCCGCTGCTTGAGCCGCACGGGTTGCGGTCAAGCGCGTAAGGATTTCTGGTTTGCCCGCCGCGCCCGCTCCAACCGCTCGTCGCGTGGCTCGAACGAAAATTCGCCCACTCGCTCAAATTCGTTTTGCCTAAAATTACCGCGCCCGCTTCGCGCAGGCGTTGCGCGACGAAGGCATCTCGCGCAGGCTTTGAGCCGACAAGGGCGAGCGATCCGGCGGTGGTCATCATGCGGTCTGCCGTGTCTATGTTGTCTTTGATGAGCACGGGAATGCCGTGCAGCGCGCCGCGCGTTTTTCCGCTCCGGCGCTCGCGGTCAAGGGAGTCAGCGATTTGGAGCGCGTCCGGGTTGAGTTCGATAATGGAGTTTACATTCGCGCCGCGCTTGTCGATTTCCGCGATGCGCGCGAGATATTTTTCGACAAGCGAGCGCGCTGTAAATTTCCCCGCCTTCATTCCTTGCTGCAGTCCGGCAATCGTCGCCTCTTCCAACTCGAAAGGCCGTGCCATCGCCGCCGCCGCCGGAGTGAATGCGCGTGCCGCGTTGCTTGCTGCCGCCGCCGTATGTGTTGAAAGATTAACGCCGATTATCGCCGCGCCGCCGAGTTGCAAAAATTCTCTGCGCGCGAGTGAATTTTCCTGTGATTGTTTATTTTTTTTGCCTTTGACCATGATGCCTCGCGGATTATCCGAAAATTTTGCGCCGAATACTTTTCGATGTTAGCTGTCGTTAAGGAAAGAATGGAAAAGAGAATATGCCACGCGTTATCGCCCGTCAATCAATTGCTTCCTAAATCCATGCGCCGCTGCTTGAAAACGATTATCCCGCGCGTCGCCGCATTCTTTCCGGGACTTTCAAGATTCCTTGTTAAATCTGTGTTAAAGCCTTGACGAAAGAATATATCGTCGCTTAAAGTGGCGGTTCACTTCTTCTTCTAGATGCGTTCTCTGATCAACTACAAAAGACGCGTTTGCTGCCAACCCGAACTCGAAAGGAAATACCCTAGTGTATTCAACGCCTCGTCGCCGTCTTTCCGTGCGCCGCCAAGTGCTCGCGCTTTCCCTCATCGCTTCTTTGCTCTGGGCGATTATTCCATTACCACGATCCGCGTCCTTCTTTCCAACCGCTAAGGCGGCGGCTGTCGCTACCGGTTCAACCACTATCGTCATTAGTCAAGTTTACGGCGGCGGCGGCAACAGCGGTGCGACGTACAAAAACGATTTCATCGAGCTTCACAACGTTAGCAGCAGCACTGTCGATATTTCGGCTTGGTCGGTGCAATACAACTCCGCTACATCAACTACAACAACATGGCAGGTAACTAATCTGTGCTCCGCGACAACGGCTAATACCTGTACTCTCGCTCCGGGACAGTATTATCTGGTGCAGGAAGCAGCGGGAACCGGCGGGACGGTTGATCTTCCAACTCCTGATGCCATCGGGACAATTGCGTTGGCTGCTGGCGCAGGCAAAGTTGCGCTCGTCAATAACAGAACTGCGCTGACTACTTCGTGTCCAAAGACCGATCCCGGGGTCATTGATTTTGTCGGATACGGCACCGCTAACTGTTTTGAAGGAAGCGCGGCGGCTCTTGCTCCGTCTGCGACATTGGCAGACATCAGGAAAAACAGCGGTTGCCTCGATACTGATAATAATTCGACGGATTTTGCAACCGGCACGCCGACTCCGCGCAATAAGCGGACGCCTGCGACAAGTTGCAAGGCTGATGGTACTGTGTTTGACACCGCGCCCTTCGTTACCTCCACGACTCCGGCGAGCGGTGCTACCAACGTCGCGGTTGACGCCAACATCAGCGTCACCTTCAGCGAAGCCGTCAATGCCACCGCCAACTCGTTCACGATTAGCTGCGCTTCGAGCGGCGCGCATACGGCGACGATCAGCGGCGGCGCGACGACTTACACGCTTAATCCCGACACGGATTTTGCCAACAGCGAAACATGCACCGTCACGGCGCTTGCCGCGCAGATCACGGATCAAGACACCAACGACCCGCCGGACACGATGACGGTGGATTATCAATTCAGCTTTACGACCGCCGCGCTCAATCTGGCCGTCACCCCGAATTGCCCCGGCACTTTGAGAACGTCTCAAGGCACGGCAGCATCGACCGCCGTGAGTGCTACGGATTCGGACGGAACGGTGATAAGCGCCGCCATCGTCGGCACGCCGCCTTCCGGCATCACGCTCGATAATTTCACGCCCGCAAGCAGCACTGGCGGAACGGCGACGGCAACCTTGAACGTCTCGAGTTCAGTCGCCGCCGGAACCTACAACGTCGTCATTCGATTCTCGAATGACGACTCTCCGACGCCGCAGACGGCAGACTGCACGGTTGCCGTCACCGTCAGTTCGATAGTTTTAATTCACGACATACAAGGCTCGAGCGAAACGCCGAACTTCGTCGGCAGCACGGTTGCGATTCGCGGCATCGTGGTCGGCGATTTTCAAGGTTCAGCCGGTCTGAGCGGATTCTTTGTCGAAGAAGAACAAGGCGATCAGGACGCAGACCCTGCGACTTCCGAAGGCATCTTTGTTTTCGACGGCAGCGCTCCCGCAGTTAATGTCAACGCGGGCGATCAAGTGACCGTCTTAGGCACTGTCTCGAACAGCTTCAGCCTTACTCAATTGACTTCTCCGACTGTGACTGTGAATAGCACGGACAATGCGCTTCCGGCTCCGGTCACCATTTCGCTTCCGGTCAGCACTTCGCCCGCCGCCGATCTAGAGCGCTACGAAGGAATGTACGTCGCTTTTAGTCAAACGCTGTTTGTAACGGACAATCTCAATTTAGGAAAGTTCGGCGAGTTGACCATCTCCGGCAACAACCGTCTTTACATTCCCACAAATTCCATCGACCCGAATGACAATCCGGCATCCGGCACAACTACGACTGGCAGCACCAACGTCGCGGCAGTGACGGCGCAGGCCACCGCCAACAACAACGACCGTATAATCTTAGACGATGCCAGCAGCCGCACGAATAATTCCACGACGCTCCCGCTCAATCCGATTCCTTACTTAGGGCCGTCCGGCACGCTGGGTACGACCGTGCGCATCGGCGACACCATCAACAGCGCGACGGGCATTTTGAGTTATGACTTCGGCAGTTATCTTCTCGAGCCGACGACGCCCGTCACAATTACGCCGACCAACCCGCGCCCTGCGGCTCCCGATTCCGTCGGCACGACCAATCTGCGCATCGGCTCCTTCAACGTCGAAAATTATTTTCTGACCTACACCGGCACAAGCAGTGATCGCGGCGCAAACAACGACGCGGAACACACGCGCCAACGCGATAAGCTCATCGCCGCGCTTGCCGGATTAAACGCAGACGTGATCGGCTTGTATGAATTGCAAAAGGCTTCCGGCCCGAACGGTGTCCAAGCGGCGGACGATCTGGCAGCCGGACTCACGGCCTTCACCAATCAAAACTACGCGGCGGTCGCCAATCCCGCCGCAATCGGCACAGACCCGGACATCAAATCCGGCATCATCTATCGCACTGCAAACGTTACGGCAGTCGGCGGCTCCTTCACGGACACGGCAGCGCCCGCCGGAGCCTACAGCCGCGATCCGCTCGCGCAGACCTTCACGCTCAACAGCAACAATGAAAAGTTTACGGTTATCGCCAACCATCTCAAGGCGAAGGCCTGTTCCAGTTCTTCAGCCCCGGAGGATAAGGATCAGAACGACGGGCAGGGATGCTTCAACGACCGCCGCCGCAAGCAAGCGCAGTTTTTAACTGCCTTCATCAACACTATTACTCCAACTTCGCCGCGCGTCATTACCATCGGCGACTTCAACGCGCACACGGAAGAAGACCCGATTGACACCTTGCGCGCCGCCGGGCTAATCGATCTCATCAGCCGATACGTGCCTGCTGCGAGCCGCTATTCATTCACCTTCAGCGGCGAAGAAGGGTTGCTCGATCACGCCTTCGGCACGAGCGCCCTGAACGCGCAAACGACGGGCGCGACCGTCTGGCACATCAACGCGGACGAGCCGGACATACTCGGCTATGACGGCACGGATTCGCCCGACGGCAAGCCCGATGACCGTTATCAATCGAACGCCTATCGCTCGTCAGACCACGATCCGCTTCTTATCGGCTTGAATCTGGCTGCCACGCCGACTCCGTCAACGCCCGATCTGCAAGACGCGAGCGATACGGGCGCGAGCAATAGCGATAACATCACTTCCGACAACACGCCGACCTTCGACATTGCGGGCGTCACATCGGGCGCGCTTGTCGAACTCCTGCGCGACGGCGCGGTTGTCGCCAGCGGCACCGCCTCCGGCACAAGCATTTCATTGTCGGACGCCACCGCGCCCGCCGATGGCACTTATTCTTACACCGCGCGGCAAACATCCGGCGGCGGCGGCACAGGCACGCAATCCACAGCTTTATCAATCACAATCGACACGGCTGCCCCGACCGCCGCGATCAATCAAGCGGACAATCAAGCCGATCCGACCGCTTCTTCCCCAATCAACTTTACGGTTGTCTTTAGCGAATCAGTCTCAAACTTCACGACAGGCGATGTCACATTAAGCGGCACAGCCGAAGCAACAACGGCAACCGTGACAGGCGAAGGCACGACCTACAATATTGCGGTCAGCGGCATGACGCAAAGCGGCACCGTCATCGCTACCATCGCGGCAGGTGTCGCAACGGATGCGGCGGGCAACACGAACACCGCTTCGACAAGCACCGATAACATGGTGACGTACAACGCGCCGATGTCGCCCGTTTTCACGAACAGCACGCCGCCCAATGGCACTGTCGGCACGCCCTATACGTTTACATTCACAGCAAGCGGCACGCCGCCGCCGACCTTTAGCGTCACGTCGAATACGCCGCCGCCCGGACTAACACTTGCTGCCAATGGCACGCTTTCCGGTACGCCGACCACCGCAGGCAATTTCACATTCACCGTCACGGCAAGCAACGGTGTCGCGCCCGACGCCACGCAAACCGTCACCATCAAAATAACGGGCGCGCCCGTTGCCGCAAACGACGCTTACACCACGAGCGAAGACACTGCGCTCAACGTCGCCGCGCCCGGCGTCCTCGCCAATGACACTGACGCAGCGGACAATCAACTGACGGCTGTGAAGGTTTCCGACCCCGCGCACGGCACCGTGACGCTTAACAGCAACGGCTCGTTTACCTATACGCCCGCTGCCGGATTCAGCGGCGCGGATTCGTTCACCTACAAAGCCAACAACGGCACGTTCGACAGCAACACCGCCACCGTCAACATCAACGTCACGGCAATACCAACTCCGACACCAACGCCGTCTCCCTCGCCGACGCCTGTTCCCGACACGACTGCGCCGAGCGTGACGATCAATCAAGCAGCAGGACAAGCTGATCCAACGAACACATCACCGATCAACTTTACAGTTGTGTTTAGCGAAGCAGTGACGGGCTTTGACTCTGCGGACGTAACTTTCTCCGGCGCAGGCGCAACGACAGCGACCGTCACCGGCTCAGGCACAATTTACAATGTGGCAATCAGTGGCATGACATCGAACGGGATAGTCACCGCTTCGGTCAATGCGAGTGGCGCAACGGATGCGGCGGGCAACACGAACACCGCTTCGACAAGCACCGATAACATGGTGACGTACAACGCGCCGATGTCGCCCGTCTTTACAAACGGCGCGCCGCCGAACGGCACTGTCGGCACCGCCTACACATTCACATTCACCGCCTCCGGCACGCCGTCGCCGACCTTCAGCGTGACAGCGGGTACCGCGCCCGCCGGACTCAGCATCGCCGCCAACGGCACGCTTTCCGGCACGCCGACCACCGCAGGCACTTTCACCTTTACCGTCACCGCCAGCAACGGTGTCGCGCCCGACGCCACGCAAACCGTCACGATCAAAATCACGGGCGCGCCCGTCGCTAACAACGACACCTACACGGTCAACGAAAACTCTACGCTGAATGTCGCCGCGCCCGGCGTGCTCGCAAACGACACGGATGCGGCAGGCAATTCATTGACGGCTGTGAAGGTCTCCGATCCGGCGCACGGCTCCGTCACGCTTAACAGCAACGGCTCGTTCACCTATACGCCCGCTGCCGGATTCAGCGGCGCGGATTCATTTACCTACAAAGCCAACAACGGCACCTTCGACAGCAACACCGCCACCGTCAACATCAACGTTGCGGGCGGCGGCACCATTCAGTTCAGCGTTGCTGCCTACAACACACGCGAACAGGACGGCACGGCAATTATCACCGTCACACGCACAGGCGGCGCAAGCGGCGCGGCAACCGTGCGCTATGCAACTTCAGACGGCACTGCCACAGCCGGTGCCGACTACACCGCCGCCTCCGGCACAATCTCCTTTGCCGACGGCGACCAGCAAAGCAAGACGTTCACCGTGCCGATCATTAACGACACCGTCAACGAGCCGACAGAAACACTCAATCTGACTTTGAGCAACGTAACGGGCAGCGCGACACTCGGCACACCTTCGACGGCCACACTGATGATTCTCGACGACGATGCCGCGCCGACGCTTGCCATCAATGATGTCTCGCAAACGGAAGGCAACACCGGCACAACCGCCTTTACCTTCACGGTCATGCTCAGCGGTTCGACCTCTCAAACCGTGACGGTCAATTACGCCACCGCCGACGGCACTGCCACCGCCGGTTCCGACTACACGACGACAAGCGGCACACTGACCTTCGCTCCCGGCGAAACCTCGAAGCAAATCACCGTGCAAGTCGCGGGCGACACGCAAAACGAGCCGGACGAAACCTTCTTCGTTAATTTAACGAACGCGGTCAATGCCACCGTCTCGCGCGCGCAAGGCACAGGCACGATCAGCAATGACGATGCAGTGTTCGTGCAGTTCAATCAAGCGGCTTACGCTATCAGCGAAAACGACGGCTCGATTCTCATTACCGTCACGCGCACGGGCGACACCTCACAGGCGGCTTCGATTGACTACGCGACGAATGATGTGACAGCCAAACAAAAGAGCGATTACACAATCGCTCTCGGCACGCTTCAATTCGCCGCCGGTCAAACAACAAAGACGTTTTCGCTGCTCGTCAATCCCGATTCATACATCGAGGGCGCGGAAACCTTAACCATCACGTTGAGCAATCCCGTGAACGCAAGTCTCGGCGGGCAAACCACCGCCGTCGTGACCATCGCAGAGGCGACGACGGATGCGACGCGCAACTCGATTGACGACGCGCGCAACTTCGTCTACCAGCAGTATCACGATTTCCTTAACCGCGAACCGGACGCCGGAGGTATTGCTTATTGGACGAATGAGATTACGAAGTGCGGCAATGATGCGGCGTGCATTACACGCCGTCGCACAGAAGTCGCCGCCGCCTTCTTTATCGAGAAGGAGTATCAGGATACGGGCTTTGCCGCTTATCGTCTCTACAAAGCGACGTTCGGGCGCGCTCCGACTTATCTCGAATACACACGCGCGCGTTCGCAGTTTGTCGCAGGCCAGAGCCTGACGATGAGCAAGCAATTGCTGGCCGAAGAGTTGATGAAGAGCGATGACGCGCGAGCGCTCTACGGCAACAAAACGAACACTCAATATGTGGACGCGACGTTTGCCAACACGAGCGTTGTGCCGCCGTCCGCCGAGCGGGAAGCGTTGATCGGCTCGCTTGAAAGCGGCTCATTGACGCGCTCCGGCGCGCTCGTCAAGGTGGCGGACACGCAGGAGTTCGTTGACCGCGAATTCAACGCGGCGTTCGTCACGATGCAGTATTTCGGTTATCTGCGGCGCGACGCGGACGAAGGCGGATTCCAATTCTGGCTGGACATACTGAACAATCGCCAGCCGAATAATTATCGCGGGATGGTCTGCGCCTTCGTCAACTCCAGAGAGTATCAGGAGCGCTTCAGCACAATCGTGACGCGCACGGATAGGGATTGCGCGGCATTCAAATAAACCGCCCGGCGCGAAGTCAATCGTTGCAGTCGCGCGAGGAAGGCGACTGTATCATTCAATAAGCAAACGCCGCGTGTCTGTCAAAGGCACGCGGCGTTTGCTATAACATCGGAACATCGACAAATGTATACAACACTTTTCGCGGACGTGAATCTGGCGCGCCGCATGGAAAATCTCGACGCTGTGGGCGGCGCGGAGTATGCGCGTACACATGCGCTGCTTTTTCCGCAAAGCGACGCAACATCAATCGCGGTTGCGGGCGGGCGCGCTACCTTCGCGGGCATCGAATCACCGATCACGCAAGCCTTCGCGCTCGGAATGCACGGCAAAGTCACGGCTATTGAGATTGATGAATTGGAAGAGTTTTATCGAAGCCGCCGCGCTCCTGTGAACATAGAAGTGTGTCCGCTTGCCGATGCCTCGCTCGTCGAATTGCTGGCGGCGCGCGGCTACAAACCAATCGAATTCTCGAACGTACTTGTGCGGGCATTGCTGCTCGATGAAACGAACGCAAGCGAAGCCGGGCAGCGTGATGTACATGCGCGTCTCGCAACGCCGAATGAAGCGGAAGCGTGGGCGCAGGCGGCGGCGCGCGGGCTTATGGAGACAAGCGATGTGCCGCCGCCGATGCGCGATCTTTTCACAACAATCTTTCATACGTCAGGCACGCATTGCTTTGTCGCGGAGCAAGACGGTGTGATTATCGGCGGCGGCTCGATGAACATACGGGACGGAATTGCCGCGCTTGCCGGAGCGAGCATGCTGCCCGCTTATCGTAAACGCGGCGCGCAAGGAGCCTTGCTCGATTACCGTTTGCAATTTGCGATGAAGCACGATTGTGAGCTGGCGACAGTTGCGACGCTTCCCGGCAGCGCTTCGCAACGCAACGCCGAACGCAACGGCTTTCGAGTCGCTTACACGCGCACGAAGTGGCTGCGCCAATGGGCATCGTAAGATTCCCTGCGTCCGTCGGATAGGCGGGGCTTGTCTGCGCACGCATCTTTTGCTTACCATCGAAACAGCATGGAGCATCGAGATAATTTTCAAAGCCAGCCGCAGCGGTTTGTCCTCGTCTCAAATAATCGAACCTCGCTCAAGCGAACGCTTGTCGTTGCGGCGATTCTGCTGGCGCTGCTGCTCGGCCTCGTCGTGCTGTTGTTGATCGACGCAGAGACGGGGCCGATTGCGCTTCTGACTGGATTAGTTCTCGCGGCGCTGCCCGTGCCTGTTTACGTCTCGCTGCTGTTGTGGATTGACCGCTATGAAGCGGAGCCGACGTGGATGCTGGCGACGGCGTTTTTCTGGGGCGCGTTCGTCGCCGTCTTCGTCGCTTACGTCGTCAACACGGCGGCGGGCGGCATTGTTTATTTGTTGACCAAAGACCAGCACGCGGGCGAAGTTTTCAGCACACTCGTTTCCGCGCCGTTCACGGAAGAATGCGCGAAGGGATTCGTGATCCTGATGCTGTTCTTTAAGACGGATGAGTTTGACGATGTCTTGGACGGCATCGTGTACGCGGGAATGGTCGGACTCGGATTTGCGATGATGGAGAACGTGCAGTATTACGGCAAGGCGGCGCTCGCGGGCGAAGGCGGCGTTTTAACCGGAACGCTGATTCTGCGCGGCGGTCTGTCGCCCTTCGTGCATCCGCTCCTTACGAGCATGACGGGCATCGGTCTCGGTCTGGCGCGCACTTCGACAAAACGCTTCGTCCAAATACTTGCGCCCTTAATCGGCTTTGCGCTGGCGATTCTTTTGCACGCGGTATGGAACAGCGCGGCAACGCTCTTCGGGAGCGCAGGATTTTTGCTGACCTATTTTCTGCTCATGGTTCCTGTGTTTGTCGCAACGCTCGTGACGATTTATTTTGCGCTGCGCCGCGAGGGACGGCTCTTGCGGGAACACTTATTGTGCGATTGCGATGGCGGAGTGATGACTGTCGAGGAATATGAATCGTTGTGCAGCGTGAGCGCGCGTATGAACGCCTCTTGGCAGGCGTTCATGCGCGGCGGGTTCAAGCGGTGGCGCACGCGCGCGCAGTTTAATCAGACGGCGAGCGAATTAGCCTTTCATCGCAGCCGTGTTATGCGCGGAATCCATCCAACGAATCAAACCGACGCCGAACGCGAAACGATGTACATGGAAGCACTCCGCGATTTGCAGCGGCGTTTGAATAGGTAAATAATTTTTGCCGGTTCAGTTTTTATAAATCTCCACAATCGGCTCGCCGCGCGCGTTGATGTAGCCGCGATACATGCCCGCTGTATTGAAGGGCTGCGTGATATTGCCCGCTCTGTCGATGGCAATCAGTCCGCCCGTGCCGCCCAAGCGTCCTACTTTGTCGATGGCGATTTGCGCCGCTTCCTTGACGCTCAGGCCTCGATATTCCATCAGCGCGGAAATGTCGTGCGCGACGACGGATCGTATAAAATATTCGCCGTCGCCTGTCGCGGAAACGGCGCATGTTTGGTTGTTGGCGTAAGTGCCTGCGCCGATAATCGGAGAATCGCCGACGCGCCCGAAGCGTTTGTTGGGAACGCCGCCCGTCGAAGTTCCTGCCGCGAGATTCCCCGCCAGATCGAGTGCGACTGCGCCGACTGTGCCGTGCTTTTCTTCGTCGAAGAAACCTTGCGCGCCCGTCTGTGTGTCGGTTGTTGTCGCGCGGCTGCTCGTTTTCTTCGGCGCATCGCTTTGCTGCTTTTCGCGTTCCTTAATGCGCTGCAATTCCTTGAAACGCTTTTCCGTATAAAAGTATTCGGGCGCGACGAGTTCGATGCCCTGTTGTTTGGCGAAGCTTTCCGCGCCGTCGCTGACGAGCATGACGTGGGGCGACTTTTCCATCACGAGGCGCGCGAGGCTGATCGGATTTTTGATGTGCTTCAAGGATGCCACCGCGCCCGCCTTGAGCGTGCGCCCGTCCATAATCGAAGAATCGAGTTCATTCGTTTCGTCGCTCGTAAAGACAGCGCCCTTGCCCGCGTTAAAGAGCGGCGAGTCTTCCATGATTCTGACCGCGGCTTCAATCGCATCTAGGCCGCCGCCGTTCGCGCTCAAAACGCCGTAGCCCTTCATCAACGCTTCAGTCAATTTTGCGCGATACTCTTTTTCGAGTTCCGGCGTCATATTGCTTTTGAGGATCGTGCCTGCGCCGCCGTGAATGGCAAAGCCCGCGCGTTTGCCTTGCGCCGCCTGCTCCGTGCTTTTCGCCGACAAAGCGACTTGCGGCGGTTTGTTCTGCGCGAAGGCTTCGCCGGACGAATTGGCTTTAAGCATTGTTGAAGTGATGCCGATGAGGGCGGCGTTGCCCAAGAATTTTCTGCGACTTTTATCTGTGTACATCAGCCTGAATCCTTATTTCGATTGAATTGTTTGCGCTTTCCTTGTGGCGCGCGCTTTTCGGTTTCCGCGCGGCGGCGTTATAGTAATACATGCGAAGGCAAATGAGGCAATGATGCGCGACGCCGTGAAGCGATGCCGCCTGATTTTATTCAGCGCTCATCGCACTGTTTTATTCACCGCGCATCGCGCCGCGCCCGACATTTCCTTATAATAGATTCGCTCCCCGTTTGCAGACGAAAATACAGGCCGACAACACCAAAGGATTTTCATTAATATGCGACGCACGATTCTCGTTTCCATCGCGCTCCTGACGCTGCTTTCATCGCTTATGATTGTTCCCGCGCACAATCTTTCAGACAAAAACGCTGACGCGAAGTTTGAAACACTGGCGAACAAATACATCGAACAACTTTTGCAAATGAGTCCAGAGACGGCGACGGGTCTCGGCGATCATCGCTATGACAACCGGCTCGACGATTACAGTCTCGCGGGCGTCGAACGTGAACGCAAGCTGACGCAGGAGTATTTGAAGGCGCTCGAAGCAATTCCCGCCGCGCGGCTCAATTCCGTCAACAGCATCGATTACAGAATCATGCGCACGCAGCTCGAATACAATCTTTTTCAGATAAACGAACTACGCGAATACGAATGGAATCCGCTGCGCTACAACGCTGGCAACGCCGTTTACGCGCTCGTGTCGCGCGAGTTTGCGCCGCTTGCCATTCGTTTGCGAAGCGTCAAAGCGCGTCTGCAACTTATTCCAACGGTGCTCGAACAAGCGAAGTTGAATTTGAAGAATCCGCCGCGCGTGTACACGGAAACAGCCATCGCGCAGAACAAAGGCAGCATCAGTCTCGTCCGCGATGAACTGCAAACCTTCATCAATCAAGCGCCCGAAATGAAAACGGAACTCGCGCCCGTGCAAGCGGCGACGATCAAAGCGCTCGAAGATTACGGCGTCTGGCTCGAAAAAGATTTGCTGCCGCGCTCCAACGGCGATTTTCGTCTCGGCGACGCGAAGTTTCGCCGCAAGCTGCACTACGCCCTCGATTCCGATCTCTCGAAGGAAGAAATACTCAAGCGCGGCGAAGCGGATTTGAAGACGACGCAGAATCAGATGTACGAAATCGCCTTGCCGTTCTACAAAAAATATTTTCCGCAGCAGGCAAGCAACTCCGTCGCGCTCGCAAACAAAAAACTTGTCATTAAAGCAGTGCTCGATAAACTCTCGGAATCGCATCCGACGAACGACACCATCGTTGCGCTGGCGAATCAGGATTTGCAGGCGACAACCGAATTTGTGCGCGCGCATAATCTCGTTACGGTGCCGACGGAGCCTGTCAAAACCATCGTCATGCCGGAATACGCGCGCGGCGTGGCGGTGGCCTTTTGCGATGCCGCCGGGCCGCTGGATCGTGGCGGCGAAACCTTCTACGCCATTTCGCCGACGCCGAAGGATTGGACGCCCCAACGCGTCGCTTCCTTTTTCCGCGAGTACAACAATTATTTCGTGCAGGATTTGACGATTCACGAAGCGATGCCCGGCCATTATTTGCAGATCGCGCACGCCAACAAATTCACCGCGCCGACGAAAATCCGCTCTATATTTCGCAGCGGCTCGTTTGTCGAAGGCTGGGCTGTTTACGCCGAAAATTTAATGGCCGAACAAGGCTACGGCGGCGCGGAAGTTCGCTTGCAGCAACTGAAGATGAAACTGCGCGTAATCGTCAACGCGATTATCGACCAGAAAATTCACACCGCGAACATGAGTGAAAAGGAAGCCGTCGCTTTTATGATGAACGAAGGCTTTCAGGAAGAAGGCGAAGCGGCGGGCAAATGGCGGCGCGCCGAGCTTTCTTCGACGCAGCTTTCCACTTACTACGTCGGGAGCGTCGAAGTCACTGACATTCGCCGCGCCTACGAAGCGAAGATGAAGGGGCGCGTCGATCTCAAACAAATGCACGACAAAATGCTTTCCTACGGCTCGCCATCGCCGAAGTATGTGCGCGAATCAATGGGACTGTAGAGCGTTTCGGTAAAGTTTTATGAGAAGCGGCCTTGGTTAAGCGGACGAAGGAAAGCGCGAAATGATCCTCGAAAATTCAAGCCGAAAGCACGTCGCCCTTGCATTATTGACGGCAATCTCTTGCGGCTCGTTCATCTTTTTGTTCAGCGCCGCAAATAATCGCCGGGTAGCGCATCGCCTCTCCGCACGCCCGGCGAATTCGTCTTCCGTTCATACATCACAGGCCGAACTCGGCATCAAAAACGTCGAGAAGCTTTTGCCGCGCGCGCGCCGCCTGACGCTCGAATCCTTACAGGCATTAGCCGCCGACTACTCTATCGAGCCTGCCGAGCTAAGAATCGCTGCGCGCCATATCGAGGAAGTGCAAACGATTGTGCTTGACGAAAATCTTGGAGACAAAGCGGAAGTAAACGACGACGAGCCGACGGAAATTCGCGTCGGGACAAGCTACGCGCGAGATTTAACGACTGACGCGGAAACGATGTTGTTGCTCGGTCACGAACTAACGCACGTCGCCGCGCGCGGCGGCAACCTGAGCGAGTTTGTCGAACGAGTTGCGCGAAGAGCCGCGCGCCTTGCCTCTGTCTCTCCGGCAGAATCGCAAAGGGAAGACCTCGCGTGCGATTTCATCGGCGAGCAAACGCTCAGGCGTCTTCTAAAGTCTTCCGCGATCAACGAAGAAACTGCGGCAAAGCAACTTGCGCGCGCTCTCGATGATGATTCAGGCGATGCGGACGATGCGAACGACGATGTGGATGAAGAACATCTAGGCCAGCGCGTGACCTTCAAAGCCTTGCTCGCCCTCGACCCGGAATTACGCACGCTGCTTCACAAAAGCGCGCTCTAAAAACGTTGTTCTATGGCGCGGCGCGACAAATTCTAATGACAACCGCAACACTCTCGAATTATTGACGCGCCCTCTTTCGTGTATACTACGCATTACATACAACGCACGAATCAAAGAGCGGCGTTGACGCAAGCTATCTTCGTCGCCGCCGTTCAATACTAAGGGAAAACTTCAAGGGAGAATCATCATGGCGATTAAGACTTTACAGGAAAAGTTTTTGCACGGGCTGGGCGACATTTACGACGCCGAGCACCGCTTTCTCAAGGCGCAGCAGGAAATGCTGACGCAGGCCAACGCGTCAACCGTCAAAGGGCTGCTCGAACAGCACATCACGGAGACCGAACAGCAGATCAAAGTTTTAGAGCAAGTCTTTGAAGTGCTCGGCGAAAGCGCCAAGCGCGAGAAATGCGCCGCCGCCGCAGGTCTCGTCAGCGAAGGCGAATCGCTGCTCGGCGAAGTCTCCGGCGTTCCGGCGCTCGTCGATCTGGCTATCGGCGGTAGCTGCTCGAAGGTCGAGCATTACGAAATCGCTTCATACCGGATGCTGATTACCGGCGCAGAGCAAATGGGGCAAACTGAAATCGCGCAGCTGCTCAAGCAAAACTTGCAGCAGGAAGAACAGACCGCGCAGAAGATAGAGCAGAGCGCGCCCGCGCTTTTTCAACAAGCGATGAGCCGCGCATCAGCCGCTAGCTAAACGCCGGACGCTGTAAACGATCATTCCAAACACAAAGCAGAGTGCCTATGAATCTCATAAGCACTCTGCTTTTATTTAACGCACAAGCAAAGCCAACGCCGGAATTCAGCCGCGCCGAGCAGATAGCATTCAGGCAAGCCGAAGCAAAGATCGATGAAAGGCACACTGTCGAGGCGTCGGGCTGCAAGGACTTGTTCGGTAGCGTGTCACCGATATTTAAGCATCTCTTCTAACGTAAGATTGATATCGTCGGCAATTTTGCGAAGCAATACAGGAGAAATATCTCTACCTTTATGAATAGGAACGGTCGTACCCCGTCCGTCCTGATGCCGGAATTGTTTGTGCGAACCGCGTTGGCGAACTTCGACGAATCCGAGCTTTTGCAGAATAGAAACAACTTCGCTCGGCTTTAGAACGGGAACGTTTCCCATTTCAAGCCACCATTACGGTTTGCGTTCCGATGAAATCAGCTTCCATCTGCGGTTCGCCGTCTTCAAGCAGCATTTCAATTACTTCATGTAAGTTAGCATTCAACTCATCCAGCGTTTCGGCTTGAGTGTGAGCGCCGGGAAAACTGGGAACATGCCCGACATATAATCCTGTATCGGCGCACTTCTCAACAATAGCGGTATAAACTTTCATCACTCTCCTCCATGAACATTATACATGAGCTGCGGAAGCCGCCGAACGCCGGACTTGCGCCGCTCGAATAAAGCAGCGCGTAATGAGACTCCGGTGCAGAGAGTTGTTAGCTACAGCATTTCCCTAACCCTCTTGCTTAAACTTCTTCGGCTCCAACTCCATTAACTTCGCTTTATCTCGATTGCGCCACGCCGTAACGTATTCTTCAATCTCCGCGTTATTTGGCAGCCAAGAGGGGCGAGAGTTATATGCGTCAACCGCTTTCCTGATGCTTTTGAAACATTCCTCACAGAGGATTTTGTCACGCAACTCGGGGTTTGTGTAAAAGTTCCAAACTCGATCTTGTACCACGAACAACTCCGGGAAATGGCTCCCACAACGCGCACAAAGTTGCGGAGAACTGATGAACGGGATACGCCCTTTAGCTCGACACAAGTCGAACCATTGTTCCTCCTGCTCCAGCGAAAGCCCTTCTTCATAAACTTCCTGCGGCAGATGGTCAAACTTTGGAGAATTAATTCGGCTCTTGAGTCCGAGGAGTTCGTAAGAACATTCGCAGCCCTCGGCAAACTGTGCTTCACAGAAAGGGCAATACTCCCAGCGGCAACCAAAGTCGTGTAGCTGCCCTTCGATTACCCCGCACTCACATTCTCGCATTATCCGGTCATCGTCCATAACTACAAAGCAGCTAAAAATACTTCATACGGCAACTATTCTTACTGCTCATAAATCGGTGAGTTCCTTCGGCCTGATGAGTCGTTCGAGATGCCCGATGCCTGCGCGCGTCTTGCTCCACTTTTCGATGTTCTGCGTGATGCGAGCGAGCGCGGCTGTCGGCATGTGCTGTTGCTCGCCCGTTAAGTGAAGCACTAATTCTTCCATGCCCGGATTGTGGCCAACGAGCAGCACCGCGCCCGCGCCTTCTTCCAACTGCATCACAATTTCAAGCAGGCGCGCGAGGCTCGCCGCGTAGATTCTTTCGTCGTAACGGACTTCGCACGAGAATTTTCCGGCGGCGGCGACAAGCGTAATCGTTTCCCTTGCGCGCGTGGCGGGAGAACTCAAAACCAAATCGGGCAGCAGGTTTTCCCTGCGCATGAATCTGCCCACGAGCGGCGCGGCTTTTTGCCCTCGTTCGTTGAGCGGGCGCGCGAAATCCGGCTGGTCTGCATCCGCCCAACTCGACTTCGCATGTCGCAAAAGAAAAAGCGTTTTCATTCCAACCCTTCTGTGAATCGGTTTATGAACGCAGACAGCTAATGCCTTATCAGATTAGTTCTCAGATTTTGATAAATTGCCACTAGCACAAGCCTAGTGGGTAAGTTGAAGCTAAGACATGCGGCTTCAGCCGAAGTGTTTGGCTGAAGCCGCACTCTTTCTAAATTCGTATCCTCCGTGCTTGTGCTGGAGGCAGTTTATAGAGCACGAGGTTTCGCTTTATAAAAATAGGCGTTATAAAAACAGATCATCGCCCGTCGCAATGATAATCACTTCTTGCACATCCGAATCGTGCGGCGCAGTTTGATTTGAGTCGCGGTGCTGGCTGAGAGCCTTGAGCGTTCGCATCGCGTCTTTGTGCGCGACGTGTTTGCCTTTTTTGCTTTCGCCGCGCTTCGAGTTGAGTATCACGTCGTTGATCGAAAGAATGCCACGAAGCGCGCCCGCATCGTCCGTGACCGGCAGGCGGCGCAGTTTTTGTTCGCCCATAATTTCGAGCGCGTCTTCGACTTCATCATCCGGCTGGCACGCGTAAACTTTGCCCGAGAGGATTTCGCCGACGGTAATCTCTGCGGCGGCGCGCTCGTTGAACGCGGCGGCCATGCAAATGTCTCTGTCCGTAATCATGCCGACGATAATGCCTGCGCCGTTGACCACAGGCACCGCGCCGCAGTCGTGTTTCCACATCGTCATCGCTGCCGACGCCAGATCGCTTTCCGGGCGGCACGCCGCCACTTCGCCCGTCATAATATCCCGTACCTTCATCAATCAATCTCCTTCATCAATTCGCTTTACAACTACATTCGTAAACACTGTGGTTTAACTTTTGCGGCGCTCATCATACCACTCACTCTAGGTTCGCGGCATCAATCATCGAACTTCATCGAGCGCGTTCACGTTACGCGTCTGTAACATCATTCTGATATAGTTGAAACAAATGATTACTTACGGACACCATCGTTTTCCCGGCAAATTGTTCGTCGTCGAAGGCACGGACGGAAGCGGCAAATCAACCCAACTCGCTTTGCTTCACCAGTGGCTGAAGGCCGAAGGACATCCGGTCTTTTTCTCGGAATGGAATTCTTCCCCCCTTGTCAAAGACACGACGAAGCGCGCCAAAAAGCAAAAGATTTTCACGCCCGCAACCTTTTCTTTGCTGCACGCGACGGACTTCGCGGATCGCATCGAACGCGACATCGTGCCGCCCTTGAAAGCGGGCGCGATTGTGCTCGCTGACCGCTATATCTACACGGCGTTTGCGCGCGATGTGGCGCGCGGCTGTGATCGGCAGTGGGTGCGCGAGATTTACAACTTTGCTGTCGAGCCGACTGTTGCCTTTTTCTTTCGCGCGCCGCTCAAAGTCGCCGTCAAGCGCATTCTCTCCGGCAGGCCGCAGTTGAAATTCTACGAAGCCGGGTTAGATATGGAATGGGCTGACGACGCGGAAGAAAGCTTCAAAATTTTTCAAGGAAAGATTCTCGAAGAGTACGACCAGATGGTTGACGAATACGGTTTGACGACCATCGACGCGACGCGCTCCATTGAGAAACAGCAACGCGAAATGCGCGCCATCGTCAAACGGTTCTTGAAGGAAGATGCGAAAGCGGAAGGAGCGGGCGCGTGATGTCGGAAACGAAATTCTACGGCTCGCCGCTGCCCGGCACCGAAGTCGAACCTTACAGCGGCAAACTGATTGTCATCGAAGGCACGGACGGCGTCGGGCGTTCCACGCAGACAGCACTTTTGCGCGCGTGGCTCGAATCGCGCGGCCACGCCGTCCTCGATACGGGCATGACGCGCTCCGTGCTCGCAGGGCGCGGCATCAAAGACGCGAAGGCCGGACATACGCTCGGACGCCTCACGATGCAGCTTTTCTACGCGACGGATTTCGCAGACCGCTTGCAAAGCCAAATGCTGCCCGCGCTTCGTTCGGGCTTCATCGTTTTAACAGACCGTTATATTTACTCGGCGATTGCGCGCGGCGTCGTGCGCGGCGCAGACCCCGCTTGGATGCGCGCCATCTACGGCATCGCGCTCGTTCCCGACGCGGTCTTTTATCTGCGAATCGGCTCGGCTGAAGCGTTGGTGCCGCGCGTGCTTGCTTCCGGGCGCGGCTTCGATTACTGGGAATCGGGCATGGACATGAACTTGGGCGAAGATTTCTACGATAGCTTTGTCGAATACCAGCGGCGTATGCTCACGGAGTTTGACCACATGAGCAATGAATACGGCTTTCGCACGCTGGATGCCTCGCGCGGCGTCAAGCGCGTCGCTGCCGATTTGCGGCGCGGCGTCAAGCGCATTATCGGCGACACTAAATTCACGGACGCGGATGATTTATCCGTCGAAGAATCGAGCGAGGCAAGCGAAGAAACTCCGTCGTCGCGCAAGGCCAAAACAATCGCGCGTCAAGCCGAACAACCCGAAGGACAAGGACAGCTTTGAAAATTGCGGCGATAGACATCGGCTCGAACTCGATCAAGCTCGTCGTCGTCGAAGCGGCGGCGAGTGATTCTCTCGCTGTGCTCGTGCGCGAAAAGGAAGCAGTGCGTCTGGGACACGACACACTGCGCGAAAGACGGCTTGCGCCCGATGCGATTACGCGCGCCGCCGACTGCATCAAACGCTTTCGCTCGATTGCCGAAGCACGCGGAGCAACGCGTCTTGTCGCCATCGCCACCGCTTCCGTTCGTGAAGCCTACAATGCTGCGGAGTTTATTTCAGAGATCGAAGATCGCACGGGCGTCCGCGTCGAAGTTCTTTCCGGCATCGAAGAAGCGCGCTTGATCGGCCTTGCGGCGTCGAAGGGTTGCGCGACGACGCGCGATGCCACGCTCATTAACATAGACATCGGCGGCGGCTCGACGGAAATCTCACTTGTCCGCGACGGCGCGCCGCTCGCTCTCTTCTCCGTCAAACTCGGAGCCGTCGGGCTGACAGAAAAGTTCATCAATTCCGATCCCGCGAAGCCGAAGGAATTGCGTTTGCTCAAAGACGAAATTCGCGGCGCGCTCGAACGCCCCGTGCGCGAACTGCGCGGGCAAGTCTGGCAGCAAGCGACGGGAACATCCGGTTCGATCATCGCCGTCGGCGAAGCCTTGCGCCTGCGCTACCTGCGCGATGCGGAAGGCAAACTTCAGGGCGCGCAACCGACCGGCGCGGAAATCGTCGTCAGCCAACTCGAACGCTTCAATCTCCGCATGGCTGCGATGAATGTCGCGGAGCGGCGCGCTGTTCCCGGCATCAGCGGGCAACGCGCGGAAATCATCGTCGCGGGCGGGCAGATACTCGAAGAAGCGATGCGCGCTTTCGGCATTAATTGCTTGCGCACTTGCGATTGGGCTTTGCGCGAAGGAGTAATCCTTGATCGCCTCACGGAGATGGACGCGGAGTCTCGCCCACCCGTGCCGGATGTAGACGATGTGCGCTTGCGCGGCGTACATGCTGTCGGGCGTCGCTTCGGTTACGAAGAAAGGCACGCGCACCTCGTCGCAAACTTCGCCGAAAAGATTTTCGACACAATGGCTTCGGCTTACAATTTCACGCGCCACCAGCGCACGCTGCTTTCCGCCGCCGCGCTCTTGCACGACATCGGCTATACCATCGCACACGAATCGCATCACAAACACAGTCTGTACCTTATCAAGCATTCGGAGTTGACGGGCTTTTCAGAAGCAGAGCGCAACGTTATCGCCAACATCGCGCGTTATCATCGCGGCGCATTGCCGCGCGAGCGACACACGGACTACATGGCGCTCAACGAACCAGACCGCGAAACAGTCCGGCAGTTGAGCGCGATACTGCGCGTTGCAGACGCGCTCGACCGCAGCCACGAAGCGCGCGTGCAATCGATCATTCCCGTCTTCGGCCAACAAACCTTGCACATCGAACTCTTGAGCGCAGAGTCTTGCGAAAAGGAAATATGGGCTGCCGAACGCAAAAGCGATCTCTTCGAGCAAGTCTTCGATTGCAAAGTAACGACTACGCAAAGCGCTCTTGCAAAAAGCGCTTGAGAAACCAATGGCGAAAGCAAAAGAAATCGAAGGGCTGGATTGCGCCGCGCCTGCTTTGCAGGAAATAAAGCGAACGCTGCTTGTTCGTCTCGAAGAAATAACGGCGACGCGTTCCGCCGCGCTCGATTTTTCGGACATCGAAGGCGTCCATGACATGCGCGTCGCCACGCGTCGCCTGCGCGGTTTGCTGCGCGACTTTCAGCCTTTCCTTGCGAAAAACATTTCATCTAAAAAATTAAAGGCGTTGGCGGATGCGCTCGGCGCGGTGCGCGATGCGGACGTACACATCGTCGCGCTCGAAAAATTAGACGCACAGGAAAGCGAAGAAATCGTCGCAGGCATCGCGGAAATCATCGACGCGCGCCGCACACAACGCACCTTGGCGCGCGAACAATTACAGCGCGTGATTGCCGCAGATTCACTCACCGCAACGCAGCAAAAGTTCATCACGCAACTTGAGCGCGCGTGTGAATTTGCGCGCGGCAAACACCCACGCAAAAGCGCCAAGGCAAATCGAAACAAAAGTTTTGGCGAAGCCGTGCGCGACATCGTGCTTGCGCGTTTCGCAGAATTGCAGGAAGACAGCCGAAGCCTTTATCGTCCATGCTCGATTGAGCCTTTACATCGTATGCGCATCGCCGCCAAAAGATTGCGCTACGCGATTGAATTGTGCGCGGAGTGCTACGGCAAATCGCTCACCACCTTCGCGCAGGCAGTGTCGGACATGCAAACATCACTCGGCGAACTGCACGATTGCGACGTGTGGATTGAGGAGTTAGGCGCGCGCCTCGAAGCACTGCAAAGCGAGCGTAACCCTGCACAGGAAATCGCAAACACTGCCACGCCCGCAATGTTTCATCCTTCCGCAAAACAAGCCGCCGCCAACGTCTGGCTACTGCGTCATTTTACAAAAGAGCGCACGAAGCATTACCGCGATGCGCTCGCGCTGTGGCATGAATGGGAAACGACAAACTTCCATGCGCGCCTCGCAAACGAACTCGCCAAAATCGAGCAGACGTTCATTCTTCAACCGATCAATCTAACTCCGGCGGATGTTGCTGAAGACGCTTGAGCGAAATGTATAATTGCATCCGGCGAGCTGTATAATTTTAGTTGGGCGCTTACTCTTTATGAATCTAATCGAGCAAATTGATCGTCACACATACCTTTATCTCACTGAGATTGGTGAGCCGGAGGACAATGTGCTTCGGCTCGTGATCGAAGAAGCGCGGGCTAGTGGCGAGCCCGAAGATATGAAAATTGGGGACGTTACTTTATCTGGCGCTAAGTCTATTGTCTCCGATGAATCTTGCTATGCCTACGAAGTCTTATTTGGCAGCTATGTGGCGTATGCCGTAATGAACGAGTCATATGATGTAGGGCAGAATGAGTCGGAAGAGTTTACGGGGCGTCTGTTTTGTGTGTACTCAAAATCGCGTTTTCTAGATTATGTGCGAGTGGCGACGTTCGCCTCTGACGACTATCCCGGAAAGTTGAATCATTATGGAATCAATTGCTTGAACCATATTGTTGATGTTGTCTGTGTCGGAGAGCCGGAAATCAGCATCTTACGCCGCGCCCAACAAGTCGCTGGAGATGACGCCGCGATAGAGTGGCTCTTATGAAGCATTCTAAAGTTCAGGTTGGAAGCTTTTCGCGCGGCGCATCTCAGCTCCAGCGTTGGAAGAGGAATTAGCAAACCTCGTGTTTCATCCGTGAAATTTTGTTTTACTTTTGCTCCGAACGTGTTAGACTCTCGCTGTTTTTGAGACATCGCTGATTTACGAAGAAACAGATTCCTTTTGCTTACGATCACGGCAACGCCGGAAATTTGATGAATGAGGTGTGAAGCATAATGAGCACAACAACGAAACCGAAAGTTAATCCGCTTAGTCGTCGCCCCAGACAGCAGCGGCTTGTGATGGCCGTGCGCGGCGGCGCGGGCGTCGGCAAAAGTCATTTCATACGCAGCATGAGCGAAGCCGGATTGGGTCGCCTCTGCATCTTCGATGTCGAGCGCAAGTCGCGTCTTTTGAGGGGCGTCGGCACGGACTTCGACGGCCTCGAAATAGAGCAGCCCGACGAATTGCCGGAATTTATCGAGTGGGCTTTGTCGGGCGAAGGACGCGAGCAGAACTACGGCTGCTTTGCATTGGATTCGTGGGCATCTTATTTCAGCGCGAAGCATTCTGAAATGGTCGCGGCGGTGCGCGAACGCACGGGCGATCATCTTGCGCAGCCCAATGCCGAAGAACTCGCGGCGGATCAAATGGTGCTGCAGGGCGTGCTGCGCAAGTTGTGCATAGAGAGCGGCAAGTCCGTCGTGATCGTTGACCAGATTCCGGCGAAGGGCAAGGAAGCCAAAGAGGACAATGAGATCGGGCGCGTGCTGCCGATGACGGCGAGCGGCCTCGAATATTTCGTAGATGTGATGGTGGAAGTTTCGTTGCAGGAACGCGTCGGCGAAATTACGCGCGTGTTTCAAATCGTCAAGAGCAACAGCCCCGCGTTTGAGGTCGGCTACGAGATGACGGGCGATGTGACGTTCAAAGATTTCCTAGACCACATGGCGCGCGAGACGGGAGCGGATTTGCCGATGAACGCGCCGCGCCCGCAGATTGTTCCCGAAACGCTCGAAGAAAAACCTTCGCCGCTTAGTTTGGTTCCGCCGCCGATGACCGTTCAGGAATTGATTGCAAAGGCTGAAGGCTTGGGCTTCAAAGTCGCGGACATCGTCACAGGCGCAAAGGTTTATCACAGCCAGCCGAACATCTACCGCTTGACGCCCGAACAAATCGCAGACCTCGACCGGCGCATCACTGCGCGCGGTGAAAAAACAAAGAACGAAGCTGGCAAAGCAGACGCCAAAAGCGAACAGGATGCAACCGAAGCGACGCCGAAAGCGCAGTCCGCGCGCAACATCAAACGCGCCTGACACAGTGGAAGCTCTAACCTTCGCATCGCAAAAGATAAAAGGGAGACCGAAGATATATCTTCGGTCTCCCTTTTTCATTCGTCCAAAATAAGCTGACTCGCTTACAGCGCGGCGACGTTGAGCGCGTTGTTGAAGTCGCTGTAAAGATCGTTGTAATCGCGGACGGCGCGTTCGAGCGCGCGCGGAAGATTTTCGATGTCCGCCGGATTGACGACCAGATTGACATTGTTGATAAAGGCTGCGTGCGTGTCGCCCGTGCGTGCAGAGGAGTTGAAGCTGACGAAGAAAAGCCGTCTTCGTTCTACCGGGCGCAAGGTATTTACTTCACGCGTGACGAAGGCCGCGCCCTGCTCCAACGGATCGAAGTCCTTGTCGAGCACGACCACATCCATGCGTTCCTCGCGCATTCTTTCGAGCGCCTGCGTGACCTCTTCGGCAACGAATGTCTGGTAATCATTTTGCGCAAGCGCGCGCGCCACTGCTTCGCGCTGTACGCCTTCGGCAACACAGACGAGCGCGCGGCGGCGCTCCCATGTAAGACGCGAAGCGTTGCGCTGTTTGTCTGTCGGCTGTGCGGCACCGCGTTGCAGCAAAGTCGTCAGCACGCGCGTCAATTCGCTCATCTCGGACGGTGCGGCCGCAGCGTCTTCATTGTCGCTTTGTGATGCGTGGTTATTCATGTCTTCTTCCTGTTCAAAAATAGGTGCTGGCTTCGGCCTCTCAAAATGCGGCGCGGCGGAAACGTCTTGCGCGACGCTGCTGCTGCCGCCGCTGTCGCTCGTCGAAGCGGCTGCCGGAGCAAGCGAGTCAGGCATCGTCTGTGTCGCTTTTGTCGCGGCGGCGGCGGGCGCGTGCGAGATGATGGGCGTCTGGCATTTCGGGCATTTGATGGTAAACGAATGCGCGGGGATTTTCGCGTCATCGAGCTGCAAGCGCGTCGCGCAGGAAGAACAAATTAAGAGCATAAGCGTGAATCCGGTAAGGTGTAAAAAAGATAGGAGTGATAATTAAGCAAACGAGAAACGATGCGCGCCGAACGAGAAAACGATAAGCCGTGAGCCTTTCTTAACGAGCCATTCATCGTTCATGGCACAAGCGTTTATTTTGTTACGGGAGTTATTCGATCATGCTCAACATAGAGCCGAAACCGGCGGACGCTTTGGCGGTGGGTGGCGCTGCTCCTCCTCCGTCACTTATGAAATCGCCGGAAGCGTCTAGGCCTTTGAGCGCGAGCATCAAGTTGTTTTGATTAGTCGCAAAGCTCAAGCCGTCTTCCATCGTTATTATCTTACGGTCAATCATGTCTTTGATGACGTTGTCGAAATTCTGCATTCCATCTAGTTTGCCGTCGCGCATCGCATCCAGCAAGGACTTGCCTTCGGCCTCGCCCGCTTCGATATACTCGCGGGTGCGCGGACTCGACCTCAAAATCTCGACGGCAGCGATGCGCCCGCGTCCGTCTGCGCGCGGAATAAGACGCTGCGAAACGATGTAGCGAAAGGTTTGCGCAAGCCGCGTGCGGATTACGTGCTCCTCGTTCTTCGGATACAAACCGATGATGCGGTCAACTGTTTTAGAGGCATCAATCGTGTGCAAGGTCGATAGCACTAGGTGGCCTGTCTCGGCAGCTTCGAGCGCGATTTCCGTTGTTTCTTGATCGCGCATTTCGCCGATTAAAATAACCTTCGGCGCTTGTCGCAAGGCAGCACGCAGTGCGGACGGAAAGTCCTTCGTGTCGGAGCCGACTTCGCGCTGGTTGATGGTAGAACTTTTATGCGCGTGCAAAAACTCGATAGGGTCTTCGATGGTGACGACGTGATACTGCTTCGTTTCGTTGATAGTGTCGATGATGGCGGCGAGCGTGGAGCTTTTGCCCGATCCGGTCGGCCCCGTCAAAAGAACGATTCCGTTGCGCAGTTCGGCGATGTCGGCAAGCTGCGGCGGCAAGGAAAGTGATTTAATGCTCGGCACATCCGTCGGAATCACGCGCATTACAATCGAGTAAGTGCCGCGCTGCAAAAAGATGTTGACGCGAAAGCGCGTGCGCGAGGGCAGGCTGTAACTCAAATCTGCCGTGCCTGATTGCACGAGCCTTTCGGCGGCATCCGGGTTGCCGTGCATCAGGCTCATCGCAATGAGTTCGGTTTGATACGGCGTCAGGCGCTGAAGTCCGAGCGGCTGCACGGGCGTCAGCTTGCCGTTTATCTCGACTTGCGGTTGCTGGCCGACGCTGAAATTCAGATCGGAGATTTTGTCGGAGACGAGCAACATGCGCTCGATGACGGGCGGCAGATCGAAGAAGCTCACTTTGAAGGACACTCCATTTCTTTCGCAACCACAAACGGGGAGTTAAAAGGCCGCGACATACGGACAGGGCGGGTTTTATAAAAAGACTCGGATTGAAGAATCGAGCCGCAAGCAGGACGGGCAATTGCCCTGCTGCGGCAAGACGAGTTGATTGTCGCGTAAAACCAAAACAAACGCAAGCAAAATTTGTTTATCGAATTATTAAGACATGTTTACTTGAGCTTGTCGAAGAGTTCGCGTGTTCTTTCGGCGATTTTTTTCGGTTCAGCGAGCAGCAAGCTAATGACTGCGATGGAATCCGCGCCTGCATCGAGCGTTGCTTGCGCCGTTTCCGCGCTGATGCCGCCGATGGCAACAAGCGGCTTCCTGCCGACTATTGCGCGCACCGTTTTCAAGGCATCAGTGCCAAGTTTTGGGTCTGGATTTTCCTTCGATGAGGTCTCGAAAATGGGGCCGATGGCAATGTAATCGACGGGCAGCGTGGCGGCTTCGCGCGCTTGATCCAGATTGTGCGTGGAAAAACCTATGATCGCCGTTTCTCCCAGAATGCGGCGCGCGGCTTCGGGCGGCAAATCATCCTGTCCCAAGTGTACGCCGTCGGCTTGAAGCGCGAGCGCAATGTCCACACGGTCATTGATGATTAAACGCACGCCGCACTCACGCGCCGCATCGAGCGCGGCTTTAGCTTGCACATAAAACTCCCGCGCGTCCAAATGCTTTTCCCGCAATTGAACGAGCGTCGCGCCGCCCGCGCTAAGACGCACAATCTGCTCCGCGTGTGATAGCCCGGAGAGCCGCATGTCCGTGATCGGATACAATTTTGGTAATTGAAAAGACAGCGCTTGATTTCCTTTGCCGCGAGCAAAAAGCAATTAGCCTGAACGTGCGGAACATTAGTGAAAGCCACGCAATCTAGCAGTCGGCTGCAAGGGCTTGTTGGACGGCAGATAATAGAGCATACTTTATTTCGGCATATTATTGTACTCTCGCATATACTCCGCAAGTTCAATTCGACCTTCACTTTCGAGTTCGGCTATAGCTGCACTTAAGTTAGCAGGATGTTCGCCCTGCGCCATCTTGAACTTGGCTTCCATGCGATTCACTTCAATCTCAAAGCAAACTATTCTTGGCAATGCTTCCGCCACACCGCCTTCACCAAGATCGTTCACTGTCCACTGATTAGGACGCCCTTCTTCCATGAGCCTAACGAGGTCGTTTATGTTTCGTTCCGAGTCAATTGCTGATTGAACTACGGGTTTGCCGTAGCAGTGAACGGCAGCATAGTTCCACGCTGGCGCGCTCCCACGCTCTGGATACCAAGACGGTGACATATAGCCATGCGCGCCCATGAAGATAACAAACATTTCCTGTCCGACGCCGAGCAGGGCAGCGTGAGGGTTAGCACGCGCCATGTGCGAAATAAGCGTGCCATGCTCGCCGCGCTCAGGGTCGAACATGAACGGTAGGTGGGAAGCAATCAGACCATCCGGCGATACGCCGATAAGGGTAGCGAACATATTACGGCGAATCAGATCGTGAGCGTGCGCTATGTCTTTAGGCTGATGGTTGTGTCTTATGTACATGAGACGATATTAAAATGTATAACCTTGTGCCAGCAAGAGGTAGCCGTCCAACTCTGATATACAGGTCAGCTTCGCAGATGCGCGTCGAAGAATTTGAGTATGCGTTCGTACTCGTCCGTCCAGCTTTCGGGCTTGGTGAAGCTGTGGCTTTCTTTCGGGTAAAACATCACGTCGAAGTAATCCGTTTTCCCTAATTCGATTAGCTTCTCGACGAGTTGCACGCTGTCTTGGAAAAACACGTTGTCATCCACCACGCCGTGCAGGATCAGGAGCGGGCGCTGCAATTTGTCTGCGTAAGTAATCGGTGAACTGCGGCGATAGGCTTCCGTGTTTTTATCCGGGAAGCCGAGCCGTTCGGCTGTGTAGATGGGCGACGAAGCATAATAATTTTTCCAATCGGCGACGGGACGCAAAGCCGCTGCGCACGCGATGTGTTCGGGCGCGCGCATCGCCGCCATCTCCGCCATGAAGCCACCGTATGAGCCGCCGTACATGCCGACGCGCGCCGAGTCAACCGCGTAATTTTTGACGATGTAATCAATGCCGTCGAGTTCGTCTTGCAAATCAAGTCCGCCGAGGAAATCGTATACGTCCGTGCGCCACTCGCGCCCGTAACCGAGCGAGCCTCTGTAATCGAGATCGAGCACGACGTAGCCGCGCGCGGCGAGTATGTGATTGAACATCGCCTCGCGGTAATAATTGTTCCAGCCGTTGACGACGTTCTGCAAATAACCCGCGCCATGCACAAAGACAATCGCCGGATATTTTTTCGTGTTGTCAAAATCCGGCGGAGTGTAAACGCGCGCCTTCACGCGCTTACCGTCTTTGGCTGCGTACTCGAAAAACTGCGGGCGCGTCCAATTGATTTGCCTGAAGCGCGCGGACACAGTGTCCGTCAATTGTTTCGGCTTAACGGATTGCGGTGACACTGCATCGACGCGCAGCGCATACAGATCGTTCGGCAGGTTGTATTCCGAATGTTGATAAAGCAACGCCGCGCCGTTTTTCGCAAGCTGCGGGTCTGTGTTCATGCCAGCGGCAGTCGGCAATCGTTTTGTTTCGTTCGTGCGCACATCGAGTATATATAAATGGCGTTCGGCGGTTGAAACTTCGGTTGACGAATACACGACGCGCTCGCCGTCCGGCAGCCAACTCGCCCAATTCACTTCCCAATTGCCGCGCGTCAGTTGCCGCACACTTGATGCGTTCGACACGCCGGAAGCCGCGTTGCTTTGTGCCGATGCGCCGCCCGCGCTGTTTCGATTGAGCGGCGCAAGATACAAATGATTAAACCCGTCGCGCTCCGAAGCAAAGAGAAGTTGATTGTTTTTCGGCGAAGGCTCGACGATGCGCGAGAGCGGCGCAATCCACTTCGCATCCGTTTCTTCATCGACGAGCGTGGCAGTCGTTTCATTGGCAAGCGCGTCGCCGCGAGCGCCGACGACGGCGAGAAAAATCTGGCGGCGTTTCGTATCGCGGTCAATGCGGTCAATGACGAGCGCGGTGTTGTCCTGCGTCCAGCGAACGCCGCGAAGATAGGAAACGCCTTCCGCGTTCGGCAGCTTAACGAGCGTCGGGCGTTCCTGTGCGCCGTCGCTCGAAACGACTTGCACGCGTTGTTCCGTCCAACCACGACGCACCGTCGGAGCCGCCACAAATTCGCCCGTGTAATCCGGCACGAACAGCGCACGCTGCTTTGAAGAATCGGAGACGATGTAGGCAACGCGTTTGCCGTCATCTGAAACCTGCGCGCCCGTGATTGACAACGCGCCCGCTGCTGCTGTCGCTGTCTGCTGTCCTCCATTCTGTTGCGCGCCGCTGCCGCCGCTTCCTTCGCGCGTTAATTGCACAAGCGAGGCTTGATCGACATCGAGCACAAAAAGATTCCCGGACGATTGATAAAGAATGCGGTGATTGTCAGAGAGCCAGCGCGCGCCTAATTCCGGCGTCGCCGTGCGCGTCAAACGTCGCGGCGCAGGCGCGGCGTCACGAACGCCTATGATGTAAAGATCGCCGCCTCTGGAAAATAACAAACGCTTCGCATCCGGCGACCACTCTAATCCGCTGAAGCTCTGCTCGCGCGAACCTTGTGCCGCATCGCGCTGCATGGCGCGTTCTTCCCTGCGGCTGTCCGTGCGCGCTTCATCGCGTGTGGCGGCGGTGTTTGTGGTCGTTGCGTTTGGGCGCGAATCCTGCGGCTTATCGACGGCGCGCGCCAGAAGTTTCGGCTTATCTTCGCCGCTCGTTTGCACAACGTAGAGATCGCGCGGTTCGCGTCCCTGCGCGCTCCACAAAAAGGCCGCGAGCGTGCCGTCCGGCGAAATCCTTTCGCCTTCGGGACGCATCCCCGCGAGCGAGGGTTCCGCCATAATCTCGCGCACCGTAAGCTGTGCGGCGGCGGCATTGCCGTTGGAAGTACCCTGCGCCGCTACGGGCGTGAATCGGCAAGCGACGGCGACGATCAGCGCAAAGGCCAACTGCGCTTTTTTGTTTCTGTGCATCGACATAAATTTTCCGGTTTGTGTGATAGATTTTCGTTCGTGAACTTCAATCGAAGGAGACGACACATGAGCGAACAAACGGATGATACAACAGAACACACGGATGCGCCGCCCGTCGCCGATGATAAAAAATCAAGGCGCAGCTACTACTACGACGACGCGACAAATTATGAAATTTACGATCCGGCGAAGGAAGTGGAAGAAGAGGAAACGCAGAAGTCAGTGGACAGTAGACAAAAGTCAGAATGAAGAAGCATCGGCAATTACGTTCGCTTCATGTTGATTGCGCTATTACTTCCCGCCTTTGATTCTGTCTCCTGACTTCTGACTCCTGAATACTGTTGTTTTACGCTTCCTTGCGCTTCGGGCGTTCGTTGGCGCGCAGGACGCGTTTGCGTAGGCGGATTGATTGCGGAGTGACTTCGACGAGTTCATCATCGGCGATAAATTCGAGCGCTTGTTCGAGCGATAGTTCCTTGACGGGAACGAGGCGCATCGCGTCGTCTGCGGAAGCGGCGCGCATGTTCGTCAACTTTTTTTCCTTGATCGCATTAACATCCAAATCGACGGCGCGAGCGTTCTCGCCGATCACCATGCCTTCGTAAACCCGCACGCCGGGACGAACGAAGAGCGTGCCGCGTTCTTGCAAATTAAAGAGCGCGTAAGTCGTCGTGTCGCCCGTGCGGTCTGAAACAAGCGAGCCTGTCGCGCGCCCGCGCATCTCACCCTGCCATTCGTCGAAGCGCAGAAACAAAGTGTTGAGCAAGCCCGTTCCCTTCGTCTCCGTCAGAAACTCTCCGCGAAAGCCGATCATCCCGCGCGACGGCGCTTCAAACTCTAGCCGCACACGCCCCGTGCCGTGATTGACCATCTTCATCATCTGGCCTTTGCGACGCCCCATCGCTTCCGTCACGACGCCGATAAATTCATCAGGACAATCGACGACGACTTGCTCGATAGGCTCCAGCAATTTGCCGTCAACTTTTTGCGTGATAACTTCCGGCTTCGACACCTGCAATTCATAATTGTCGCGCCGCATCATCTCGATCAAAATTGCGAGTTGCAGTTCGCCGCGCCCGGATACTTTGAATTGATCGGGCAAATCAGTCGGCTCGACGCGGATGGCGACGTTGCCGAGTGTTTCCTTGTCGAGCCGCTCACCGATTTGTCTGGACGTGACGTACTTGCCTTCGCGTCCGGCGAACGGTGAATTATTGACGCCGAAGATCATGGAGATCGTCGGCTCATCGACGGCGATGACGGGAAGCCTTTGCGGATTGTCTACGCTCGTGATGGTCTCGCCGATTTCGATGCCTTCCATTCCGGCGAGCGCCACGATGTCGCCGAAGTGCGCGCTCTCCGTCGCTTCGCGCTTGAGTCCTTCAAAAGTATAAAGCTGCGAGACGCG